>DCJV01000151.1 GCA_002320555.1 Ruminococcaceae bacterium UBA1691 | reverse complement strand
ATCGCCGATCTTCAGCGGGCGGGGGAGGACGTAATCCGCATCGTCCACCACCGGGGCAACGACCGGATTTGTCACTTCGGCCATCGCGTTTGCGTGCTGTTTCATCTGTGATTTTGCGCGCCGCGCAAGATCAGCCAGGTTTTGAGAATGCTCCTTTTCCTTTTTGAGCTTTTCCAGCTCCATCAGGAAGGCCTGCGATTCCCGCCGTGCCTGCTCTACAATGCGCATCGCCTGCGCGCGCGCCTGCTCGATTTCCCTGTTGCGCAGTTGGTCAATGCTCTTGAGCTGCTCTTCCGCCCGTTGCCGGATTGCTTCCGCTTCGCTTCGCTGTGTCCGTGCCTCCTCGCGCTCCTGCTCAAGCGCCTGATGGCTTTTTTCCAGGCTTTCCACCACATCCTCAAACCGCGTGTTCTCTGCTGAGACGAGCTCTCTCGCCCGGCCTACGATAGCGCTTTCCATGCCCAGCCGCTCTGAAATCGCAAAGGCGTTCGACCGCCCGGGCACACCAATGAGCAGGCGGTAGGTCGGCCGCAGCGTGGCAACGTCAAATTCACAGCAGCCGTTTTCTACGCGCGGCGTTTGCAGGGCGTAAGCCTTCAATTCTGCATAATGGGTGGTGGCGGCAACCTTTGCGCCCTGTAAATGGAGCTGCTCGAGGATCGCCATGGCGAGCGCAGCGCCCTCTATCGGGTCCGTGCCCGCGCCCAGCTCGTCGATGAGCACGAGGCTGTGTCCGTCCGCCTGACGCAGGATGTCGATGATATTGGTCATGTGAGCGGAGAAGGTGGAGAGGGATTGCTCGATGCTCTGCTCATCTCCGATATCCGCGAGCACATGCGTGAAGACGGAGATGCGGCTCTGATCGGCAACCGGAATCATCAGGCCGCACATCGCCATCAGCGTGAGCAGGCCGATTGTTTTGATCGATACGGTCTTGCCGCCCGTGTTGGGGCCGGTGATAACGAGCGTGTCGAAGTCCCCGCCGAGGCGGATATCTGTGGGTACGACCTTGTCTTTTGCAATCAGAGGATGCCGCGCATGCCGCAGCTCGATAATCCCTTCGTCATTGAGGAGTGGGGGCGCGGCCTTCATCTCGTAGGCGAGCTGCGCCTTGGCGAAAATCAGATTGAGCTCCACCGCGCATTCGTAGCTCGCCTTGACCGTATCCGCAAAGGAGCCCGCCTCGGTAGACAGCTCCATGAGGATCCGGTCGATCTCATCGCGCTCCTTGCTCTGGAGCACCTTGATCTCATTATTGGCCTCCACCACGCCCATCGGCTCAATGAAGACGGTCGCGCCGCTGGAGGAAGTATCGTGGACAAGACCCGCGACCTCGCCGCGGTTTTCGTTTTTGACAGGGACGACGAAGCGCCCGTTGCGCTGGGTGACAATGGGCTCCTGTAAGAATTTCTGATAGTGCGGGGAGCGGATCATCTGATCGAGCCGGTCGCGTACACGCGAACTGGCGGCGCGGATTTTGCGCCGGATATCCTGCAGAGTGGGGGAGGCGCTATCGGCCATTTCATCCTCAGAAAGAATCGCATTGATAATACGCTCCTCCAGAAATTTGTTCGGCATAAGCGCCTGAAAGAAATTGTCGAGGCAGGTATCCACCCCCGCGCTGCGGGATCGCCATTCCGAAAGGGAACGGATCACACGCAACACCTCGGCGATATCGAGCAGTTCGCGCATGGTCAGCATCCCCCCAGCAGCCGCGCGCTGCAAAGCGTTATTGACATTGCGCAGTCCGCCAAAGGACGGCCCGCCAAACCGGGCGAGGAGCATGTGCGCATCCTCCGTCTGTTTCAGCAGGGCGCGTGCCAGATATAGATCCGTCTGCGGCGTGAGCGCCAGCGCAAGCTCCTTTGCATCTGCACAGGTGGCGTGAGAAGCGAGCATTTCTAAGATTTTATCCAGCTCCAGGGAGCGGTAATGACGGTTTTCTGTTGTTTTCATCATAAATTCTCCTATTGATTATGTAAAGTATATATCCTTTACGAGAAGAAAGTAAGAAACGGTTATTCTGCAAAATCAGGATGTTACCTGATGATAGAAATCCAGCGTCTGAAATCCTCGCTGCGTCTGTGCGAGAAGATATCGCTCGGAGATATTTGACAGAATTCGAAGGCTGTCATCTGGAAGCGTAAAGCCAAACACCTTGTCGAAATCGGAAAACACAATGTGCCGCATGGCCGTGACAACGCCGATGGGCAGCGTGTCGTGCGGTGTTTTGGGGCGGCAGTTTTTGCAATAGAGACGGCCATGCACCGTGTCGAAATACATCGGATCGGATTCGAATGCGCCACAGGTTTCACAGGCGACCAGACTCGGCATATAACCTGCAATCGAGAGCAATCGCAGCTCAAAGATGGCCTTCAGCTGTAAAGGCGGGCGCTTGCCGGCGGCGAGGAGATGCAGCGTATTCAGAATCAGCCGCAAATACGGCGCCGCATCGTCCAGCTCCGGCGCAAGCTCCGCCATGAGCTGGGCAAAATATAGCGCAAGAGAGAGGTTTTCCATATTCCCGCGCAGGGAAAAGAAAACCTCAATCGGTTCTGCTTCATCGATTATGTAGCTGTCCCGTCCCTGAAAAATGGAGAAACGGGAATAGCTCAAAAGCTGAGTGGCGGTTAAAGCGTTGCTTTTGATCCGCCGCGCGCCGCGAGCAAAGGCATGCACGATGCCATAGTCGCGCGTGAGCAGCGTTACCCTGCGGTCCGCCTCACCGATATTCTGTTCCCGGATGACCAGGCCGTCCGTATTCAGGCGCATGGGTCGATGCCTCCTGCGTGGGCTGCGTACGATTTTCTGCCTGCATCCGGAACCGCAGGTAGTCTTCCACCCGGCCGGTTGCGGCAAATTGCGCCCACGCTTGTTGATTGTTGTCCATCAATAATCCTCTCCCTGCTCGTACAGAATCGAACGCATGTGCGTTCTTGTAAGTAGTTCGCCTCGATCAGACGGCATTACTTACTGTCTCACACAACAGGGGGAATATCAGAGGTAATTTTTGATTTCTCTATTTCTGTCAGAAAACGATAGATTCGTAAATTGCAGATGCATCCTTTGGGAGCCTCTGCACATGGAGCAGAAAGCGGGTTTCCCGCACGACGTAGACAATGTCATAATCCTAAAAGATATCCTTTGGCGCATTGGGGTTGGTACGGGAGCGGTTCATATAGACGGCACGGATGCGCTTGTCCTCCCTGGCCGTGTTCAAAATCAGGTCGGACATCTCCTGCTCAGATCGCATGACAATACTCCCATTCGCTCAAAATAGACTGGTCAGTCCAGGCCAAAGTTATGAATCAGCCCCTCGCGGTTGCGCCAGTCCTCCTTGACTTTCACCCAGCATTGCAGATTGATGCGGCAGCCGAAGAAACGCTCCATATCCTCACGGGCATAGGTGGAAACCTTCTTGAGCATCGCGCCTTTTTTGCCGATCACAATGCCTTTATGGCTTTCGCGCTCGCAGTAAATCGTTGCTTCCACGTCCATCAGATCGCTGCTGTCGCGTTCGCGCATTTTTTCCACGCTGACGGCGATCCCATGTGGAATCTCCTGCTCAAGTAGGCGCAACAGCTTCTCCCGAATGATTTCTGCGGCAATAACACGCTCCGGCTGATCGGTGAGCGTGTCGTCCGGAAAGAAATGCATGGAGGGAACAGAGAGCTTTTTCAGCTCCTCAAGCAGTTCCGGAACGCCGTCTCCATTGATCGCAGAGACGGGGACGACCGCCGTGAAATCATAGAGAGCGGAGAGCTTGAGAATGCGCTCCATCAAAAGCTCTTTGCGCGGGAGTGTATCGATCTTGTTGATGGCAAGGATCACGGGCAGATTTTCCGCCTGAAAGCGCTGGATGAGCTCTTTTTCCGCCTGCCGCAGCTCGCCCTGCGGCTCCACGACAAACAGGCAGGCGTCCACATCGGCGATGCTGTCGCCGATCGCCTTGACCATTTTTTCGCCCAGCTTATTATGCGGGCGATGAAAGCCCGGCGTGTCGGTAAATACCAGCTGGATCTCATCTTGCGTCAGGACGCCCATGATGCGTGTGCGGGTAGTTTGCGGTTTATCGGAAACGATGGCGATCTTCTGACCGAGCATCCGGTTTAAAAGCGAAGATTTCCCAACATTCGGGCACCCCACGATGGAAATAAAAGCAGTGCGTGTTTCAGTCATTGTCAACAACCTTTTCTCCGTATGCGAAATGGAAGTGGATACAAACCATGCGTTTCAGCGTGACGCATACGGAAAACACGCGAAACACATTGAATAAATTATAGTTAATAGGATAAAGTGTAATGCTTTTTATTCAATATAGGCTTTAGCATCGGCGAACAGGGGCAACAACGGTTTTGAGGGCAATGCCGAGGACCTCTGCCGGCGTTATCCTCCTCGCCTTCCGGCAAGGAAGGCGTCGTCGTCTGCCTTGCCAAAGGCCCCGGCATTGCCCCAAAACTCCAAAGGACCGTTCCGGCGCCGCGGGGGCAGGTTTGCAAGGCCACAGGGCGAAGGCTGGCTGCCGCCAGCCGAGGCCGAGAACGCGGCAAACGTGGCTTTGCGGCTGCCGGGCGGCGCTGTTTCCCCTTGTTTACCGATGCTATCCTTAGTATAGCATATTTAAAGGACGAACTCCAGAAAAAATAAAAGGGCGGTCTTTGAAACCGCCTCTCAAAATACGTATGACTTATTTTGTCTCCTCCAGCCCTAGCAGCTTCAGCGGCCCCATGAATATGTAGACAACGCTGCATAGCAGGCTCGCGGCAAACAGCGCGAGGGAACCGGAATGGGACGCAAAATACTGATACAGCGCACGAAATGCAGGCGGCTGCCACAGCAGGGCAATTCCCACGGCCACAGCGCCAATGGCTGCGACCAGTACGCCGCCCGCTGCCGTATCCTTCGCCGCTTTCGCCAGCGGATGATTTTCCTTACCATGCAGGTCGACGGCACGTTCCACCGCCGTATTGATCAGCTCCCCCATCACCACGATCGCGTTTGCAAGAAAGATGATGGCAAACTGGGTGCGTGAGAGCTGAAAGAAATCGAAGCCCAGCAGAAAGACATACATATATACCATACAGACGAAATGAATCCGCATATTGCGCTCATGGTGCAGGCAGTAGAAAATGCCGCGGATCGCATAGACGAAGCTCATGCCTAAGGCTTTCATAAAAATCCTTTCCAAGCCGCAACGCCGTGCAGCAAAGCAGGCTCTGCGTGAGCGTTTTAAAGCCAAGAGCGCCGGTGCTTTTTCAGTGCATTGCGGCCGCTGTCTTCATATTTCCGGTCGTGCAATTATTCTCCCATATAGTAGCTGCCATTGCGCTGCAGGCCGAGTTGGGTGAGAACGGTCTCCTCCTTTTCACGCATCCGCACGCTCTCGAGACCGCCTGCCTCGTGATCGTAGCCAAGCAGATGGAGCATGGAGTGCACGGTCAGAAAGCCGATTTCCCGCTGGAGCGAATGCCCGAAACGCTCCGCCTGCTCCACGGCGTGCGGCATGGAGATGACAATATCCCCGAGCATCTGCGCGCCGGTGTCCTGATTGATGTCGTATACGCCGTCCTCCCCGAGCGGGAAGGAGAGAACGTCTGTGCTGCTGTCTACATTGCGGTATTGCTTATTCAATTTGTGGATTTCGTCGTCGTCAACGAATTTGACGCTGATCTCTGCCGGGCCCTTGAATTCTTCAAGGATCAGCACTGCCGTGCAGCAGCGGCGCACCAGCATGCGTACCCCTGTGGGAATTTTCACTTCCTTCTGCGCATTGGAAATAATCACTTTTACTTTATTTTCGGTCATTTCTGCGTTTGCCCTCCTCATGTCTTTCGTATGCTTTGATGATGTCCTGCACCAGCCTGTGGCGCACGACGTCTTTTTCAGTAAAGGTGACGGCAGCAATGTCGTCAATGCCCTTGAGAATCCGCATGACCTCGACCAGGCCGGAGCGCTTCCCATCGGGCAGGTCCACCTGCGTGATGTCACCGGTGACAACAATCTTGGAATTGAAGCCCAGGCGCGTTAAAAACATCTTCATCTGCTCGCTGGTGGTATTCTGTGCTTCATCCAGAATGATGAAGCTGTCGTCGAGCGTGCGGCCGCGCATATAGGCGAGCGGTGCAACTTCGATATTCCCGCGCTCCTGATATTTTTGAAAATTTTCCGCGCCGAGCATGTCGAACAGGGCATCATACAGCGGGCGCAGATAAGGGTCGACCTTATGCTGCAGATCGCCGGGCAGGAAGCCAAGCTTTTCTCCCGCCTCCACGGCTGGACGGGTGAGAATGATGCGGTTGACCTCTTTGGCGCGGAATGCGGTGACGGCCATGGCGACAGCCAGATAGGTCTTACCCGTACCGGCCGGGCCGACGCCCAATACGATCGTATTCTTCTGGATCGCCTCGATATACCGCTTCTGCCCAAGGGTTTTCGGCTTTACGGGCTTGCCGCGCGAGGTGATGCAGATGCAGTCCGCCGTGAGGGCGTGGATTTTATCCTCGCTGCCCTCCGCCACAAGAGAGAGGACATAGCGCACGTTTTGCTCGCTGAGCGCCTCGCCGCGATTGATGAGCGTCAGAAGCCCGCCGATGGCGCGCACGGCCTTGGAGACGTTTTCCGCCTCGCCCGTAACCTTGAGGTCGGAGCCTCGGCTGATGACGCTGACGCCGTATTCCTGCTCGATCAGCCTGATGTTTTCATCAAAGCTGCCAAACAAACTAACCGCCTGCTCAAGCCGATCGACGCTGATGGTTTGTTCAAACATGAAAGTCAATCACCTGCTTTATGAATATCCCGAGAGGTCGAAAAAATCCCTCTGTGAATATTTTGTTACATTATAACATATTTTTTGGCAAAAGTCATCTATTATGAATAAAAAACGGTACAAAGTATCTGAATTTTCACGCTTCATTCTTGTGCACCTATCCAAGTCGGGCAGCTGAGAAAAGTATTGTATTAGTGGTTTATTATTTGGTAAATTTCAGGTATAATATGCAGGGGAATCCTGTATCCCACAAGAATATGCGGCTGACAGCCGGGGATGGATGGACAAAATGTTTGTAGATATCGCAAAGATCAAAATTGAGGCGGGCAGCGGGGGCAACGGCGCTGTTTCGTTCCGCCGTGAAAAATATGTCGCGGCCGGAGGCCCAGATGGGGGAGACGGCGGTAAGGGCGGGGACATTATCTTTCAGGTGGATGATAACCTTGTCACCCTGTCTGACTTCCGCTATAAAAGAAAATACAAAGCGCCCAATGGGCAGGATGGCGGTCCGCGCCGCCGCAACGGCCGGAAGGGGGAGGATCTTGTCATTCGCGTTCCCCGTGGGACGGTGCTGCGCGAGGCAGAGACCGGCAAGGTAATGGCGGATTTATCATCCGATGATCCCTTCGTTGCAGCGAAAGGTGGACGCGGCGGATGGGGGAATCCGCATTTTGCCACCGCCACGCGGCAGGCGCCGCGCTTTGCAAAAAACGGTACGCCCGGCGAGGAGTGGGAGCTGACAATGGAGCTCAAGCTCCTCGCGGACGTAGGGCTGATCGGCTTCCCGAATGTGGGAAAATCGACGCTCGTATCAGTCGTTAGCGAGGCAAAGCCCGTCATCGCGGACTACCATTTCACCACGCTCACGCCGGTGCTGGGGGTGGTGCGCATGGGCGAAGGCCAGTCCTTTGTGATGGCGGATATTCCGGGCCTCATCGAGGGTGCGAGCGAGGGTGTCGGCCTGGGCCATGAATTCCTGCGGCATATCGAGCGCTGCAGGCTGCTGGTGCATATCGTAGACGTTTCCGGCAGCGAAGGGCGCGATCCCATTGCGGATTTTGAGCAGATCAATCAGGAACTGGTTGCCTTTAACCCGGAGCTTGCCACCCGCCCGCAGATCGTGGCGGGCAACAAATGCGATCTGGCAGAGGATGAGCAGCTTGCCCGCTTCGAGGTATATATCCGGGAAAAGGGATATGACTATTTTAAGATGTCCGCTGCGATTTCCTATGGAACAAAGCAGCTCATCGACGCTATCGCCGCGCGCCTTCATACGCTCCCCCCCATCAGGCAGTATGAGCGCGAGGAGATTCCGCTGGAAGCGTTGGCAAAGAAGAAAAACAATGGATTCACCATTACGGAGCACGATGGCATTTATTTTGTAGATGCGCCCTGGCTGACGCCGATTCTCAACCAGATCAATCCGGAGGATTATGAATCCCTGCAATATTTTGAGCGGGTGCTGCGTTCGAGCGGGATCATCGATGGACTGGTCGAGCGCGGTATCCATGAAGGCGACACGGTGAATATTTACGATATCGAGTTTGATTACGTGCCGTAGGGCACGGCGAAGGGGTTGTTTTTTTGGATACCTTTTTATATGGCGGCTGTGACCCGCAGCAGCTGAGCCCGTTGACGCTTGCGTTTCTGGGTGACGCGGTCTATGAGCTTTTTGTCCGGGAAAGCCTGGTCCGGGCGGCGAACCGGCCCGCCAATGCGCTGCACGGCCTCGCGGTGCGGCAGGTCAAGGCCTCCGCGCAGGCGTGTGCCATTACAAAATTGATGCCGCTGCTGGATGCAGAGGAACTTGCCGTATATAAGCGGGGGCGCAATGCCCATCCTGGCCATATCCCCAAAAATGCATCCCACAGCGATTATCATGCAGCTACGGGCTTTGAAGCGCTGATGGGCTATCTCTATCTGCAGGGGCGGATACAGCGCCTGCAGGAGCTGTTCACCCATCTGCAGACGGAGGACATGGCGAACGATCCATCCAAAACGGCTGCTACCTTCTGAATCAAAAAGGGAAAACGGAGGAGATCGCAAAATGGAAGACAAAAGCGGAAAACAACCTGGCACGAATGGTGACGCAGACAAAAAGAAAATGGAACCGCGGGAATTCGGCAGATTGCGCAAACGCGGCAGCGCGGTGCGGGAGGGTGTGACCGACGTACTGATGTGGATCGTCGGCTGCCTGCTCTATGCGGCTGCCATGAATGTGTTCAACGTCCCGAACCAGATTGCACCCGGCGGGGTCAGCGGTATCGCGATGCTTTTGAACCATCTGTTTCATACACCCATCGGTGTGATGGTATTGGCCATCAATGTCCCGATTTTCCTGATCGCTTGGAAATTCCTCGGCTGGCGCTTCCTGCTCAACTCCATGATTGCGACGGTTCTGCTCTCCGTCTCGATCGATGTGACCGCCCCCTTTCTGCCGGCATATCAGGGGGACCGCCTGCTAGCTGCCCTGTTCGGAGGCGTGTTGTCCGGCGCGGGAATGGCGCTCATCTTCATCCGGGGGGCGACGACGGGCGGCGTTGATATCATCAGCCGCCTGCTGCGCCGGAAGTGGCCGCATCTCCCCATGGGACGGTTGATCATGTTCTGCGACCTGGTGGTGGTCGCAGCGGCATGGATAGTGTACGGCAATATGGAGAGTGCGCTATATGCGATGATTGTCATCTTCGTCAGTGGCCAGGTGATCGACTATATGATGTATGGTACCGGCAACGGCAAGATGCTCTTCGTCGTCACCACGCACGCGAAGGAAATCGCAGACGCGGTCACTAAGGAGATGCACCGGGGCGTGAGCATCCTACCTGTGCGCGGGGGTTACACGGGCGAGGATAAGAATATGCTCATCTGCGCAGTGCGCAGCAGCGAGGTTGCCCGCCTGAGCAGGATTATCCGCCGGATCGACCAGAACCCCTTCATCGTGGTGGCGGAGGCTGGCGAAATCCTCGGCGAGGGCTTTAAGACCGGCGAGGAGCAGATATAAAATAGAAAATGGATACTTAGGGCGCTCGGTACTATACCGGGCGCCTCAACTTGTCGAAAAAGTCTAAGAGAAGAAAAAAGTGCACAAAAAAGCATGGTTTCTGATCGTTTTCGTAATTTATGCGCCGCTGGGCGCTGACGGAAGGCCGAGGCAGC
>DCJV01000091.1 GCA_002320555.1 Ruminococcaceae bacterium UBA1691 | reverse complement strand
TTTTCTCCTTTTTTCTCCCCTTCTTTACACCCCCCCGCGCGTTGCGCATGCTTTAACGCTTGTAATAATAGTATAATACTTATTGGGAAAGGGTCTTAACTTTTCACCGTATCAATGCTATAATAAATAACATTGTAAAAAGCAGGGAGTTGCCTTGCGGCCTCTCCCGTCCGGAAGAGGAGGAATTCTTTGCATTTAAAGGACATTTCCATCAAAACCAGATTGATTATCTCCAATATCTTAATGCTAATTATTCCCTGCTCGCTGGTGATTATTATCACTGTGGTCATTTTTACCGGCTTCGTTTACCGCTTCGACGGCACGGACGTCCGCACACAGTTAACGGATTCCCTCGGTTTTATCTCCGTCTACCAGCTGCAGTTCCATGTCAACAAGCTCGAAAAAGAGGTACTCCAAAGCGGGGAAAACATTGCAGAAAACGAGAATATCATCGCTATGTGCAAGGATATCGAGGATACAGGCGCGCTGGTCGCCATTCTTTTTGAAAAGGAGCCTGCTTATTCGACCGCTGGCTATTCTTTGGAGGAATGGCGCAATGAAGTGGACCGCATCGCCAGCGGAGCAAATTTCGATGAGGATTCCCTGCTCTATACCAGTTCCCGCGGGACGATTCTCTCAACCGTTACCAAAACGGCGGATGGAAAGCATGTATGTATCCTCATCTGCGATCCAACGCTCGTCAGTGTGGTCGCGAGCACAACGGAAGACCTGCCTAAACGGGCGTTTGAATATATGGATACAATGGGCTGGGTCTTTATCGGCCTCGCGATTCTGGTGACCCTTGCAACCGATATCATGCTCGTCACCTTTATTTCGCGCGGCATTCTGGTTCCTTTGGACAAACTGCGCCGGGCAACCCATGAAATCCGGGATGGCAATCTGGATTACCGGGTCAATTACGAGGGAAAGAACGAGCTGGGCGATGTATGCGCGGACTTTGATGAAATGCGCCTGCGCCTGCGGGATTCTGTGGAAGCGCAGCAACGTTATGAAGATAACCGTAAAGAGCTGCTCGCCGGCATTTCGCACGACCTGAGCACGCCGCTGACGGCGATCAAGGGCTATGTCTCCGGCCTGATCGACGGCATTGCCGACACGCCGGAAAAGCAGTCGCATTATCTCAAAACGATCTACAGCACCGCCTGCGACATGGACAATCTGGTCAGTGAGCTCTTTACCTTCTCCAAGCTGGACCTTGACCGCATTCCCTTCTATTTCGAACAGGTTGATCTGGTCGGTTTTTTCGAGGACTGCTGCGACGAGCTGCAGCCGAAATTTGCAACACAGGAGGCAGAGATTTTGTTTGACAATCAGTGCGGCACTTCCGTTTGTGCCAGCGTTGACCGCGTGCAGATGAAGCGCGCTGTGATGAATATCATCAACAACTGTGTCAAATATAAAAAGCCCGGCCTCTGTACGATCTGTATCACGCTGCGCATGGACGGCCCCGACATCCGCATTGAGATTGCCGACAATGGCATGGGCGTATCCGAAGAAGACCTGACGAAAATATTCGACAGCTTCTACCGCACGGACCGCGCACGCACCAATGTCAGCAGCGGAAGCGGCCTGGGCCTTGCGATTACAAAGCAGATCATCGACCGGCACAGCGGAAAAATCTGGGCGAGCGGCAGCATCGGCAAGGGCCTCACCATCTGCATCCTGCTGCCTGCGGTCAAGCAGGAATAAGGCTTCCTCACAAAACTTCGATATACGCCCGCATAGAAAGGAATATACAATATGACAAAATCAATTTTGATCATTGAAGACGATAAAAATATTGCAGAGCTCGAACGGGATTACCTGGAGGCCAACGGCTACGAAGTCGATACCAAATTTAACGGCGAAGAAGGGCTGGAGGCCGCGCTGAAAAAGAATTACAGCTTAATCCTTCTCGACTTGATGCTCCCCGGCATGGATGGCTTTGAAATCTGCCGCTGCATCCGCCGGGAAAAGGATATTCCAATTCTGATGGTTTCGGCAAAAAAAGAGGATATCGATAAGATCCGTGGCTTTGGCATCGGCGCGGACGACTATATCGTCAAGCCCTTCAGCCCCTCTGAGCTTGTCGCACGCGTCCACGCGCACATTGCTCGCTACGACCGCCTGACGGCAAAGGGAGAAGGTATGGCGGACGATTATATCTCCATCGGAAATCTCTATATCGATAAAAATGCGCGGCGCGTTTACGTCAATAAAAAGGAGGCCGTGCTGACCAATAAGGAATTTGACCTGCTGGTCTTTCTCGCCTCCAATCCCAATATTGTCTTCAGCAAAAATACCCTCTTTGACCGCATCTGGGGCTTTGATGCGATTGGAGAGACCTCCACGGTGACGGTCCATATCAACCGCATCCGGGAAAAAATCGAGGACGACAGTTCCAATCCGCAGTATATTGAAACGGTATGGGGTGCGGGATACCGCTTCAAGCTCTGAGACCCATCATAAATGTATTGAATTCATCATCAATAATTTAGATTTATTTTATTTTTTCTTTGTATAGAGTTAATGATTCATGGCTATACTATAGGCACAGTGTAGCTGAGGTGGTTGTCAGCAAACACTGTAGATTCGTTTTCTTCTCTCTCTCTTTTCAATCGCGTTGGGGTTACCCAAGGCGATTGAACCCTTTTCAAGGGCTTTTTCACGGTCGGCAGAAATGCCGGCCGTTTTCTGTTTTACGCCTTTTCACTTGCATCTATGACAAAAAGCGGCTATTATGATGGTATATCAAATCCTGACATTCTGCGGAGGTTTAACATGCTGATTGCCGATTTACATATCCATTCCAAATATTCGCGCGCGACCAGCCGGGACTGCGTTCCGGAAGCGCTGGAACTCTGGGCGCGGCGCAAGGGGATCGACGTCGTCGGGACGGGCGATTTCACGCACCCGGCCTGGCGCGAAGAACTGCGGGAAAAGCTCATGCCGGCGGAGGACGGTCTGTACCGCTTAAAAGATGATTTTCGCCTCACCGGAGCTCCGAACGGAGCGGAGCAAACGCCCCGCTTTCTGGTGACGGGTGAAATCAGCTTGATCTATAAAAAAGACGGCAAGGTGCGCAAGGTACACAATCTCATCCTGCTCCCCTCCCTGGAGGCAGCGGACAAATTGGCGCACCGGCTCGAGGAGATTGGCAATCTGCATTCCGATGGCCGCCCGATCCTGGGTCTGGACAGCCGGGACCTGCTGGAGATCACGAAGGACATCTGTCCGGAGTCCGTCTTCATCCCCGCGCATATCTGGACGCCACATTTTTCCATGTTCGGCGCATTTTCCGGCTTCGATTCTATGGAAGCGTGCTTTGGGGATATGACGCCCTATCTTCATGCGGTGGAAACCGGCCTCTCCTCCGACCCGCCGATGAACTGGCGGCTCTCCGCGCTTGACCGTTACACGCTCGTCTCCAATTCGGATGCACATTCCCCACAGAAGCTCGGCCGAGAGGCAAATCTGTTCGACACCCCCCTCTCCTATGATGCTATGGCGAAAGCGCTGGAAAGCCCGCATTCCGGCGGCTTTGCCGGAACCATTGAATTCTTTCCGGAGGAGGGAAAATATCATTTCGACGGGCACCGCAATTGCCAGCTGTGCCTGAAGCCCTCCAAAACGCTGGAGACAGACGGGCGCTGCCCGATCTGCGGCAAAAAGCTGACCATCGGCGTGCTGCACCGCGTAGAAGACCTGGCGGATCGCGAAGAGGGCTACCGCCCCGCGCAGGCGCGCCCCTTTGAGAGCATCGTCCCGCTGCCGGAGGTAATCGCCGCCTCCATTGGCTTTACGCCCGCGAGCGCAAAAGTGCAAACTCGTTATGACGCGCTTCTGCACAGCCTCGGCCCGGAATTCTACATCCTGCGCGATGCGCCGCTCGAGGAGATCGCACATGCCGCCGGGCCCAGCGTGGCGGAGGGGATCCGCCGTATGCGCGCAGGTGAGGTGACCCTCTCCCCCGGATACGACGGGGAATATGG
>DCJV01000109.1:7576-7897 GCA_002320555.1 Ruminococcaceae bacterium UBA1691 | reverse complement strand
GGGGTCGTGGGGGACACTCCCCCGCGCGTGTTTCTCTTGCTTCGTTCGCTTTGCATCGAGCAAAGAGAATGAAGTCGCGTTAGCGAAACCTGCATCACAATGAAAGTAATCAGACTTGCTTTCCCTGACGCCGTCAGGAGAGCAGCCTGTCAATGGAGGAAGAAATTGGTCCGCGCTCAGGCNNTCGGCCGGAAAAGGAAGCAAAAGGGGCCGTTTGCACGGCACTTCGGCAGCGGAAAGATTGCGACACGTTAAAAACAGTTCGGCGAACCTTCCCAAACTCGACGATTCACATCGTCTCAAACACATGGGAAGGTTCGT
>DCJV01000109.1:0-7545 GCA_002320555.1 Ruminococcaceae bacterium UBA1691 | reverse complement strand
CCGTGCGCGGCAGGGGCAAAAATTTCCTCACGAGCCACGCAGTGAGCAAAGCGCTATGCTGCCTTGGCCTTCCGTCAGCACCCAGCGGCGCATAGCATTGATGAATAAGGGAAACAACGGTTTTATCGTGGGCATTTTGTTATGGGGATTGGCACCGGTAAGCATTTCCCATCCTTATGCAGGTCTACCACGAAAGACTTTTCTATTCATAAGGATTTGAAATATTTTCAATTCTCTACAGGAAAAGCCGACCAAAATGTTTCGATTTTTTTCAAAATTCTAGCAAGGCCTTTTCAAAAAGTATAGAAGGGATTAAAATAACTTTGTCCATAATATTTAGATGGACGCCTCCTATTTTGTGTAATAGGACGGTAATTCTTGCAAGAGGTGTGAAAGGCTATGAAAAAGGCAAAGAAGCTGCTCTCTGTTTTCTTGGCCGCCCTGATGGTAATGACAACCCTCGGCGGCGTAATGACGGCGAGCGCGGCAACAAACGAAGCCGCTACGGCGGCTGCGGCGGCGTTCAATGAGAAAGCTGCTGCGACGGACCATTCCGCAGTCTACGAAAACATGAGCGCAAAGAGCGCAAAACAAACGAAAGATGCTCTCAACGGGCTCCTCGCTCCGATCCTGAAGACCGTCAAGGTGCAGGAAAAGCTCTACACGGATGCAACGGTAACCGCAATCTTCAAGCTCCTGAACCAGGATGTCATGGCAATCACCGCAAGCACTGCTGCGAGCAACATTTCTGCTGATTATCCGGAAGCCAAAGCTTACATGAGCACCATCAAATCTGACGGGAATACCTGGATTGATTTTGACGCCAGCAAAATGGTTTGGGGGGTTACGCCTGGTGACCGCGAGGCGTTTGTCAAGGCGGTCAACGGCAGCAGCGGCAACCTCAACGCCACGTTGGGCTCTGTCCTTGCGTTGCTTGCGCCCAACCTTTATGAGCCGCTCGCTTCCCTCCTGGAGGCTTTCCATGTGGGCAACATGCCTGCCAGCGTTTTTGAACTCTATCAGGCTGGCTCTCTCAACTATATTGCCGATATCCTGACCAAGGCGATTGACGCGCTGGTTGCCGATCCGTTCGGCTATCTCGGCGATGTCCTTCCGGATCTTGCCTATACGTATGGCGAGGTTGGATCTGAGTTGACGGCTCTTCTCCATATGTTGTCAAGTATGGGCATTGATTTAGGCATTGATCTTCCTACTGACTTCAGCGGTGTTGTCTCCATGGTCGGTGGCCTGATCGGCTTTGAGCTCCCGGCGTTTGACGTGAACTATCTCGCCACCATGGGCACAGCGAATGCTGTGGAGAGCGGCCTTCCGGGTGGCTACCGCATGGCGATCAACGGCGACCAGACCATGGTCTTCGCGGCCCTCATGGGCTATGTGGGCAAGACCCTGAAAATCCCGGCCAACCAGGTTGCTTTTTCCAAGCTCATCGGCGATCAGATCGGCATGGGTTATGGCGATGAGATCGGCGCAATCGTCGCTGCCGCGCAGGGCGGTGACGCGCTCTCGATTGCGGACGCGTCCGTCTCTCTCTGCGAATCCATCGCGGAGAATCTCGGCATCAAGTCCAACAACGAAGGCATCGGCGGCTTCTTTGCAAAGGTGATGGCGTTCTTCAACCGCATCGCCCGCGCGATCGTCGACCTCTTCAAAACCTTCGGCGGCAAGGTGGTTGCGTAATCTCCGCATCATGTAACCGGCCGGAGTGGATTTCCACCCGTGAGTCCACTCCGGTATCTTTCTTTCACCTGCTCATCAAAAACCAAGCGCATCAGGCCAATGCCCGATGCGCTTTTATTATTTTAATCTACATGCCTGTTATTCTATTTTTTCGCTATCGTCCGGCGGCTTCGCCTGCCTTTGCTCTGCCAACCTGTCTTCCTCCAAGTTTTCCAGTGCAACGCGAACCGCCGCAATTACAAATTGAGAAAAGTTGCAGTCAGTGCCTTGCAACGCCGCTTCCACCTGATCAACAACAGACTGTGGGAATCGGATGGTTTTATTCACCGTGGAAGGCATCTTTGGAATTTTAAATCGGCTGCTCATGGTGCTTCCATCCCTCTCCCTGCATATAAATCGCAACACTTCAGGAAAACTTCGTAATGCATTTTGTAATATATAGTGTAATGCAAAACTCTAGCAATTTATGCATTGCATTTTGTCATGCTTGATGATATAATAAAAATAACATAAAAAAAGACGACCTTTTTCCCGTGTTTTTTGAGAGGTCGCCCAATTTATAAGGCAATTTTGGGATAATTTTTCCACTATTGCTTTCGATGTGTGAAGTATCATCACATTACCCATTTCCCAATCGAAAACGGTGTCCCCTGAATAGTTCTCCATTTTCAGGAGTATTGCCTGCTAGGTGCTGTCAGGCAGCCGATTCCGCGTGGTGAATCTCCGTCCTCCCACGGCGCCTAAACAGCGCTGCGGGAGAATGTTTTTTCTTGACAATCATCTGTAACCGTGCTAGGATATCCAAAAAGCAAAAGGCTTTGATGGGGAATAGTATCCTTATCCGCGCGCGCAGAGAGCCGCCGGTCGCTGTAAGGCGGCGGTGCTGATCTGGTGAACTCGCCCCGGAGCTGCAAACTGAAAGCGCTGGAAGGCGTGCTAGGGGAGACGGAGGCCCGCCGTTATACGGGCAGGGATTCGGCCGGGAGGCCTGATGCCGTAAGCGGCCCCAAAAGGGGCAATTGAAGTGGTACCGCGGAAGCTGTTTTAACACGCCTTCGTCTTCTGAGTAAGGAAGAGGAAGGCGTTTTTTGATATCATTCCACAGGCTGGGGAGGAAAATCTTGCCGTCGCCTGCTTGGGGCTCCAGCAAGGATATGAAACGAAAAATAACGGAGGTGACCGTGCATGGAAAAAACAGGCGCACAGATCATTATGGAGGTGCTGCTTGAGCAGGGTGTGGACACGATTTTCGGCTATCCGGGCGCGACCGTCCTCGCGGTGTATGATGCGCTCTACGCTTACAAGGGTAAAATCCGCCACATCCTCACCGCGCATGAGCAGGGCGCTGCACACGCGGCGGAGGGCTATGCGCGCGCCAGCGGGAAAACGGGCGTCTGCCTTGCCACCTCCGGCCCCGGCTCCACCAATCTCGTCACGGGCATCGCCTCTGCCTTCATGGATTCGATCCCCGTGGTCTTCATCACGGGCAACGTGGACGCATCGCTTCTCGGGCGCGATAGCTTTCAGGAGGTTGACACCACCGGCATCACGATGCCGATTACAAAGCACAGCTTCATCGTCAAAAGGATCGAGGATTTGGCTCCCAGCCTGCGGGAAGCGTTCCGCATCGCAGGTTCCGGCCGGAAAGGCCCCGTCCTGGTCGATATCCCGAAAAATATTACGTTGACTAGCACAGACTATACGCCCCAGCCCGCCGTTCAAATGGCGCCTCCGGCACCGCCGCGCGAGGTCTGCCTCGAACGCACAGTGCAGGCGATTCGTGATGCACATCAGCCACTGCTCTATATTGGCGGCGGCGTCATCTCTTCCGGCGCCTCCCGGGAGCTTTTGCAATTGGCAGAGCATGCGGATATCCCCGTCGCCTCTTCGATGATGGGCCTGGGCGGTTTTCCGGCCGACCACCCGCTCTACCTCGGCATGATCGGGATGCACGGCGCTTACGCAGCCAACCGGGCCGCGCAGGAATGCGACCTTCTGATCGCTGCGGGCGCGCGCTTTTCTGACCGCGTGGCATGTAACCGCGCACAGTTCGCCCCCAAGGCAAAAATCGTCCATATCGATATCGATCCGGCGGAGATGGACAAAAATCTTTTTTCCGAATACCATCTGCGTGGCGACCTCAAGGAGGTTTTCCGGCGGCTGAACGAAGAACTCCCCCCGATGGAGCACGCCGCGTGGCGCGCGCAAACCGCCTCCTTCTGCCAGCCGCAGCCCTCCGCTCCTCCGGACGGCTTTCCGACGCCGAAGCAGGTCATCGAAACGCTTGACCGCCTCACGCCGGACGAGACGCAGATCATTACGGACGTAGGCCAGCATCAGATGTGGACGGCGCAGTATTATACCTTTGAAAATCCCCGCACCTTCATCACTTCCGGAGGCCTGGGCGCAATGGGCTTCGGCATGGGAGCCGCGGCGGGCGCCTGCCTTGCAAACCCAGATCGAAAAACCGTCCTCGTCAGCGGCGACGGCAGCTTTCATATGAATCTCAATGAGCTGGCCACGCTCGTTTCCTACCGGCTCCCCATCGTGGATCTGGTGATGAATAATACCGTGCTGGGCATGGTGCGCCAGTGGCAGACGGTTTTTTATGATCATCGCTACGCGCAGACTGCCCCCAACCGGCAGACGGACCTTGTCCGGCTCGCCGAAGCGTTCGGCGCACAGGGCTTCCGCATCGAGCGGCCCGAGGAGGTCGAGCCCGTCCTGAAAAATGCATTGTCCTGCGAGGGTCCGTGCGTAGTGGATTGCCGCATCTCGCCCGACGCAATGGTGCTCCCCATGATTCCACCAGGCGGCGCTGTACAGGATACCATCAATGTCTTTGTAGAATAAGAGGAGGACTTCTCATGGAAAAATTATCGCTCTCCG
The DNA here is from genome assembly GCA_002320555.1 of Ruminococcaceae bacterium UBA1691. Lineage (GTDB taxonomy): Bacteria > Bacillota > Clostridia > Oscillospirales > Acutalibacteraceae > Fimivicinus. Next base: position 2,958 of record DCJV01000109.1, on the reverse strand, counting down.
CGCTGGTCAATAACCATGCGGGCGTCCTGCTGCGCGTTGTCGGCCTGTTTTCCCGCCGCGGCTATAATATCCAGAGCCTCACGGTATCTGAAACGGAGGATCCACGCTTCTCCCGCATGACAATCGTCTCCGAGGCCGCGCCTGTCACCTTCCGCCAGATGGAAAAGCAGCTGTTAAAGCTGGAGGACGTCGTCAAGGTTATCCGCCTGGAGGAGAACCATCTGATTGCAAGCGAGCTTGCCTTGGTAAAGGTCCGCGCGCTCAATAAAGACCGTCCCGCTGTCTTGCGCACGATCTCCAAGCACGGCGCGCGCGTCAAAGATATCGGTCACAGGACCATCACTGCGGAGCTGACCGGCGCAACCGACCGCATCGACAGCTTCATTGAGGATATGGGCATCCATGGTATTGTGGAAATGTCCCGCTCCGGCATGACGGCGCTGGAAAGCGGCGACGAGGGAATCCGCGACCATGAGGTCGCCGGCTTTTCCCAAGCGGGAACTTAACACCTTGATATGGACAAAAGAAAGCGCTCTGTGATACACTAAGACGAAATGGGGCGTTCATCTTCGTTGCTCTGTTATTGCTTTCGAAGGGGGGCGGCGCTTTTGCAGCGGCGTGTAACCATCCTGGATTCCACTCTGCGCGACGGCGCGCAGGGAGAAGGGATCTCCTTTTCCGTGGAGGATAAACTCGGCATCGTGCGTGCGCTAGACGAGCTTGGCGTTACCTATTTGGAGGCAGGCAACCCGGCCTCCAATCCAAAGGAACTGGAATTTTTCGACCGGGCCGCAGGCCTTCATCTAAAAAATGCATCTCTCGTCGCTTTTGGCAGTACGTGCCGCAAGGATCGTTCGCCCGGGGAGGATGCAAATTGCTTGGCACTTTTGCAGGCAAATACGCCAGTGGTCTCGATCTTCGGAAAATGCTGGGATCTTCATGTGCGCGAGATTCTCAGAACCACACCGGAGGAAAATCTGCGGATGGTCGAGGAGACCTGCCGCTTTTTTCGGGAGCACGGAAAACGTGTTATCTTTGACGCGGAGCATTTCTTCGACGGCTATCAGGCCAATCCGGACTTTGCCATGGAGACGCTGCGTGCTGCGGCCCGCGGCGGCGCACAGACGCTTGCGCTGTGCGATACCAATGGCGGCTGCATGCCCGGCGACATCCTCACGATCACTACACGGGTATGTGCAGAATTTCCACGCACGGAAATCGGCATCCATGCGCACGACGACTGCGGTATGGCGGTTGCGAATTCCGTCTGCGCCGTACAGGGTGGGGCTTCCCACGTGCAGGGGACCTTTCTCGGCTTCGGTGAGCGCACCGGAAACGCAAATCTCTCCGCCGTCATCCCTACGCTTCAGCTCAAGTGCGGGCTTTCCTGCATCCCCGCTAAAAATATGCATGCACTCACAGCCACAGCCATGCGGATTGCGGAAATTGCCAACATCACCTTACATAAAAACATGCCCTTTGTCGGGCGCAGCGCTTTTGCACACAAAGCTGGCATGCATGCGGACGGTGTGCTCAAGCTCGAACGGTCCTTTGAGCATATCGATCCGGTGCTCGTAGGCAACCACAGGCGATTTCTGATGTCCGAGATGACGGGTAAATCCGCCGTCTTGCGGCGGGTGCAAAAGATTTATCCGGAGATCACGCGCGATTCTCCCATCCTTACATCGATTGTCGACGAGCTCAAGGAAAAGGAGCACGAGGGATATCAGTACGAGGGCGCGGACTCCAGCTTTGAGCTGATCATCCGCAAGCGTATTGAGGGCGTGGAGCCCTTTTTCGATCTCATCAGCTATAAGGTGCTCGACGAGCTCCCCTATGACAACAATCACAGTGCAACCGCCACCATCAAAATTCGCGTCGGCGGCAAGGTGAAAATCGCCGCTTCCGACGGCGATGGCCCGGTGAACGCGCTCGACAAGGCGCTACGCGAGGCGCTCGCGGAATTTTATCCGTGCCTCAACGAGGTTCGCCTGGTCGACTATAAGGTGCGCGTGATGGAGCCGAAGGACGCCACTGCGGCGCGCGTGCGCGTTTTGATCTCCTCCGCTGACGGCAGCGATATCTGGACGACGGTCGGCGTTTCGCAAGATATTATTGAGGCGAGCTGGATTGCGCTGGTGGATTCCATCGAGCACAAGCTCTGCGGCCAGCCCTCCCCACAGTGCTCTTCTACCATCTAATATCCAATCTCGAAAGTCTAATATCTATCTGGAGGTCTTTTCATGGGAATGACAATGACGCAAAAAATCCTGGCCGCCCACGCCGGCCTTAGCGAGGTGAAGGCCGGTCAGCTCATTGAGGCAAAGCTCGACATGGTGCTGGGCAATGATATCACCTCCCCGGTCGCGATCAATGAATTTGAGCGCTGCGGCGCGGATTCCGTATTTGACAAGGGGAAGATTTCTCTCGTCATGGATCATTTTGTTCCGAATAAGGATATCAAATCCGCAGAAAACACTAAGCAAGTGCGCACCTTCGCCGCAAAGTACGGCATTGAGCATTTCTACGATGTCGGCGAAATGGGCGTCGAGCACGCCCTGCTGCCGGAAAAGGGCATCGTCGTCCCTGGTGACGCTATCATTGGCGCGGATTCCCACACTTGCACCTACGGCGCGCTCGGTGCGTTTTCCACAGGCGTTGGCTCCACAGACATGGCCGCGGGCATGATTACAGGCAAAGCCTGGTTCAAAGTACCCTCCGCTATTCGCGTCACCTTGACGGGAACGCTCCCGCAGTATGTCAGCGGTAAGGACGTCATCCTGCATCTGATCGGAAAAATCGGCGTGGACGGCGCGCTGTACCGCTCGCTGGAATTCACGGGTGATGGGGTCAAGGCGCTCTCCATGGACGACCGCCTCTGCATTGCCAATATGGCCATCGAATGCGGTGCGAAAAACGGCATTTTCCCAGTGGACGAGACGACCCTTCGCTATGTGG
>DCJV01000125.1 GCA_002320555.1 Ruminococcaceae bacterium UBA1691 | reverse complement strand
GGAAAAGGAAGGGCCCGCGCGGCCAGAGCGCGGTTCAATTTCTTCTTCCGTTATCAAGAAATCAAAAAAGCAAGCGTAACGGGAAATTTTACGAAATTGTTCTGGTGCATTTTGAGAAACGATATCCTTTTTTAATAGGATGGGGAGGCTGCGCGGGCAGCCTCTTTTTTATGTCTGATATCGTACAGTTTGCCCTGATCCCGTCGAGAACTGTAGAAATGAAAAAAATGCTGTACAAAAGGTAATTATTTGTATTATACTATATTATGGTTAAAAATCGGTTAAAATTTGATTAGTCTCCGATGAAAACAATGGATATCCCTCCTAAAGCTTCAAGCGGGAGTTTTCTCCCCGCCTGTTTCTATATAAAGGTTTTGTATCGAAAAAGCAAAAAGGAGAACCCATATGACAATTGACTTGTCCACATTTTTGAGCCAGCTCATTTCCAACCCTGCGCTGCTCATCACCTTTGTCCTGACCCTAGGCGTTATCCTTGTCAACGGCTGGACCGATGCGCCCAACGCAATTGCAACCTGCGTTTCCACCCGGGCGATCAAGCCCCGCTCTGCAATCCTGATGGCCGCCATATGCAATTTTCTCGGTGTTCTCGTCATGACCAAGATCAATGCAACCGTTGCGGAGACTATTTCTAACATGGTCGATTTTGGCGGCGATGCACACGAAGCACTCATTGCTCTGTGTGCGGCTCTCTTCGCTATCGTTATCTGGGCCACTGCCGCATGGGTATTCGGGATCCCCACCAGCGAGAGTCACGCGCTCATTGCGGGCGTATCCGGCGCGGCGATCGCCATGCAGGGGGGGCTCAAGGGGATCAACGGTGGCGAATGGATCAAGGTCATCTACGGTCTCGTCCTCTCCACCGTGCTTGGATTTATCGCCGGTTTTATCATTGTAAGAATTCTGGAAGCTCTGTGTCGGAACATGGACCGCCGCAAAACAAATCGCTTTTTCAAAAAAGCACAGGTCGCGGGCGGTGCCGCCATGGCCTTTATGCACGGCGCGCAGGACGGCCAGAAATTCATGGGCATCTGTATGCTCGGCATCGCCCTGGCACAAGGGCAGGGGCAGGCGGAAAATTTCGTCATCCCCATGTGGCTGATGGTGGTCTGCTCCCTTGTTATGGCCTTTGGCACTTCAATCGGCGGCTACCGGATCATCAAGGCAGTCGGTATGGACATGGTAAAACTCGAATCCTATCAGGGCTTTTCCGCGGATCTTGCAGGTGCCCTTTGCCTGCTGCTGTCGTCCCTTACCGGAATCCCTGTCAGTACCACACATACAAAAACCACCGCCATCATGGGCGTCGGCGCCTCCAAGCGCCTTTCCTCCGTTAACTGGGGCGTCGTCAAAGAAATGGTGCTCGCATGGGTGCTGACCTTCCCGGGTTGCGGCTTTATCGGTTATCTGATGGCAAAGCTGTTTATAATGATTTTTTAAAGACAAACGGAATATAGATAACAGAAAGGAAATCACCAGTTATGTCTAAAAAAAGAGAGTACAATTATTTTGATGCATTTGTGCGTATGTCCGATTATGCCTGCCAGGGCGCAGAGATGCTCCATGAAACCCTGCGCACCTTCGATCCCTATACGCTGCCGAAAAAGCTCGATGAAATCCACAAAATCGAGCATGAGGCAGATATCTGCAAGCATGAGATGATGAATAAGCTGACCGTCGAATTCATCGCCCCGATTGAACGTGAGGATATCATCAATCTTGCGCAGGAGATTGATGATGTGGTGGACGCTGTCGAAGACGTCCTGATGCGCATCTATATGTACAATATCAAATCGATCCGCGCCGAAGCGCTGGAATTTACCGAAGTCATCGTCAACTGCTGCAAAACGCTCAAGGTGGCTCTGCAGGAGCTTTATAATTTCAAAAAATCCGACACGATCCACAGTAAAATCGTCGAGGTCAACCATGCAGAAGAGGTGGGCGACAAGCTCTATCTGGATGCCGTTCACAGCCTGTATCTGGAGGAGAAGGATCCTATCGTTGTCATGGCCTGGACCGAGACGCTCGACCGTCTCGAAAAATGCTGCGACAACTGCGAAGACGTTGCCAATGTTATTGAAAGCGTCATCATGAAAAACACCTGATTCCGGCCTCGAAAAGGGTCGGCTTCGTATGAAAATAGAATGTTGTTACCAAATCTGCCCCTGCCAATGCGGCGGTGGGAGGAAATCCAGCCCGCGTGCTGCGCATGCTGGAGCAAAAGATATGGAATCAATCGTTAAAAGCTGTTTGGCGGGAGGATGCAAGCCAATATCCTTTCGCTCAAGCAGCCTTATTATTTTAACTGTCGAGAAAGGATGGGGAAGATGTCCGTTCAATTTCGAGAGGCCATCCCAAGCGATCTGGAGGGCCTTTTGGCGCTATATACACAGCTCAACGACAATACAATGCCTGCAATCAATGAGCGCGTATTGACCGTCTGGCAGCGCCTGCTCCGGCAGGAGCATATCCATACGCTGGTCGCAGAGGAAGATGGGCAGCTGCTCTCCACCGTGAGCGTGACCGTAATCGACAGCCTCACGCACGGGCAGCGCCCATATGCGCTGGTTGAATATGTGGTAACAGACCGGGAACACCGCGGCTGTGGGCTTGCGTTTTCACTCCTGGAGCTTGCCAAACAGATCGCCGGAGAGGCAGGGTGCTATAAGATCATGCTTGTCACCGGACACAACGAGCCGGGCGTCCACCACTTATATCAGCGTGCGGGATACCGCTCTGAGGGAAAAACGGCATACACTCAATCTCTTTGATCCGTATGGACGAGGCGCTTCCGGCTGGATCGCGCTGTTGCGCCCCCTCCCCCCGGTATGATTGCAACCTCTTAAAACAATTAGGCCCGCAGGTCTGGCGGTTGTCAGATCTGCGGGCTTGGTTATTTGTTGCAGCAATTTATCTGTGTGGCCGGCCCCGCCGGAGCAGAAGAATCGCCTCGTTGAGCTGGCGGGCGCGTTTGTCAAAAAAGTTTTTATATGCTTCGCAGTAATAATTTAGTCCAATTGTGCCGTCCGGAGCGTCCGTTCGGTCACGCCGGCAGCCGTTGCGGCAGATGAAGTGATAAGGGCATACCTTGCATTCCTGTGGCACGCTCAGAGAGGCTCGGATGAATTCCTGCGCCTTGGTACTGTTCAGCATGCCGGCAAAGCGATCTTCGCCGACGGTACCCAACCTCCATTCATCGAGCACATAGAAATCACAGGGATACACACCGCCATCCCCCTCCACGACGAACTGGATGGAGCAGTAGCCGTTCATATTGCAGGATTCCGGCGGCCGCCCCATGAGAACGGAGAGCCAATTGTCAATGTGCCGGATGCTGATATAGCGCCCGGCCCTTAAATCTGACAGCCAGAGGTCAAAGATGCGCAGCAGAAACGCTTCGTATTCCTTACAGGAGAGATGGTAACCCGCTTGGCCGCGCTCTTCGCCCAACGGATCAAGGCAGGGAATCAATTGTAGGTAGCGAAAGCCCTGCCTGACAAAGAAGCGGTAAATCTTTTCAATGGAGCGTGCGTTCCGCCCGGTGATGACGCAGAGAATGTTATAGGGCACGCCGTGCTTTTCCAGCAGGCGGGCGGCCTGCATCGTGCGGTTGAAGGTGCCCTTTCCCATACGGTCGGTTCGGTTGAAATCATGGATATCCGCAGGCCCGTCTAGGGAAAGCCCCGTCAGGAAGCGGTTATCGCGCAGGAAGGCGGCCCATTCATCGTTGATCAAATAGCCATTGGTCTGGATACTGTTTTGGATGGTCACGCCAGGCTTTGCGTACTTCTTTTCAAATCGGAGGAAATTGTGGTAAAAGTCCAGGCCCGCGAGGGTCGGCTCTCCGCCCTGAAAGGTGAAGGTGCAGCCCCCTTCCGCATATTCCATTGTGGCGGCAACCAGGTGTTCGGCAGTTTCTGCGGACATCATGCCCTCGAAGCCGCGCTCCCGGTTTGCAGCGACGTCCCGATAAAAGCAGTAGCTGCAGTCCATATTGCAGGCGGATGAGGCTGGCTTGACCAGCACGTTAACAGGTGGCACAGGAAATCCCCCTCTCCCGATTCCAGATAGCGGGTGATTGATTGCTATGACTCCAGCGCCCAAATCTGCCGGTCCCATCGAAAGGGAAGGCAGGATAAGGTCCCAATGACGCCAAGCACCAGAAACAGCAGGGCGGCGCCGGACCCTTTGCCCGATCCGAGCAGCATTGCCCAGAGGCCACCGGGCGGCTGAGCAGCTATGAAGGGCTCGAAGACCCGGTCCACCAGAATCCCGCCGCAGAAGTACCCCACCGGGATGGTGAAAAACTGGAGCGTATTCCGCGCGGAATAGACGCGCCCCTGCATCTCAATGGGAATTTTGGTGCGGAAGAGGACGTCCATATTGGCGTTCATGAATGGAATGCAGACCCACCCGAGGATCGCGCCGAAACACCAGACGGGCGTACTGCGCCCGAAGGCGAGGAAAAAATTCTCCGTGCTCATGGCCAGAAGCAGGGAATTGCAGATGACGCGCACCCGGCTTTGGGGTGGCGGCATGACGGAGACGAGGACGCTTCCGGCCAGTGTCGCAAGGCCTGAAAAGGTGTTGACCAGGGCCAGCGCGGATTCGCCCGCGCCCTGCCTGGACAGCATCATGGCAGGCAAAGCGGCATTGAATACGGAAGCGGTAAAATTGATAACGGCGAGAAACAGGATCAGATGCAGAATCCCCGGGTTTGCCTTCAAATATCGGAGCCCTTCCAGCACGGCGCGCAGCGGAGCTTCTTTGTGGGTATCTTCCCTGGCGGGCTGCGGAATCCGAATGAAAAAGAAAAGCGTGACAAACGCAACAATAAAAGTGCCTAAATCAAACAGAATAACGCCCTGAATGCTGGTATAGGCCAGCAGCGCGGTTGCAAACACCGGCGTGAGGATCGTAATCAGCGAATTGGAAAAAGAGCGCAGGCCGCTGACCTTCTGATAGTGTTTCTGCGGCGTCAGCAGGCTGACCGCCACATCCGAGGCCGGCTGCTGAACGGTATTCATCAGGCCATTCAATGCATTGATGATATAAAGAAACCAGATTTCAAGGCGGCCTGTCTGCAGCAGAATGAGCACCGTTAGGGTGCACAGAGCGGCAAAGGTGTCGCTTACCAGCATCGTGGCCTTTTTGTCCCACCGATCGCTCAAAGCGCCCGCGAAGACACTCAGCAAAACATACGGCGCATATGAGCAGATGGAGAGCAGCGATGTTGTCAGCGCTGATCCCTGCTGCTGGTAGGACCAAACGACCAGCGCGAAGCTCGTCATCGAGCTGCCCAACGCGGAAAAGGATTGTGTCATCCATAGGATGAGAAATGTGTGAAGTTCTTTGAGTGTTGTTTGAATTGTTTTCATATTGACCTTGCCCCCTTTTATTTGTTGTCAAATAAAAGTGCAAGGCCCGGCGGGCGGGTGGAGGCAGCTAAAGTTTATTTTGCTCCGTGCAAATTCGCCCGAATCAGACCTTGCACGGAGCGGTATCAATGCAGAATTTCATGGGAAACCATTCTTTCTCAAAATAAATAGACCAGACATAAGGATGTCTTTTCGAAAAAAACGCGCCGGACCCACTCAAAATGAGACCGGCGCGCTTTGATGGTCGAGGCGACAGGACTTGAACCTGCGGCATCTTGGTCCCAAACCAAGCACTCTACCAAACTGAGCTACGCCTCGAAGCAGATTCATTCTTTGGGATGCGTCGATTATTATACACAGCTTTCAAGGAAATGTCAATGCAGAAAGAACCATCTAATGGGCAG
>DCJV01000048.1:7187-13699 GCA_002320555.1 Ruminococcaceae bacterium UBA1691 | reverse complement strand
GAAACGCCGGGCGGAGCTGCGTCATACACGATCAAACCCTTCCGGCCCGATTCATTAGGAGTTGATTACATGTTCAGGCTCTTGTTTATTCTACTTTATGTGCTGACGATCTTAAGCGTCATATTTTTTGAAAGAAAGCAGCCAAATGAGGCGCTGATGTGGGTGCTGATCGTCAGCTGTGTGCCGTATGCCGGGCTTATTTTTTATCTGGCGTTCGGCAGCACCTCTGCGATCAAGATGACCCGGTATTTCCGAAGCAAAAGGCTGCGTAAAAATATGCCCCCTCTGGAAAGTCAGGACGAAGAGCATATCGATACCATGGGCGGAATCGATGCCGATGTTGCACGGTTCAATTACCATTATAATGACGCACCGCTGTGCGCCTATGAGCAGGCGGCCTTTTATACAAGCGGGGAAAGTCATTATAAACAGCTGTTTGCCGATATTGAGGATGCGCGGGAAAGTATTTATTTGGAATTTTATACGATTCAAAATGATAGGGTCGGGCAAGCGCTGCTATCTCTTCTGACGCAAAAGCAGAAGCAGGGCGTGGATGTGATCGTCCTATGTGATTTTATCGCCAATCTTTCTACGCCGGAATCCCTATTCCGGCCGCTGAAGCAGGCAGGCGGCACGGTAAAAAGGCTGAAGCCCTATGTCAGCCATTTCAGAAGCCATCGGAAGATTGTTACGGTGGACAGTGAAATCGGCTATATCGGCGGTATGAATATCGGACTTCAATATGCGAATGGCGCAAAGATCAAAAATCCCTGGAGAGATACGCAGGTGCGTTTCACAGGAGACTGCGTGCATGCGCTTGAAAACGAGTTTCTCCTAGACCTGTCCACCGCTTTAAACGGTCGTTTATTCCGGCAAAGGTTTTCCTCCCTTCGCCTGCGGGAAGTGAGACTACCCGGGAATGAAAAAAAACTTTGCCAGTTTGTGACCGGTGGAGTGGATAACGATAAGGAAAGCGTCAAAATGTGCTATATGAGCATGATTCGTTCCGCACAGCGGCAAATTCGGCTTCAAACGCCGTATTTTATCCCCGACTGTTCCATCCTCGACGCGTTGAAAACCGCAGCGGCCTCTGGAATCAAAGTTGATATTATGATCCCGGCGATCAAGGCCAACTTTTTTCTGGATCCAGTCACAAATTATTTTGCCGCTGAGATGATGGAGTATGGGGCACATGTCTATAAATATAACGGATATATCCATGCAAAGACTATGATCGTGGACGATGAGATCTGCTGTATCGGCTCTGTCAATATGGATATGCGCAGCCTGCTGGTAGACGATGAGGTCTGCGGGATTTTTTATGAAAACGGGCTGGTGCGAGAATACAATGCAATCTATGAAGAGGATCTGCGGCATACAAAGGAATATGTTTTGGAGGAGTTTGAGGAGCGCAGCATCTGGACGAGGCTCTCGGAACGGATTTTCATGCTGTTTACACCGCTGATGTAAATAGTGATTTTTCTTTGATCAGTCTGCTTCTTGTACGCGGAAGCAATTCTTTGGATCAATCAATTAAAGGGGATGCCGCATTCAACCTGCGGCATCCCCTTTGTCTTGTTATGCATATGTGATATGTTATCCTTAATCGAACTTGTTGCGCTCCCGGACGAGCTTCATCGAGATATCAAATGCCTGAACGGAATGCGTCAGAGCGCCGATCGAGATGATATCGACGCCGGTCTCCGCGACGGGGCGCAGGGTGTCGAGCGTGATGCCGCCGGAGGCCTCGAGAAGCGCCTTTCCATCTGTCATTTTCACCGCTTCGCGCATCATATCGAGCGTCATGTTATCCAGCATGATGATCTCCGCGCCTGCACGCAGGGCTTCTGCCACCTCGTCGAGATTGCGGGTTTCCACCTCGATCTTCACCATGTGGCCGAGTTTTTTGCGCAGCAGCGTGATGGCGCTGGTGATGCCGCCGGCCGCGTCGATGTGATTGTCCTTGAGCATTGCACCGTCGGAAAGATTATAGCGATGATTTTTTCCGCCGCCGCAGACAACTGCGTATTTCTGCAGGGAGCGCAGCCCCGGCAGAGTCTTGCGGGTATCGGTGATTGAAGCGCGAGTGCCCTCTACCAACCGAACGGCCTGCGCTGTCGCGGTGGCAATGCCGGACATATGCTGGATGAGATTGAGCGCAGTGCGCTCACCCTTGAGCAGCATGGCGGTGTTGCCGCTGATTTCAGCAATGATATCGCCCTTTCTGAGCGCGTCTCCGTCCTCATAGAAACACTGCGCTTGGAAGGCGGGATCCAGTAATTCAAAGACACGCAGCGCCACAGGCAGGCCGCAGAGCACGCCGTCCGCCTTGGCAAGGAAGCGGGCCCTGCCCGCCTGCTCCGGCGGGATCAGATAGTCCACAGAGGTGTCAATATAATTGATATCCTCGCGGATTGCCTGCTGAATAAGGTCGTCTACGTAAAATTGAGGGAGCATCATGAAGGAAACCATCCTTTCTAAAAAAACCGGTTGCAGGGCTCACGATTCGTCTACTTCCCGCAGGATAATCGCCGCCACGGTGGCAAGGCTTAGCGCTTCGCAGAAATCACGCGTTACGGCGAAATGGCCGCTCTTGAGGCGGCGGCGAATTTCATCGACCCGGCGAAGACCCGTGTGGACCGCCGTCGGGTTTGAAATCACAAAATAGGCGCGCTGCATGATATCGCGAATTTCCGTGCGCAGACCGTGCGGCAGGGGGGCACCGTCAAAACGCGGGGGATCGATTTGCGCGGGGATCTCCACCTGCGCATATCCCTTTTCCATGCAACGCAGGATGTCCTCCGCCGCATGGCGGCCAAATACGAGCGCCTCCAGCAGCGAGTTGCTGGCCAGACGGTTAGCGCCGTGGACGCCCGTATTGGAGCATTCCCCAGCGGCGTACAGGCGCGGTACAGCCGTGCGCCCGGTGAGGTCGACCGCGATCCCGCCCATGAGATAGTGCTGGCAGGGAAAGACGGGGATGAGGTCCTGCGCAATGTCCACGCCTTCCTCTAGGCAGCGCTTGGAGATGGCAGGGAAGCGGTTGTATAAAAAATCCCGGCCCTTATGCGTGATATCGAGGAAGAATTGATTGCTGCCCGTACGGCGCGATTCCAAGATGATGGCACGGGATACGACGTCGCGCGGGGCAAGCTCCAGCCGGTCGTCGTAATGGGACATAAAGCGCTTGTGTTCACAATTGAGCAGATAAGCGCCTTCGCCTCGCACCGCCTCGCTGATGAGGAACTGCTCGCGCTCCTTTTCAGAGTGGAAGGCCGTGGGATGGAATTGGACGTAGCTCAGGTTTTTAATCTGTGCGCCGAGCTCATAGGCGAGGCGGATGCCATCGCCGGTGGCAATTGCGGAATTGGTGGTGTATCGGTAAACGCGGCCAATGCCGCCTGTCGCCAGAATGCAGTAGCTGCAAAAAACGCTGCCCGGTTCGTCGCCACAAAGCAGATCCAGGCGAAAGCCGCCACGTACTTGCGCCATTTCACAGACCGTACTATTTTCGATCAGCTCGATATTCGGCCTTGCCCGGACCTGTGCCAGAAGCTTGATGACGATTTCGTAGCCGGTCTGATCCTTGTGATGCACGATCCGGCGGCGGGAATGGCCGCCCTCCAGCGTTTTCTGCGGACGGCCATCAGGCGCCTTATCAAAATCCACACCGAGCTCCATGATATGGCGCACATCGTCCGGCCCCTCGTGAACCAGAACGTCGACGCTTGCGGGATTGTTTTTGTGCCCGCCGGCGATCAGCGTATCCTTATAATGCAGATCAAAGCTGTCATTTTCAAAATCGAGCACAGCCGCCACACCACCCTGGGCGAGCGAGCTGTTGGAAAGTGTATCTTCCCGCTTGGAGAGCATCAGAACCTGTGTGCTGTCATCAAACTGCAGCGCGGCATATAAGCCTGCCACGCCGCAGCCGACGATGACAACGTCGTATTTCGGTTTCTTGACCATATTTGGCATCTCTTTTCCCGTGCGGCGGTCAGCCGCCATATTTGAGCATGTTGTCAAGGCTGTGTTTCGCGGCCTTACGCAGTTCCTCTTCCAGCACGATTTCCTCGCCCGTATCGCCCGCAACCGCCGTATACACGTCCTGCAGGGCAGTCATTTTCATATCGGGGCAGACGAGCTTGTCCCCACGAAGCTGATAAAAATGCCGCTGGGGATATTTTTGGACCAGATCGTCATACACGCCGCATTCCGTGCCGAAGATGATATCCTCCTGACCGTTTTGCAGCGCATAGTCAATGATCGCGCTGGTCGCGCCGATCATATCCGCATGTTGCAGGGCATCCGGCGGGCATTCGGGATGCATGGCAAGCTTTGCATTCGGATGCTGAGCCTTGGCGCGCAGAACGTCCTGCTGCGTGATGCTGTTATGTACCGGGCAGCAGCCATCCCAGAGGATGATCTCTTTTTCAGGACATTGCCTGCGGACCCAGGCGCCCAAATTTTTATCCGGGATAAACAGGATTTTTCGCCCGGGCAGCGCGCGGACGATTTTGACTGCGCTCGAGGACGTGACGCACACATCGCACTCCGCCTTGAGCGCAGCGGTTGTGTTGATATAGGCGACGACCGTAACGTCTGGATTTTCCGCGCGGAAGGCGCGCACCCGCTGGGGAGAAATCTGCTCCGCCATCGGACAGGTGGCGCGCTTTTTTGGCAGAACGACGGTTTTATCAGGAGAAAGAATTTTGACCGTTTCCGCCATAAAGCGCACGCCACAGACGACAACCCGCTCATTCTGGTAGGCGGTGGCGGCTTTGGCAAGGGCGTAGCTATCGCCGCATACGTCGGCAGCCGCGAGGATTTCTGGAGCTTGATAGGTGTGCGCGAGGATTAGAGTTCCGCTTTTTTCCTTTTCGCGCACAAGCAGGCGCAGTAGTTCTTCTTGTTTCAAAGAGGTCCCCCCATTTTACAGAAGAGCCGCAAGCGCCGCAGGCGGCTTCCCTGCCCGTATGATTTCGTTCTATTGTACCACCATTTCAACTTACGTACAATATTTTTGAAACGTTATTGCATAAAAAAACAAAGTGGGATATGATACAAATGACCATCTCATTACGCTGGATTGAAATGAAGAAAAGGAGCTGTCTATGGCTTATTTTGAAAATATAGAACGCCCCGAACGGGCGCTTCTTGTGAGCGTGGATACGGGTGACTTTGATGCGCAGGCATCGATCGACGAGCTCGAGGAGCTCGCGCATACGGCGGGGGCCGAAGTGCTCGCAAAGATGGTACAGAAGCGTGACACACCGGACGCGGCCACCTTCATCGGCTCCGGCAGGATTGCGGAAATCGCTTCCTTCTGCCGGGACAATGAAGTGGATCTGCTGATTTTTGATAGTGAGCTGACACCGTCGCAGCAGCGTAATGTCGAAAAGCTCACAGATGTGCGCGCGATCGATCGGACAACGCTGATCCTTGATATTTTTGCCGCTCGCGCCCGTTCGAGCGAGGGTAAGCTGCAGGTGGAGCTCGCGCAGCTCAAATACGCCCTTCCCCGTCTGGGTGGAAAGGGGACGGAGCTCTCCCGCCTGGGTGGCGGCATCGGTACGCGAGGCCCGGGTGAAAGCAAGCTGGAAAGCGACCGCCGCCATATCCACCGCCGTATCGACGCGCTGGAAAAGCAACTCAAGGTTGTGGAACGCAGGCGCGTCCGCCTGCGGGAGAGGCGCAATAAAAACGGAGTGGAGACAGTGGCGATCGTTGGCTATACCAATGCCGGAAAATCCACGCTGATGAACACGCTGACCCATGCGGGCGTGCTGGCAGAGGATAAGCTGTTTGCAACGCTTGACCCCACGGCGCGTGCCTTGACGTTGCCGGACGGGCGCACGGTGATGCTCATCGATACGGTGGGCCTGGTGCGCAGATTGCCGCATCAGCTGGTGGAGGCGTTCAAATCCACGCTGGAGGAGGCCGTGAGCGCCGATGTGATCCTCAATGTGTGCGATGCTTCCAGCCCGGAGTGCGCGGAGCACCTGGAGGTTACGGCAAAGCTGCTCGACGAGCTCGGCTGTGCCGGAAAACCGGTGGTCTCTGTGATGAACAAATGCGACCTGACCGGTGATCTCTACGGACTTCCCTCCATTGGGCGTACGGTAATGATCTCTGCCTTGTACGGGCGAGGCCTGGAGCAGTTGCTCGACGCGATCGTGGCCGCCCTGCCCGCATCCCGCCGTAGGGTGAAGCTCCTTCTGCCGTTCGATATGGGAGCGTTCGCCGCACGGCTGCGTAGAGAAGGTGTTATCCATAGGGAGGAATACCGGGAAGAGGGGGTTTATTTGGAAGCGACGGCCGATGTCTCGCTGCTTGAGCAGGTGAAGCGGTATATCCTTCCCTGAATTTTTAAAACTCCTGACGGTACGGGAACCCCATAAAGGCTCGGTATTCAAAAAACCGTGGGATCCAGCTTGTCGAAAAAGGGATATCGTTTTGTCAAAATGCACAAGAACCATCTCGTAAATCGGAACGCGCTCAGGCCGCGCGGG
>DCJV01000048.1:0-7140 GCA_002320555.1 Ruminococcaceae bacterium UBA1691 | reverse complement strand
CGGCACTTCGGCAGCGGGAAGATTCAGCTGGCGATGCCTCGGCCTCCCGATAGCACCCAGTGGCGCATATGATGCCGGTTCCAAAAGTGATCAAAACCATGCTTTTTTGTTCACTTTTTTCTTCTCTGAGACGTTATCGACAAACTGAATCCCGCGGAAACATTCCTTTAAATGCTTCCGCGGGATCGCTTTTTATGCTAAGGATCATCAAAATCCGAAGGGATTGAAATAGGTGTTGGTCGTTGCGTTTTCAGTCGGTTCATTAGAGGAGGCAGAGCCCTTGTCTTCGACGAGCTTCACCTTAACATCGAATTTTGTGGTTTTGTAATTGCTATCAATCCGGCACAGCGTCAGAGTAAGCGTATCGCCGACCTTGCTCTTCTCGATGAGCTCAAGGAGCGTATTAGAGTTGTCGAGGTCTTTGCCGTTAACTGCGATAATCATATCGCCTGCCCTCGCATCCGTATTGGCAAGGTCGCTATCGGAGTTAATGCTCTTGATAACCAGAGTGCCGGCGGGCAGTTCCTTGAGCTGGACGATCATTCGATAGCTGGACTGCTGGCTTGCCGCATAATAGGTGACGCCGAGCTTCGGCCTTCCAGGGACATAGCCATTGGCAATGAGCTTATCAACAATTTCCTTTGCGGAATTGATCGGAATGGCAAAGCCGATTCCCTCATAGCCTTGTGCGATCTTGGAGGAATTGATGCCGATGACCTGGCCGTACATATTGACGAGCGCACCGCCGGAGTTGCCGGGGTTGATCGCTGCGTCGTGCTGGATGCATTTCATCGGGTAGCCGATTTCGCTGCTGATGGGGCGGTCAATCGCGGAAACAATGCCGCCGGTGAGCGTGCCGAAGAATTCCGTGCCAAGCGGGTTGCCGATGGCGAAGACCTGCTGGCCAACGGCAAGCTTGGAGGAATCACCGAAGGTGGCGGCCTGCAGGCCGGAGGCCTTGATGCGCAGAACGCCGATATCCGAGCGCTCGTCATAGCCGACGACGTCGGCGTCATGGGAGGAGCCATTCTCCAGCTGGACGGTAGCTTTAACATTGTTTCCGCTGATGACGTGTGCACAGGTGATAATATAGGTATATTCACCGGTTTTATCTTCACCCATGATGATTCCGGTGCCCTCACCGGATTCATTCTGGCTCTGGCCGATCATGTTTTGTGACGTTTGAGAAACGATAACGCCCACAATCGAGGGCTTCACTTTCTTGGCGACCTCTTCGGCGGTCATTTCCCCTTTTTCATTGGTGGTGGACTTGCTGTTCGGGGTTTCCTCAATGGAAAGGGTGGGCCCGTTTTTATTGATAACGTCATTGTCACCGTCGCCGTTTTTATCCCGTGTGAGGCCGATTGCAATACCGATGCCCGCGGCGATGAGTGCGATGCAGAGAATCACGATGAGGATAATCAATCCTGTTTTTTTCTTTTTCTTTGAACCATCGCCGCCCTGCTTGCCGCCTCCCGCGGGGGCCTGATTGTACTGGTAGGGCGATTGGTAAGGTGGGTTTTGCTGATAGCCGCCGTTTGACCCATAAGGGCCCTGATAAGAGGTGTATTGCGTATAGGGCGGCGTCTGGTGCGTATCGTTTTCTATATGAATGTCGTTTGCGCTGTCTGGACCGCCTGCATCCGAGCCGGAAGTGTTTGTTTTGTCCTGATCGGCGCTATTGTTTGCTTTATCCCATTCATCCATTGTGAATGCCTCCTTGTTTGACTGCTGTTTCAAGCATAAAAGGTACCTTTCGCTATTTTGTCACGGACGTATGAACAGTTTTTAAACATTATTGAAAATAATTTTAATTTGAGGGGATTCGTTAAAATAATTTTCCATACTGCAGCGGAAGCCAGAAGACAAATTCCGTGTATTTGCCTTCCTCGCTCTTTGCGGTGATCTGCCCGCCGTGCATTTCGATGATGCTCTTGACGATATAAAGACCCAGGCCTGCGCCCTTGACATCGAAGCTGCGAGATTTGTCCACCTTATAAAAGCGCTCGAAGATTTTGCCGATTTCTTCGGAGGAAATGCCCGCGCCGGTATTCCGAATGCGGACAATCACTTTCTCCGAGTCGGACAGGATCGATGTGGTAATCTGTCCGCTCTCCTGCGTAAATTTTACCGCATTATCAATCAGATTATACAAAACCTGATGGATCATATCGGGATCGGCCTCAACGGTTACGCTCTTCATATCCTCAAGGCCGACGATTTCGATCTTTTTTTGTTCGATGCTTTGCTCAAAGAGAAGGAAGACCTGGAACAGCTGCGCGGAAATATCAAATCTGCTCGGCTTGAGCTTGAGTTCGCCAGCTTCGATTTTTGACATATTGAGCATGGTCATGATGAGACGGGAGAGACGCTTTACCTCCGCAGAGACGATCTCCAGATAGTGCTTTTGCTGACTGGGCGGGATCGTGCCGTCGAGCATGCCGTCAATAAAGCCGCCGATGGTCGTTATCGGCGTTTTCAACTCGTGGGACACGTTGGCCACAAAGCTGCGCCGAGAGGACTCCAAAACGGCCAGCGCTTTTGCCATGGAGTTGAGTGCATTGGCAAGCTCCGACAATTCGCCATTGCCGTGCGAATCCACTCGATAGGAGAAGTCTCCGTGTGCGTAGCGCTTTGTGGCTATGTTCATCTCGCGTAGGGGACGGATGAGATTATAGGTTAGGACATAAACTGCCACAAAGGCAAGCAACAGCGCCATTAGCGCGGAAAACAGGAACATTTTGAAAATATTCCACAGATATGGCCCAAGCCCGGAGGACGTGGGCTTCGTGGCGAATACCAGCGCCGCGGTTTCCCCATTTACCTTGACCGGTTCCCCGATAATAAAATGAGAATCGCTGTAAACGCCGTCGAGCTTACCTGCCCGGATATATTCCTTTTGGATGGTCTTCTGCACAACTTCCTCCGGGAAATGCATCCCGTCGTGAATTTTGCAGGCGCTTGCATTGAAAACCTGCATTTCAGGCGCAAAAAGATCTTTACATAGAATGACAGAGCCGTCGAGATTGCAGATGAACACATCTGCCTCAATGGCGGAGGAGACGAGCGTCAGTGTGTTGCACAGGATGGCAACAGTACCCTCGCCGTCCTTGTCCAGCATCCCGGAGCTGAGCAGATCGGCTGTTGTGGATGCCACTTTGAGCGCGTTTTCCTTGAGCAGATTTGTTTTTTCAGTGCGCCAGTAGTTGGAAACAAAGAGCAGAAGAGAGCAGCCGAGCACGGCAAAGCAGATGAAGATCACCATCGTGATAACCAGAAAATATTTTGCAAACAGATTGAGATGCTTTTTTTTGATCCGTTTTTTCAAATCAGGTCAGCCTCGCTTTCATAAGCCCGAAGCCGGGGAGATTGTGCAAGGCGCATCATTCCTTGGTTTCAAATTTATAGCCGACGCCCCAGACCGTTTTGAGCGCCCATTTGTCGCTGACGCCCTCCAGCTTTTCGCGAAGCCGTTTAACATGAACGTCGACGGTGCGGGAATCGCCATAATAATCGAAGCCCCAGACCTCGTCGAGCAGCTGGTCGCGGGTGAAAACGCGGTTGGGATTGCTGGCAAGGTGATAAATCAATTCGAGCTCCTTGGGCGGTGTGTCGATCTGCTTGCCGTTGACGCGCAGCTCATAGTTGGTGAGGTTGATGACCAGTTTGTCGTAGCGAACCTCCTTGATCTGCTCGGAGCTGCTGTTGGCCGTACGGCGCAGCACCGCTTTGACACGCGCGACAACTTCCTTCGCCTCGAAGGGCTTTACAACATAGTCGTCTGCGCCAAGCTCCAGGCCGAGCACCTTGTCAAAGGTTTCTCCCTTTGCCGTGAGCATGATGATGGGCTTGTCCGAAAAACGGCGGATCTCCCGGCAGACCTGCCAGCCGTCGAGCTTTGGCAGCATAATATCGAGCAGAACCAGATCAGGCTGTGTGGACTGAAACGTTTCCACAGCAGACATCCCGTCGTTGACGATCTCCACTGCATAGCCCTCTTTTTCCAAATATAGCCGCAGCAGCTCGCAGATATTAGGGTCGTCGTCGACCACCAAAATTTTTTCCAGGCTCATTGCAAATCCTCCTTCTCCACTGCCGCACAGGGCGCGGACGGATAAAACTTCTATCAAAAACTTTATCACAATTATATCGCGAAAAGAAAGGCTTTGATGAATATTTTTTAAATTTTTAACAGCCCTGAGAAAAGAAAAGGGGCTGTTACCAGGCGCATTCATATATAGACCGGCCGGAAAAAGACAAAATGCGAGCCGTAATGGGTGGCTCGCATTTTGTTTTTCAAGGGCGCCCGCGCCCTTATGATCGGTTACCGGTTAAAAACGGTTTTTCGGCTTTTTGGGCTTTTTCACTTTTGACCGTTTGCCCGGATGGAGAAGCTCGGGCTTCTTTTTATAGATGATAATCACCACTACGGCAATTAGAACCGCGCAGATGGGAAGCACAATGCTTACCACTTTCTTCCACACCTTGCTGTTCCTTGCACCGGTATTGGCCGGTACGTCCGCCGTGGTCCCCTCCGTGCTGTCATCATCGAGGACGGCCAGGCCATCATTGAGGCCGATGACATTGCCGCTTTCGTCGGTAACGTATTCCGCGCCCTGCGGCAGGGCGTATTCTTCGCCGTTTTCATCAATATAAATGAGTTCGCCATCCGGGGTCACCATAGATTCCAGCTTCCCGGTGGGAATGTTATAGGAGGGCCGCTTGATCGGCGAGAGGGTCTTTCTGGTTTCATCGGGCAGATCCTTGCTGCCGTTGACGATCTTCACGGAGTATTTCATGGATTCCGTTTTTCCGTCCACCGTATTTGTCACCTGATAATTCAGCGTTGCGGATTGGCCGATCATGGAAAAATGGATTTCCGTGGCGCTGCCGCTCTTAATCTCCTTACCGTTAACAGTGATCTTTGCGCCGTTTTTCAGCGCCGTGGCGCGTACGCGGACATCGCTGATTTTGTAAGGCAGGTTGACATGATAATCAGAAATATCGCTATAAAACTGATCCTCCAGCGGGAAGTAACCAAGGCTGATCACCTCTTCCCAGGCCTGCTGTTTGGTATAGCTTTTGGTAATCTTGTCGCTGCCCTTTTCCTTGGCCATCTGACGCAGAACCAAGCGGGGCACGTCGTTATTGGCAAGCGCCTCCTGCATATTCCAGGTGGCATCCATCGCAGGAATATAGGGGATCGGAGCATTTTTCAGCTCGTAACGCTGGCTGAGCATGGCGGAGAGGTAAGCAAGGCCCAACTCCTCATCGGAAATATCGTCCGGATTTTTGATATCCGTCACCACGCCATCCTTGTAGAGCGGATATTTCATATCCACGATCAGGGTGCGGATGGTCATCAGCTTCAAAACCTTCTCCTCCGGCATATCGGCAGGTACCTGAATGCTGCCGTATTTCGGCTGTGACAGATTCCATTTTGCCACAACAAGGACAACCTCACGAATGGTCTTCATCCCTTCCGGAAGCACCAGGGATTCATCCTGCGCCTTCATCATAGCAGCCAGATACTGCACAAGCGCCTCCTCGAGCGGGGTGCCGGGCTTGATGGTCGGAACCACCATGTTATCCAACGAGGGATCTAGTTTATAAATTTTGTTTTTCATCAGGGCATAGAGCAGAGTGACATAGGTATCTGTGTTTTCATCGTCCTCCGGCGGCATGACGATCCCGTTCTCAACCAGCCAAGCGCGCATTTCCTTCTGCGTCGCATTCTCTGTGACGCCCATATATCTCATAACGTCGTTGGCAAACCGCAGCGCAAGGATATATTGCTCATACCGCATATCCTCATCCATCGTATAAGTCTTGACCCAGTAGGAGATATCACTCTCAAACTCGCTCAGGCTCTTATCGTGCCTGTAATTTGTCTGCGGCACCATCGTAGCGCTCTCAAATGCATAGTTTCCCTTATCATAAGTGACCATCAGACCCTGCAGCCAGGCGCTGCTTTCCGGTGTCGACTCAAACTGCTGCTCCACCTTGCCGGCATATGCGATCCATCCGGCGGCTAGGCAGCCGGCGGCCAAAACAGCGGCGAGCAGAAGGCTGAGTACTTTCTTCGTTTTCATCGGAACACTCCTTTGCAGGCGCATCATGCCTGTTTACGACAATACTCCCATCGATACGGTATCCATTTTAATCGCTTGGAGAAGCAAAGTCAAGGCAGGGAAAAGATTCCTACCCATCCCCTTTTTTCAAGCGGATAGCCAAGTGTCCCGCACATGACGGGAGCGGTTCACAGAGATGATAGGCGGCAGCTTATTTCTGGGCGATCGAGTTGAGTAAGCCGCCCTTTGCAATGATATTCTGGATAAAGGGCGGGAAGGATTCGGCCTGATAGCGTTCCCCAGTGGTCAGATTGGTGATGACGCCTGTGTTGAAATCTACGCTGACTTCGTCGCCGTCCCGGATGCCGTCGCTCGCCTCGGGGCATTCGAGGATCGGCAGGCCGATATTGATGGCGTTGCGGTAAAAGATGCGGGCGAAGCTCTTGGCGATGACGCAGGAGATACCGGCCGTTTTGATGGCGATGGGCGCATGCTCGCGGGAGGAGCCGCAGCCAAAATTATTGTCCGCCACGATCAGGTCGCCCTGTTTTACCTTATGAATAAATTCCTTGTCAATGTCCTCCATGCAGTGCGCCGCGAGCTCCTGATGGTTGGCCGTGTTGAGATAGCGCGCCGGAATGATGACATCCGTATCGACGTTGCTGCCATATTTATGTACAAAGCCCTGTGCTTTCATTGCTACGATCGTCCTTTCTTTGATGAGGCGTTATATTTGGGCTGGATCAGCAATCCTGCCCGCGATGGCGCTTGCCGCTGCAACGGCGGGGGAGGCGAGATAGACCTCGCTGTCCACATGGCCCATACGGCCAACAAAATTACGGTTGGTCGTGGAGACGGCACGCTCGCCTGCGGCCAGGATGCCCATATAGCCGCCCAGGCACGGCCCGCATGTCGGCGTGCTGACGATTGCGCCGGCCTCAATGAAGATTTCGGCCAGGCCTTCCTTGATGCATTGCAGGTAAACCTCCTGGGTGGCGGGAATCACGATAGCGCGCACGCCCTTGTGAACCTTGCGGCCCTTCAGGATTTCCGCTGCCGCGCGCATATC
>DCJV01000055.1 GCA_002320555.1 Ruminococcaceae bacterium UBA1691 | reverse complement strand
GGGCCACATCATTCTTGTTGATACAGAGCCGGTATCGTAATACACAGGAGACGAGGATGAACTGTAGGCATTTCCCCTGCCGCTGCTGTAGCTGCTCTTGGACTTCGTGCCCACGTTGACCTTCTTCGTCACAGGGTCCTTGATCACTTTCGTGCTCACCTGCTTCGTGCTCACAGGCACATTGTCGATATACGTCACCATCTCCGTGATCTGACGCTGCCCGTTTACGCCCTCCTGCACGGTCTTCGTCCGGCCCACATACATGCTCGATGTCTTGTTTTCCTCTGTCTCAAACGGGATTTCCTCTGTGCGCTGCACCGTCTTGATGATCTTTACCCGCAGGAAATTCACTTCATTCGATACCAGCAGCGAATCCCCCACATGGATCGTCTCCGTCAGGCCGGGATTCATCGCCATCAGTTCCTTCGTCGTCAGGTCGTTTGCCTGCGCGATCCCGGACGGCGTATCCCCCATCTTTACGGTATAGTAAACTGCTTCCGCCTTCTTGCTCCGCAGCTTTTTCTCCAAACGCTTCGCATCCCACACCGTTTCCTCATTGTCCGGATAGAGGCCCTGCACGTAGCTGACCTCTTCCACAAAGTCCGCGATCGTGTTCGCTTCGTCTGTCTTCTTCTCATTGAGGATCTTATCGAATACGCTCACCGCATCTGTCTCGTTCTTCACCGCGCACACAAAATTTCCATCCACATACACACCGCATGCATTTGTGATTTTGCTGCTCGAATGCTCGATCAGCTTATCCGACATCGCGTCTGCGTCCGTCAGCTGGTCGATCGATACCAGCCGCAGTTTGTACGACGGCTTTGCGATCAGCTCCTGCGCCGGCTTCTCTTCCTCCGCCGCAAGGCTGCGTGTGCTCAGATTGACCGCCTGAACACTACTACTGCCCGCCGAAGCCGTATTCTCCGCCGTCTGGACTGCCTGCTGCGCATCCGACATGATCCGCCCGCGCGCAAGCTTCTCCGCCTCCAGATACACCGACTCGTTTGCCACATAGCCGATATTCTGGTCGTTGTAATTGACCTCCAGCGCAAACGTCACGCTTCCCCAGTGCGCCACCGTCGTAGCCAGCAGCACACAGGCCGCGATGGGCAGCGCCGTGTTCAACAGCGTGGCAAACAGCTTCTTGTGCCGCCGGAACGCCTTTGCCGTATAATGCCCTAACACCGGGAATACCGACGCAGGGCTCTGCTTGACACACCGCTTCAGATTCTTCCGCACCGAGCGGACCTCCACCCGCAGATACTGCGCCTCATCCACCGCCTCGTGATACGTTTTGAACGCATAGCGGTCCACCGTGACAAACACGAACCGCAGCCCGAAGCGGGCCATCTGGAATGGAAGCCGGACATACCGCTCGATATGGCGGTAGAAACGCAGCGCATACCGCTGCGTCTGCAGGCCCAGCCAGGATATCTGGCGGTATACCGCCTGCAATGCCGCGCCTGCTGCGGGCGCCGCTTTCCCCTGCTCCTGTGCTACCGGATTCTCTTCTTTATCTGCAACGGCAAGCGCCGTCTCATTGCTGTCCTCTGTCTGCCTGATGACATCCTCCTGCACGGAGGATGCTGTTTTATCCCGTTTGACATGCTTGAAGGACATGCGGGAACACCTCCATAGTTTAACCGTGCAAAATAGTTACAAAACGGTTACAATTTAGTTACCATTATACACAGATGTCCTGTTCTCCGCAAGTATTTCGCGGGTTTTTCGGCATTTTATACAATCAGACGCATTTATTCTGGGTATTTTAGCTGGGCGACTGTCCAACTCTCCAGTATTTTTACCATTTTTTGTGCTTCTTTTTTTGCGCCTTCCAAATTATGGTCACGCCAGTTTCCACACTCGCGTTCCGTTGCTCCCGGAATTTCTCCCTCATAAGTGGCAATAAAAGCAAAGGCCGATTTGGTTAATTCAATTGCCCTTTGGCGATCCATACCTCGTGTTAAAAAATAAAATCCGGTGCGACAGCCCATTGGGCCGAAATAGACCACCTGATCCGCATCGGCAGAATTACGCACAAACGTGGCGAACAGATGCTCAACCGTATGCATGGCGCCGTTTGCCATCACAGGCTCCCGGTTTGGGCGGCGGGTACGCAGATCATAGGTATCGATATCCCCGTCCACACGGGAGAGATACATGCCGCAGGGCAGCTTAGTATGGTCGATCTGAAAGCTCAAAATTTTTTCCATTGTTCAACATTCCTTTCTCATTCTACCGATCACTCATCCACAGGCACGCCGGTCAGGAAGGAGACTCCGCCGATCGCCTCATCCAGCGCCCCATTGCTTAAAAGTGCTTCCCGAAAAGCGGAGATCAAATGCAGCGCATCCTGTTTGGCGCGTTCGAACAGCTCTTCAAAGCTTTCGCGGCTCACCCGCTCCGGGTCGGCAGGATACGCCCAGGCCGCTTTTTGGTCATTGGTATAGTCCCAGCGTGTATCGGCCTGCGTACGGCGCAGCATCGTCGTCAGGCAGGGGCCGAGGAACGGATAAACCGGCAGCTGCAGCAGCGTCATAAGCGGCAGCTTCCATCCATGCCTGTCCGTCAGCAGAGACTGCATGATGCGCGTATCACAAAAGGCCTGCCGTGCCTGCGCCTGCGTCATGGGTACGTTCAGGGCTTCCTGTGCCGCAGAGGAAAGCACACCTGCCATCGCTTCGAGTAGAGCGCCGTCTGTGGAGAGGACATCCCTGGTTTCAAATTTCCGGGCGGACTTCACCTGCAGATGACGGCGCAGCATCAGCATATCGATCTCATACTCCACCCGGTTATGCACAACGCCCTTCAGATACCAGATATGGCGTGCTTTGATGATCGCATACTGCGTGGCATAAATATAGGGATGGGCAACGCGGTCAAGCGCATAATGGCACAAGAATCCATAAATATAGGAAAGCGCCTGCTCCCGCTGTGCGCCCTCCAGCGTCCGGGTATAAGAAAGCATTGCCTCAAAGAGCACATTGGGATTTGCGCGGTGCATCCGCGAGCCGGCCGGATTGAGGCTCTTTCCCGGCATCGTCGGCAGAATCCGGTGAAAGAAGAGAACATCGGGCCCCTGTGTCCCATAATATACGGCATCCGCATCCAGCCGGATATCCGGAGCTGCCGCTTTAATCTGCGCCATCAGTTCACGGGCAAAGAGATAATGAGTTGAAAAAGCGGGCATAACGACTACACCTGTCCTTCCTTAAAGTCAATCTGCCGTCAGGAAAAATCCTTCCATACCTCGTAGGGTATTTGGCGTTTCAGTTCTGGATAGAGACGGTCGAAAAATGCACGAAACTGTGTTTCACTCAGCATATCCCTGCCCGGAAACGGTTCGTCCTCATCCGAGAAGCGCTGTGCACCTGTGCACAGCTCGTCCAACAGCACAATTTCTTCATCGGAGAGCCCCTCAAAAGCAGGGCCACAGCAACAGAGCGCCGTCAGCTCTCCGGTGAAACAATCCGTATCACACAGCCCGCGTGCATAAGCTTCTATTAAATAATAAACCTGTTTTTCCAAATATAACCGCCCCGGTTCCTGCTTCTAGTAAACAATAGCCGCTATCCAAGTGGGATCGTTTTGATGATCTCTTCTGCCGCTCCCATCATGGCGGGCCTTGCTTTGTTACTCGCTATCGCTTCGTAATGTAATAAAAATTAGGTTAAATTATAGCACGTTCCCGCACGCAGAGCAAACCGCCCCCTCCTTATCGTCCATAGTCGTCCTTTTATGGTTGAAATTGTACATATTTTTTCTTCAAAAGCCTTAAAATTACATGTAACGCACAAAATTTGTAATCGTTTTGTAGTTTCTTTCATAGCCTTTTGTGCTATAATAACGTCAACTCAATACATTTGGCGTTCAAGAACCTTTTGCCCTTCCGCTGGGGAGAAATTGAATGAGCTGAGAAAGGAGTGTACAGCGATGAGAAAACGCCATTTTTCCCGTCTTTTTGTCTTGTTCCTGTTAATCGTCCTTTGTGCGCTTTCTGCTTGCGGTGCTCCTGCTCCGGCCTTTGACAGATCGCAACAGGAATCCTCTGTAACCGCCTCCGCAGACGATATAGCCACCGCCATCATCCAACAAACGCCGATTGATCATATGGTGGCACTGGAATCGAAGACCATTTCGCTGCATTATGATTTTGACCTATCCCTTGTGGACGATTATGCCGTATATATGAGCACGATCAATACCAGCGCCGATGAAGTCGCCATTTTTCACTTGAAGGAGGGCACTGATAGCCAGGTGATTATCCGCGCGCTAAACGCCTGTATTCAGATGAAGATGCGAACCTTCCAGACACTGGCTCCCAAGGAATATGAAAAGCTATCCCATGCGCTTTTGCTCTCTAACGGAGATTATATTGCCCTTTTGGTTTGTCCAAAAATTGAAACCGCCTATTCGATTTTGACTGAAAATTATCATTTTCCTGCCATGACAAATGCCGCAGCGAAAAAGGGAGCCATTCTTGCAAAAAAAGAGGATTGATTTTTTCGGATACATGTGCTATCATATCAATCAATGCGGGAGTAGTTCAGCGGTAGAGCGTCGGCTTCCCAAGCCGAAAGTCGCGGGTTCGAATCCCGTTTCCCGCTCCACACCTGCGGTGTGCAATTCGCGCGCCGCAGGTTTTCTTTAATATTCAAACCTGCGGTCAGACCGTACGCTTTTCGGTCACTCCGTAGATGTAACTACAACACAGCAGCAAGCTGGACGAAGCCTTGATACGTCCGTTTGCTGTTGTTTTTTTGACTAAAAATTAAATTTTCTATGGAACAGCAGCAACATCTATGCTCCGTTGGCTCATTCAACCGAGGTGCGTGTTGCTTTTTTCAGTCTGAAAATAATGCATATCGCCGCGCAGCGATTGGCAAGATCTCAGGGTGAGCATTGTTTTTCAGCCGCCCAATGGATTTTCCGTATGAAATATGCTATGATGAAGTTAAATCAACTCCATAAAAGGCGGCTGAAAGCTGTCTTTTTATCTTTTAGAAAAAGAGGGGAATCACATTGAAAAGAGCATTGATCGGCGGATTCGTCATCAGCGGAAAGCCTGGCTGCCAGGCGCAGAAGGCCGATATTCTTGTGGAGGCCGGAAAGATCGCCGCCATTGGCAAAATCGACCGCACAGGAGCCGAGGTGATGGACTGCACCGGAAAATACATCATGCCGGGGCTCATCAACATGCACGCGCACCTGTTTGGCACCGGCAAGCCCAGCAAGGCGCTCGGCGGAGGAAGCTCTCAAAAAGCCGTTTTGAAATTTGTACATACCCCGCTCGGGCAAAAGGTACTGGATTCCATGGTCGCCTCCCACGTCCTCGCGGAGCTCGACTCCGGCGTGACAACGCTGCGCGCGGTGGGCGATTTCTGCGGCTCTGACCTGCGTATCCGCGACGCGGTGCGCGCAGGGGAGAAGCTCGGCCCACGCATGTATTGCTCTGGCACGGCGATCACTGTCCCCGGAGGCCATGGCGACGGAACCTTCGCCGAAACCGCATCCGACCCGGCCGACCTGCGGGCGCTGGTTGATGCGCACCATGCGGCGGGTGCGGATTTTATCAAAATCTGTGTGACCGGCGGCGTGATGGATGCAACGAAGAAGGGCTCGCCCGGCGAGCTAAAAATGAACCTGGAGCAGACGCGCGCCGTGTGCGACCGGGCACATGAGCTCGGCATGAAGGTAGCCTCCCATACGGAGAGCCCGGACGGCATGCGCGTCGCCATCGAGGGCGGCGTGGATACCATTGAGCACAGCGCCGGCTTTGACGAAGCGCTGCAGGAGATTCTCCGGAATCGAAACGGCGGCGTGATTCTGACCTTCTCCCCCGCCCTGCCGCTTGCGCGCCTTTCCCCTGCGGTCACCAAGCTGAACGAACTGTGCGTATACAACAGCGAGGTCGTGCTCGAGGGCATGCGCGAGGGCGGCCGCACCGCGATGGAATCCGGTATCCGCGTAGGCCTTGGCACCGATGCCTCCTGTCCGTTTGCCACACAGTACAACATGTGGCGTGAGGTCTGGTATTTCTGGAAGATGATGAAGGTCCCCACGGATTACGCGATCTATACCGCTACGCTTTCCAATGCGGAAATTCTTGGCATCAGTGATATTACGGGCTCCGTAGAAACTGGTAAATATGCGGACCTTCTGATCCTCCGCTCTAACCCGCTGGACAATTTGGAAGCACTACGTGAACCATATGCGGTAATCAAGGAAGGCAAATTCCGCCGCCCGATGCTGAAGAAGAACGCATTCATTGAACAAGAGCTCGACAGCCTCGCCGCCTCCTTATGAGGAGAAGATTTTATAACGAGCGAATATCGTTTTGATGATAGCGAAGCGGGGATCACGTATTGGAGCCGTTTATTCCTCTATTTTTATCTGTCGGCCGCCTGTCTGCTCATATAAGCGATGAGAAATGGACAGCACGGTACGGTTCTCCGATGCTTTCTTTAAAGCGGAAATTACCATTTGCTCAGTACCGGAATCAAGATTTGCAGTGATTTCATCAAGCAGCAGTATGGCAGGGTCTGCAGCTATTGCACGGGCAATTGACAGCAGCTGCCATTCCCCTTGAGAGAACAGTGACTCGGTGCAGGGGGTATCATAACCGCTCTCCAGCTTTGCAATGCTTTCATGCAAGCCGACAATCTGTGCGGCTTTTTCGGCATCCTTCCGGGAAATAGATGAATCAAACAATGTGATCTGCTCTGCAACTGTTCCCGGAACCATTCGAAAGGTCTGTTCAACGTATCCAAATAGGGTTCGCTTTTCCTTGTCGGGAATACGGCATGCTTGCGCACCGAAAACACGAACGCTGCCGCTGTCGGGGCTGTACAATCCCAGAATAAGCTTGAAAATGGTACTTTTTCCTGCGCCGGTCTTTCCTGTCAGGGTTACGCTTTCTCCCTGCTTTACTGTAAAACTTCTCCCGTTTAGAACCGGTTCGTTCTTATTGTATCCGAATCGAATATTGTTCAGCTCTATACAGGGCATATTGCTTTGCAAAAGCTGCCGGCATCTGATTGAACGGTCTGCCTCCCCGCGCTCCGGCTCATCAAGAAATTCGTTGATACGGTGAACGCCAGCAACAGCTGACTGAATATTCTGAATTTCCATTCCGATGCTTTCCAACGGTTCAAACACCTTGCCGACATAAGCGATAACTGCCACGGCTGTTCCAACGGACATTCCGAAAAATGACTGCATTTCGCCGCCCATGGCAGATAAAATCATCATTACTGCAACTATGACCGCACTGACGACGAGTATAATAGGGGAATAAATAGCATCGTAGAAATTGGATTTTTCCATTGCACGATAGCTTTTCAGAATGTAATCGTCATATTTGCTTTCCATGTATTTCTCTTTATGAAAGTTATGAATCATCCTGATATTTCGGATCGTTTCCGGCACGTGATTGTTGGCCTTTCCAACTGCCGCACGATTGGCAAGCTGTGCTTTCAGCATTCTCCTTTGAATGATTCGTGTCAGAAAAAACAGCATTGGCGTGACAAACAGCATAAGAATACCCAAGCCCCTGCTCTTTACAAAAATCATGAACATAATGCTGATCACTTTGCAGGCATCCACAAACATGCTGATAATGCCGGAAGTAAACAAAGATTCCATAGTATCCACATCGTTAACGAACCTGGAGGCGGTAACTCCCGGTTCGTTTTTTGTAAAATAAGAGGCAGGCATACGTGAAAGCTTTCCACACATTTCGTGCCGCAATTCCCGTGTGATTTTCTGGCCAAATATTGTGATTAGAATTTCCTTTGCAGTATCGAATAAACCGGCGGCGGCAATGAGCGCAAAATAAAGCAGCGCATTTTGAATACCTATGGTATGGCCGGCAGTCAAATCATTTATTATTTTTTCCAATGCAAGCGGAGGCAGCAACGCAAACACAATTGCTCCCGC
Source organism: Ruminococcaceae bacterium UBA1691 (assembly GCA_002320555.1). GTDB lineage: Bacteria > Bacillota > Clostridia > Oscillospirales > Acutalibacteraceae > Fimivicinus. The sequence goes on along the minus strand of DCJV01000055.1, from coordinate 5,184 downwards.
AATCGTAAAAACAATACCAATGGTCAGCAGCTTTGCATGGATTATAACGCTCTTCAAAATGGATTTCATACTGTTTTTACGCTTCACACATTTTACCTCCTTCCGCCTGTACCTGGTACAAGTGTGCATATTTTGGATTTGTACGCATCAAATCCTCATGCGTACTGATCGCCGCATGTCCATTCTCCATCCATATGACCCCATCAAGCTCAGAAAACAGGGAAAGCCTGTGGGAAATCAACAGAATAATACTGTCCGAAGCCATCTGGCGGAGATTTTGATACAGCTCTTTTTCTGTTGCCTTGTCAACGGCCGAAAATGGGTCATCCAAAATCATGACGGGACGCTTATGGCAGAGCGTTCTTGCCAATGCTACCCGCGCCTGTTGGCCTCCGGAAAGGCGCATGCCTCCACTGCCGACCTGCGTTTGTGCATGATCTGGCATTTCATTTACCTCACGGTCAAGGCAGGCCGCTTTCAGATAAACCGATATATCTGCCGTATCTCCGAGAAGAATATTCTGCTCGATTGTGTCGCTCATCAGCTCTGGCTGATGTCCCATATAGGCGAAAATCCCGCTTCGCTGATCCTTCGATAAGCTGGCCAGTTCACAGCCTGCAAAACGGATACTGCCATGATACGGATGTTCACAAAGAAAAACTTTTCCCAACGTGGATTTGCCGCAGGCAACAGCGCCGGTCACGCCGATGATCTGCCCGGGACTTGCTCTAAACGATATATTGTGCAGGATTTCCCGTCCGGCCGGGTAGGAAAATGATAATCCACACACCTCCAAATCTGCAGGGCAAACGGGTGCAGATTCCGTTTCATCCTCGTTTTTCATCATCGGCTTAATTCGGCTCCATGAAACCTGCGCCTTTTGCACGGCATTAAATAGCTTTGCTGCTCTTGATGACTTGACCGCAAGCTTGGTAAAGCAAGATAAGAAGGTTGTAAATGCAGCAATATTCCATTCCGACCAGCCTGTGCCGAGAACATTTTCTGCACCGAACCAAATGATAAACAAAACGCTCAGCATGGAAATAATTTGATAGAGCGGCTGCATTGCTGAAGCCCAAAGATTGGCCTTGATTGCGTTGTGTTCATAATCGGCAAGGTGCCCCTCATAAGCGGTATCACGTCCTTCTTCACAGCTGAATACACGATATGTAATCGCTCCGGAAATACGATCGAGTGTTGCGCTGTTTAGACGTGACGCACTTTCTTTATAAGAGTTTGTACAGCGATGCACAATTACCTTCAGTTTTTCTGCAATTAGATAAGCAAACGGCGGGAATATGCTGGATAAAAGAGCAAGGCGCCAATCGTAAACATACAGCATGGTAAGATATGCAATCATTACCACGCCCGTATCAAAAATTTCTGTTGTAAACTTGCGCATCCCCTCCGAGCAGGCATCGACATCGGAAATCGCCTTTGTCATCAGACTGCCGACGCTTTCACACTCCATTTCGCTTTTGCTTTTATGTACAAGACCGGAATACAGAACCCGTTTCATGCTGCGGTTAACATTGTTGCCGAATCTGCGCACATAAAACCGCTTGACATACCGCATGGTCTGAACAAAAAGGATCGTCGCAACATAAGCTGCTGTCAAAATCAGCATATCCGAAAACACTTTGTTTCCGCCGATTATATCGTACAGGCACTGAGCAAGCTGTCCTTCAAACCATGGCCCTGCAACCATGCCCGTGTTATAAAGGATGCCTGAAACCGCAACGAATACCAGCGTCCATTTTTCCGCTTTAAAGTAAGAACGTATCCGATCCGGCTCCTGATTCTGTTTGTTTGCCAATTCACACACGCTCCTTTCCCTCCAACAGCGCCAGTAAATCGGGAAATCCTGCACGGCTTTGTTTTTTGGATTTTTCATACAGTATCTTTAAAATGCGGGCAAAGTTTTCGCTGTCATCCTGAGACAGTCCGCCAAGTAACCATTCATAAAATACCGACTCCAAATATGCTTTGGAGTTTTTTAGCCGCTCTGCTTTTTCCGTGGCATACAGCAACTGGCTGCGCTTATCATTCGGGTTTTCCTTCCGAACAAGATACCCTTTTTCCTCAAGGTTGGCTGTACGACGTGCCGCTGCTCCCTTATCAATTCTCAACTCGTTTCGTACTTCAGCCTGCGTAATGCCAGGGTGATGCCTAACAAGGTGAATAAAATCAAACTCCGCTGTTCCGATTCCATCAGCTTTCATCGTCCGCACTGTGAATTTGTTCACCTCACGAGCAATTTTTGTAATTTGTCTGTGTGTAATCTCCATTCTTATTACCTCTCCCACAAAAGATGTATCTACATCCAATTTAGAGGTATGATACTCCATCCACTTCGAATTGTCAATGTGGACCTTCATGATGAGTAACCGTATTTGTAACATCGCCCGCCCACAGATTTTCAACTTGACCCTATGCTCGCTCATAAAAATGGACCGCGCAGTTTTACGCGGTCCATTTTATTCAGGAGTTCAGAAAATGCTATGCTTTATTTCGTGACCTTTCCCGTATGCCAGATATCCCGCGCGTACTCTTCGATCGCACGGTCCGCCGCAAAACGTCCCGCACCGCTCGTATTCATCAGGGACATGCGGTTCCACTGGTCGCGATCCGCCCAGATCTGAGCTACCCGCTGCTGGGCGCGGCGGTAATCGTCGAAGTCCGCCATCACCATATAGGGATCGCTGTTCGTCAGGGAGGAGGCGATCTCCGGGAAGGATACGCCGTTGATGCCGAGCTTAATTGCGTCGACTGCGCGGCGCAGCTCGCCGTTATTGAGATAATAGCTGTTCGGATCATAGCCCTTGCGCTTGAGGTCGTTTACCTCCGGCGTGGTCATGCCGAAGAGGAACATATTTTCATCCCCAACCGCCTCACGGATTTCGACATTCGCGCCGTCGAGCGTGCCGAGTGTCAGCGCACCATTGAGCATCAGCTTCATGTTGCCCGTGCCACTCGCCTCCGTACCGGCGAGAGAAATCTGCTCGCTGATATCGGCGGCAGGCATCAGGTGTTCCGCCATCGTCACATTATAATCCTCCATATAGACCACCTTGATGCGGTCTTTTACAATGGGATCATGGTTGATGACATCCGCAAGCGCGCAGATGAAGCTGATGATCTTCTTTGCCATAAAGTAGCCGGGCGCGGCCTTCGCGCCGAAGATATAGGTGCGCGGCGTGAAATCCATATCCGGGTTTTCCTTGAGCATCAGATACTGCGAAAGGATATGCAGCGCGTTGAGATGCTGCCGCTTATATTCATGCAACCGTTTGACCTGCACGTCGAAAATTGAGGTCGGGTCGAGAACGATGCCGTTGGTCTTTTTGACCAACGCGGCGAAACGCTCTTTGTTTTCGAGCTTGACGCGGCCGATTTGATCGAGCACGGTCTTGTCGTCAGCATATTTACGCAGCTTGAGCAACTCCTCGGCATTGTATACAAAGCCATCGCCAATGAGCTCGGTGATCAGTCCGCTCAGCGCCGGGTTCGACTGGCACAGCCAGCGGCGGTGGGCGATGCCGTTGGTCACGTTTTTGAACTTGAGCGGCGTGAGGCCGTAAAAATCCTGGAAAACACTGTCCTTGAGGATCTGGCTGTGGAGCGCCGAAACGCCGTTGACGCTGTGGCACGTGGCGACGCACAGGTTCGCCATGCGCACCACGCCATTGGAGATGATCGCCATGCGCTCCACCCGGCCGGCATCCCCCGTCGCGCCCCAGACAAAGGCGCGGAAGCGGTTGTCGATCTCCTTGGTGATCTGATAGATGCGTGGGATCATCCGCTGGAAGAGATCCTCTGGCCAGCATTCCAGCGCTTCGCTCATAACGGTATGGTTGGTATAGGCAAAGGTATTGGTCACGATCCGCCAGGCATCGTCCCAGCCGTAGCCGCATTCGTCGAGCAGGATGCGCATCAGCTCGGGGATCGCCATGGTCGGGTGGGTATCGTTGATATGGATGGCGACCTTATCCGCAAAGTTATCGAGAGACGGGTATTGCCGCAGATGACGGTGCACGATATCCTGCACGGATGCAGATACAAGGAAATACTGCTGGCGCAACCGCAGGCTCTTGCCCTCCGGATGGTTATCCGCCGGGTAGAGCACCTTGCTGATGACTTCCGCCATCGCGTTCTGCTCCATAGCGCGCATATAGTCGCCCTGATTGAAGAGCGTCATGTCGAGGCCAGGAGCTTTCGAGGTCCACAGGCGCAATACGCTGATCCCCTTGCCATCCTTGCCGGAGACGAACATGTCGTTTGGAATCGCCATAATAGGCTTGTAGTTCTTATGCTCCGTATGGTGATAGGGGCCGTCCCACTGGTCCTCAATCTCGCCCTCAAAGCGCACTTCGATGGCGCACTCCTCCTTGGGGACGAGCCAGACCTCGCCGCCGGGCAGCCAGAAATCCGGCAGCTCCGTCTGCCAGCCGTCCACGATCTTCTGCTTGAAAATGCCGTATTCGTAGAGGATCGAATAACCGGTGGCAAGATACCCCTGTGTGGCAAGGCCGTCGAGGTAGCAGGCGGCAAGCCTTCCCAGACCTCCATTGCCGAGGCCCGCGTCCGGCTCGCTGTCATAGAGGCTTTCCATCTTGATATCGTAGTCCGCAAGCGCCTGGCTGAATACCTCGGTCAGGCCGAGATTGTATAGATTATTCTTGAGAGAACGGCCCATCAGGAACTCCATGCAGAGGTAGTAGACGTGCTTTGCGTTTTCTTGCTCCGCTTTTTCCACAAACTCCGTGCGGCCGTCGCTCATCATATCGCGCACGATCATTGCAATGGCCTTATAAAATTGCTCATAAGAGGCCTCCTGCGGGGTCACGCCGAAGAAGTGGGAGAGCTTTGAGGTGATCAGCTCGCTTGCTTGTTCCTTGGAAAGTGTATATTTCATATGTTTCCTCCAAAAAATTTTATTAAATAAGATTTAAATCCCGTTTGCTTTATCTATTTTATACGAATATTTGGATGATTTCAACTGTAAAGGATTGATTTTATTCCTCTATATTGAAAATTGCACCTATCCCCTGATCTCACTTAGTTTTGCACAAATTTCCGGGAACATACCCTGCGAATTCGATTTACACGTTTTGAGAAAAAAGCGTTTTGCCTCTTTCCTGCATTGTTAATCTATAGTATAATAACCTCACGAAACACACACGA
>DCJV01000032.1:18841-38337 GCA_002320555.1 Ruminococcaceae bacterium UBA1691 | reverse complement strand
AAAAAACACGTGCCGCAGATTTTGCCTTTCTGCGACACGTCCATCGACCAGAATTTATAATTTTTTGTTATGCCGCGTCGCCTTTTTGCGGCGAGCCCTTCGTAATTGCAGATGCTGAGATGATATCTCCCTTTGCATCCATGGGAATCGTGATGGTGACAGTATCGCCCTTATTCAGGACAACGACCGTTTCCGCGTCGGAAGCCTTGATGGCATAATAGGCGGCTCCCTTGTCGAGCTTCAGATAATAGTAGCTCTCGCCGCCCTTGACTGCCGTGCGGATATCCGCAATCGTTCCAGTGACGGCCTGCGTCTTCGGCTTTTCCTGCTGCTGGGGATTGTCGCTGTTTTCGCCCGCATTGACGCCGCTCATGTCGACGTCGAGATCAATGCCCTTTCGCTGCTCAATAAGCGCGGCGTAATTATCCATGCATTCCTTAACGGTATTGCCCTTTGCGGCGTTGCTGTAATCGTACACATCAACCATTGCATACATCTTCACCAGCGAGGAATCACCCTTGAGGGACATAAAGTAGGTCGGTTGGCCACTGATATTCAGCAGAAGCGGCCAGGTAGCCTTATAGCCAAGATCCTGCACCATATCCTGTGCGGAAATCTGTGCGGAAGCTTCCGTTGCGCCGCCCTCGACCGGGTAGAACTTTGCTTCCTTCGTGCGCTGGTTAATCAGCGTGAAGCCGACGATCGACTGGTCGGCAGTTACGGACGTAACGCCTGTATACATATAAACGTCGTCATGCATGGCGAGGAAATTAGTGCCTTCCGTCGTCTTGCGCACGCCTTCCTGGCCGAGCACGGAGTTAAAGAATCCCTTCTGATACTGCGCATAGTAATCAAATTGCTCGACGAGCAGGGAATCGGAATACACGCGGTCGATCCACTGAAGAGCCGCGTCGTTTTTCAGCTCATCCATCGTGTGGTAACTGCTCTCACCGGTGACGGCGTTGACAAGCACCGCGCCTTTGATATCCGTACCGCCGAACAGGCCGATGGTCTTATCCTCGACCGGGCAAATCCAGTAGGGCTCGCCCTCTTCATTGATCTCAAAATTCGGCTCTGCAAACATGAAAGTCGGATACTGGAAGCGCAGATGGCGCATCAGATAGCGGTTGAAATGCTCCGCGGTCGTGTATTTAATACCGCCCTCCACGCGTTTCACCTCAGCGGACTGCGTGACCAGGTTCACAACGATATATCCCGGCAATCCGTCGGAACGGTTGGTAAACCATTTGATAAGGTTGGCATACTCCAGCGGGACCACGCGCACCGGCGTATTTTTATAGTTAATCTGTGTATCCTTGCCCGCATTCGGCACCATATTGACCTTGAATTGGGAGACAAGGTCGCTCAAGACGCCGAGGCTGCGGTTGGCGATGTTGAGAGCCGCATCGCGGTCGATCCGGGGAACGCTGGCGAAGTCAATCGTATCTACTTCCTTGGCGAAGTCGCCTTCCTGCACCTGAATGATATCCTTATAGGAATTCGCGCGGAAGATGACCGAGGAAATCAGCAGACCGATGACAAAAATAACGGCCAACACACCGACGATAATGATCGGCACAATGGATTGCTTTTTCACATAGGGGATATATTCGCCCTTTCGAAGCGCCCCCGATGTAATCGCAGCTGTCACGCAATAAATCACCGCGACAATGGCAAAAAAGATGTACATATCAGTCGACTTGAAATTCATGGGCGGCAGCATGATATAGTAGGCAATGCCCGCGCCCACAAGCGTGATCAGGATATTGAGAAAAATTTTCAGCCCTGCTTTTGCCGGCTTGATGATGATCTCATCGTCCTTTTTTTTCGTAAAATCCACTTTAATGGGATCCATTCCTTCAGCTCCTTCATAGATAGGCCGTCCGCTTGTTTGAAAAGCATATAATTACGGCAAAATAGATGTCATTTATTATAAACGGTTTTCGAATGGAGTTCAACATCCACAGGAGAAATTTATAAAATCTTAACAGCTGAACCCCTGATTTTCCGTCATCTAGACCAATTCTTCATCTTTATTTCAGAAAGCCCTGAATAATCACCGCCTCTGCTTCCTCCTGCGTCATCCCAAAGGTTTGCAGCTTGAGCAGCTGATCGTTATTGATCCGCCCGATGGCCGCCTCATGGATTACCTGCGCATCCGCGTGGTTCGCAGCGATCTCTGGAATCGAGCGGATTTTTGCATGATCCATGATGATGGAATCACACTGCACATGCGCGCGGCATTCCGCATTGCCCACAGCGCGCGGAAAAAATACCTGCTCAGAGAAATCCTTGGCAACGGAACGGGAAATGATCTGCGCACTCGAGCCGTCCCCGTCGAGATTGACTTCCATATTGGAGCGTGCAGACTGCCTACCGTGCGTCATCAGCTTCTCAAGCAGAACGAGCTTTGATCCGGCCGCAAGATGGGCAGTCGTCTCGCGGATGGTGGAATCCACGCCCTTGATCTGCACCATTTCCATTTCACAGTAGGCGCCTTCCTCGAGCTCGACCTCCGTCGTAGGGTTCAATACGCGCTCGCCGCTGCCATCCCCTTCGCCATAGTGCTTTTCCACATAGCGCACACGCGCATTTTTTCCGATATGGAAGGTATGAATCCCATCGTGCTCGCTCCTTGCGCTTCCGTCATTGTGGATGCCGCAGCCCGCCACGATCAAGACGTCCGCACCCTCCCCAATCTCAAAATGGTTGTAGACCATATCGTTGATTCCCGTGTCGGTTACGATGACCGGGATGTGTACACTCTCATTTTTGGTATACGGCTTTACGTAAATATCAATGCCTGGCTTGCCCTGCTTGGGAACGATCTCAATGTTGGCTGTGGACTGGCGCGCAACGCCCGCCCCGTTTTTCCGGATATTATATGCTCCCGCCGGCGTCCCGTGCAGGTCGGCAATGGATTCCAGCAACTGTTCATCAATTCGGTTCATATCGATACCATCCTTTCCAGAAAAGCAGCGTCAGATTTTCTGCGTCTCTTCTGTTCCTCTCCGAAATGCGCAGTTTTCATCGAATTCACCCAGTAGCTTCGGAAGCATCTCCTCCCGGCTCCCCTTGCTGCGAATCCTTCCATCTGCGATCACGGCGATTTCATCCGCCAGCTTCATGATCCGCTCCTGATGCGAAATGATGATCACACTCTCATGACGCCGGGCGCTGATGGCGCGGAAGCTATCAACGAGCATCGTGAAGCTCCATAAATCGATTCCTGCCTCCGGCTCATCATAAATGGCGAGTTTTAAATCACGCGCCATGAGCGTGGCAATTTCAATGCGCTTGACCTCCCCGCCGGAGAGGGATGCATCTACCTCGCGGTTGAGATAGTCCTTTGAGCAGAGTCCTACGTTCGTCAAATAGGCGCAGCAGGCGTCCTCGGGCAGTTCGCTGCCGTGGGCAAGGCTCAGAAGCCGGCGCACCGTCAATCCCTTGAACCGCGGTGGCTGCTGAAACGCATAGCCGATGCCAAGCTTGGCCCGCTCGGTAATTCCCAACGCTGTAATATCCTGTCCGTTGAATAAAATCCGCCCGGACGTTGGCTTTTCAATCCCCATAATAATCCGCGCAAGTGTGGATTTTCCCCCACCGTTCGGACCGGTTATAACTAAAAATTTACCCTCTGCAAGCGTCAGGCTCACATCTTCCAGGATCTCATGCTGAGCGCCCTCTGAATCCACTTGAAAGGCAATATTTTGTAATTCTAGCATTTCTATTAACCTCTTTTCCGTACCGCCGTCCCAAGGCGGCATACAATCGCAGCAAACGGTAAGGCATACCTTCCCGTTCCTGCCCATTATACCCGCATTTATTGCCCTTGGCAAGGTTTCCGTCAAAGAGAAAATTGTAAAGGGCGCGGTTTTGTATTATAATAAGAAAAACGATCGATGCAAGCAGTACATTCAGAGAAAGGGAGCGCTTCTGATGAAGCAATTTCAGTTTGGTATCCTCGGTGCCGGGGACATTGCGCATAAATTCTGCGATGCGGTTCGAAAGGTTGATGGCGCATGCGTGGCGGCTGTGGCCAGCAAGGATCAAAGGCGTGCCTGGCACTTTGCCAAGCGGCACAAAATCGAGGATTTCTACGACAATTATGATCAGCTGCTCTCGCGGGACGACCTGGATGCGATCTATATCGCGACAACGCATAATTTCCACTATGAAAACATTATGTGCTGCCTGGAGCACAATAAACCTGTGCTGTGTGAAAAAAGCATGGTACCTACCGCGGCACAGGCCAGAGAAATCTTTGACTGCGCAAAGGAGAAAAATCTCTTTGTGATGGAGGCGATGTGGTCCCGCTTTCTGCCGCATATCAATCAGGCGCGCCAATGGATTCAGGAAGGGCGCATCGGCCACCTTGAAATGGCCTCTTGCTCCATCGGCTTCTCTGCAAGCCGGGATCCGTCGCACAGGATCAACGCTCCCGCGCTTGGCGGCGGCGCAGCTTATGATATCGGTGTCTATGCGATCGAGTTGATGACCTATCTGATCGACGAGCCGGTCCTCGAAATGCAGTCCATGCTTGCCCGCTCGGAAACTGGTGTGGATAAGGTGGATAATATTATGCTCCGCTTTCCCAGCTGCATTGCAAACCTGCAGGCGACGACTGCCGCCACGATCCGGCAAGAGCTCTGTATCTATGGCTCTGAAGGATATATCCGTATTCCACGGGCGCACTGCTCGCATTCCTGCTATCTTTATCATAAAAATGGCCTTTTAGCCAAACGGTTTCATAAAAACTATGGAAACGGCTTCGTTTTTGAAGTGCGTGAAACGATGCGCTGTATCCGCGCGGGCAAACTGGAGAGTAGCGTCGTCCCCCACAGTGCGACGCTTCAATGTGCAGAGCTGTTTGACCGGTGCTTCCAGGATTGGGGGTATGGGGAATCCACCATTTAGATTCGTATGTAATGAACGGCAGGCGTCCTTTTGATCAGAACGCCTGCCTCTTTCTATATCTGCTCCCGGATTTCTATATTATTGAGAGCGGCGAGACGCGCCCTTTTTGGAGAACGCCCTTGTAAAAGCCATCGCCGGGCGGAACCAAAACGGCTCCATCTTCCCTGCCACCTTCTTGAGTTCTGCACGAATTTGGATCTTTTGCGGGCAGCGTTTCTCGCATCCGCCGCATTCCCTGCAAAGGCTGGCATAGTGATGGCTGGGCCGGAATGCGCCCGTTATATTCATATACTGGCTGCGTCCCACCTTCTTCCCCATGCTGGCCGCCGTATTGTATGCGGCAAAACAGGAGGGGATATCCACTCCATAGGGGCAGGGCATGCAGTAGCCGCAGGCGGTGCAGCGTATTTTAAAGGCGGAGCGGAACGCTTTCGCTACTTCCTCATATGCCCTCCGCTCATCTTCCCCAATGGAGCCCGGCAAAGCAATCTCTGCCACAGCGGTATTTTCCAGAAGCTGCTCCTGCGTACTCATCCCGCTGAGCACTACTGTTGCCTGCGGCTGATCCCAGATCCACCGTAATCCCCATTCGGCAGGCGTTATAGATGGATTTGCCGCCTGAAAAATTTCTTCCGCGGCCGGCGGAAGGGAATCTGCCAGCCTGCCGCCCAGCAGCGGCTCCATAATCATGACGGGCAGCCCTTTTTCGCTCGCCTTCTGCAGTCCGCTTCTCCCTGCCTGGTTGTTTTCATCAATATAATTATATTGAATCTGGCAGAAGTCCCAATTATAAGCATCCAATAATTTGGGGAATTCCTCTCTTCCGCCATGATAGGAAAATCCAATCGACCGAATCCGCCCCGCCTGTTTCTGCACCTGAATCCATTCTTCGATCCCCAGCCGGCATAGGCGCTTCCAAGTCTCTACATCTGTAAGCATGTGGATCAGAAAATAATCGATATAGTCCGTGCCCAGTCGACCGAGCATTTTATGGAGCAGCTTATCGAAATCTGAGGCGCTCCTGCACAATGGAGGCGGCATTTTATCCGCTATGTATATCTGTTCCCTCAGACCCCCCTGTAAAGCCCTGCCAAGCGCCTCCTCGCTGCCTGCATACATATATGCCGTATCAAAATAGTTAACGCCATCCTCGATTGCCCTCCGGATTAGCGCCGTACTCTTATCCTGGTCAATCGCGCCGCGTTTGCCTGGCAGGCGCATGCAGCCAAAACCGAGCACGGACAGACGATTTCCGGTTTTGGGATCAATCCGGTATTGCATCCATCCACATCCTCTCTGTTTTTTAGAAATACAACGGCGGGGCGATTGGCAGCCCCGCCATTTTATTTTTAATGAATCTATTGCAGCTCCAGTTCATCAAAATGGGTGCGCAGCGTCTTGCACGACGCCTTGAATTTTGCCATTTCGTCATCGCTCAAAGACAGCTGCAAAATACGCTGAACGCCGTTTCGGTTGACGATGCAGGGTGCGCCTACGAATACACCTGTCTCCCCGTATTCCCCGCGCATCATGGCGGATACCGTCAGTACGCTGTTTTCATTGCCGAAGATTGCGCGCGTGATGCGCACGAGTGCCATCCCGATGCCATAATAGGTCGCCCGCTTGGCCTCGATGATTTTCTGGGCCGCGCCGCGCACCTCCTCCGTGATTCTTTCCATCTCCTCGCAGCAATATTTCCCATTGGACTCCTCGCAAATGGAGAGGACCGGCTTCGTGGCCATCATCGCCTGCGACCATGGGACAAACTCGCTGTCGCCATGCTCGCCCATTACATAGGCATGCATATTGCGCGGGTCTACATGGAAGTATTCGCCGAGCAGATAACGCAACCGGGCAGTATCCAGCGCCGTACCCGTGCCGAGCACGCGGCGGGGGTTGAAGCCGGAGAGGACAGCGGTAATCCGCGTCATAATATCAACCGGATTGGTCGCCACCAGGAAGATGCCGTTAAAGCCGGATTCCGTCACCGGGTCGATAATCGACCGGAAGACCGCCGTATTCCGCTGTAGCAGGTCAAGGCGGGATTCGCCCGGCTTCTGGGCAACGCCTGCGCAGATCGTGACGATATCCGCGTCGCCGCAGTCATCATAGCTGCCAGCATAAATTTTCATATTCGAGCCGGAAAAGGCCAGGCCGTGGTTCAAATCCATCGCCTCGCCCTCGGCGCGCTTGCGGTCTACGTCGACCAGCACCAGCTCATCGCAGACATTCTGATTCAGCAGCGCATATGCATAGCTCATGCCTACCATACCGGTGCCGATGAGTACCACTTTTCTATTTTCTGAGATCATATCCATCACATACCTTTCTCAAGTGGGACGAATGCTGTCCAAGATTTGTATTGCCATCCCCGCCTTTATTTATACACGGTTTTTGGAATTCGGTCAAGTAATCTCCCGAAGATATGCCCCGGCCTCCTCCCGCCACGCAGGCGCAAGCTGCCGCTCCCCACAAATAAAAAAGAAGGATTCGAAAGGCAGCGCTTCCAAATCCCTCTTTTCAGGCAGCTCTAAAAACCGCCTGCTTTTTGATAAGACAAGCTTATTTGAGCTCGACCTTCGCGCCGGCAGCCTCCAGCTTCTCCTTCGCGGCTTCCGCGTCTTCCTTCGAGATGCCTTCCTTGACAGCCTTGGGAGCGCCGTCGACAACAGCCTTCGCGTCGGCAAGGCCCAGGCCGGTGATCTCGCGCACCGCCTTGATGACCTTGATCTTTTCCGCGCCGACTTCCGCAAGGATCACGTCGAACTCGGTCTTCTCTTCCTCAGCAGCAGCAGCGCCGCCCTCGGCAGGAGCCGCAACCGCTACCGCAGCAGCAGCGGATACGCCAAATTCTTCCTCAACTGCATGTACCAGCTCGGAGAGCTCAAGCACGGAGAGGACCTTGATTTCTTCAATGATCGCATTAATTTTATCAGATGCCATTGTTGTTAACCTCCAATTATTTCATTTTGTAGCCGCAGGACGAATTACGCCTCTGCCGGAGCCTCTGCCTGCGCGGGAACGGCTTCGCCGGACTTGTCGACGATCGCCTGAATCGCGCGTGCAAACGAAGCGATGGGTGCGTTGAACGCATTGCAAACCGTGGCGAGCAAGACCTCGCGGGACGGCAGCTTTGCAAGGCTGCTGATCTTTTCGAGGCTGATAACGTCGTTATCCAGAAAACCGCTCTTCACGGTAAAATTCTTATTCGCATCGGCAAACTTGCATAGAATGCGCGCGGGTGCGACATAATCATCCTCGCTCAGGGCAATTGCGGTTGTGCCGGAAAGCACATTGTCAAGCTCCTTCAGGCCCGCATCCTGCACGGCGAGGTGCAGAAGCGTATTCTTGACGACGGCGTAATGGACACCGGCTTCACGCAGTTCCTTACGAAGCTTTGTATCGTCTGCAACATTGATGCCCTTGTAATCGACGACCACACCTGCACAGGCGTTTTTCAGCTGTTCCGTGAGGTCCGCGACCTTTTGCTTCTTGAGTTCCAAAACTTTTTCACTCGGCAATGGATTTCACCTCCTCTAAATTTACCGGCTCTTCCGCAAGCTCTGCAGAAGGCCGATATTCGGATCCTCCCGAAGGAGATCCTTTACGGGAAAAGAAAAACCCTTCCCGCGCACCGCAGGAAGGGTATGACATACAAATTCGCGCCGAAACACTCCGGCTTTTGTATGCTCTCCATTCCTCGGCAGGCGGCAAAAAGCCATTATGCGCAACGCGCACCTGCTGTCTTCGGTGTAAGAACAGTGACTATTATACTAGCACACAAAATTCCCTGTGTCAAGTATTTTGAAAAGCTTATTCCGCGCCGCCGATGCGGTTGAAATTGACGCGCACGCCGGGGCCCATCGTAGTGGCAACCACGCAGGAACGGATATACTGGCCCTTCGTCGCAGCGGGTTTCGCCTTGATAACAGCCTCCATCAGAGTGGAGAAGTTCTCATTCAGCTTTTCTGCGCCGAAGGACACCTTGCCGATCGGGCAGTGGATGATATTGGTTTTATCAAGACGGTACTCAATCTTACCAGCCTTGGCTTCCGTAACGGCCTTTGCAACATCGGGCGTTACCGTGCCGGCCTTCGGGCTCGGCATCAGGCCGCGCGGGCCAAGCACTTTACCAAGGCGGCCGACCAGGCCCATCATGTTAGGCGCTGCAATGGCAACGTCAAAATCCATCCAGCCCTCGCCCTGGATCTTGGCGACCAGCTCCTCCGCACCGACGAATTCCGCGCCTGCCTCTTCCGCGGCCTTTGCATCGTCGCCCTTGGCGAACACGGCGACGCGCACGGATTTACCGGTGCCGTTGGGCAGCACAACCGCGCCGCGAACCTGCTGGTCCGCATGGCGGGAGTCAACGCCCAAGCGGATATGCGCCTCCACTGTTTCATCGAATTTAGCCGTTGCGGTTTTCACCGCGACCTCCAGCGCTTCCGCCGGGTCATAAAGCTTTGCTTTGTCGACAAGCTTCGCGCTTTCGACATATTTTTTACCATGTTTCATTCGTCTGACCTCCCTAAAGAGTGGTTAATCGGATTGTTCCTCCCACCCGGGAGCATTAATCGGAGACAACGATGCCCATGCTGCGCGCAGTACCGGCAATCATGCTGGCGGCTGCTTCTACGCTCGCTGCATTCAGATCGGGCATCTTCTGCTCGGCGATTTTTCTAATCTGCTCACCGGTGATCGTTGCGACCTTGTTCTTGTTCGGCACACCGGACGCCTTATCGATTCCGCAAGCCTTTTTCAGGAGAACAGCGGCAGGCGGCGTCTTGGTAATGAACGTGAACGAACGGTCCGCATAAACGGTGATGACGACCGGGATCACCAGGCCGATATCATTCTTGGTGCGCTCATTGAATTCCTTTGTGAACGCCATGATATTTACACCGTGCTGACCCAGCGCAGGACCGACCGGGGGTGCCGGGGTTGCTTTTCCGGCGGGGATCTGCAGCTTAATGAAACCTACAACCTTTTGAGCCATTTTTTGCACCTCCAAATATACGTGGTAATTGGCGGAGCAAGTGCGAATTCTTACTCCTCCCACAGGGGGCGAGCCCCCGCGCCAGACGGCAAAGCCGCACAGGCGCATAATAAGCGACAAAGCCGCTAATTACCATAATGTGATTAATCGACTGCCGGCTCCACCTGGTCGAGCGCAAACTCAACCGGCGTTTCACGGCCAAACATGGAAATCGTCACGCGGACAAGATCCTTATCCGGATCGATCTCCTCGACGACGCCGGAAAAATCTCCGAACGGGCCGTCAATGATATTGACGAGATCGCCGACCTGATAGGCCACCTCGACCTGCCTTTTCTCCACGCCGAGCGCGAGCACTTCCTCATCGCTGAGCGGGATAGGCTTGCTTTCAGGGCCCACAAAGCCCGTCACGCCGCGCGTATTGCGGATGACGTACCAGGTGTCGTCCGACATGACGTACTCCCCGTCCTCCACATCGACCGCAAGCTTGACCAGAACATAGCCCGGAAAGACCTTGCGCTCAACATCGCGCTTTTTATTATCTTTGATCTCTGTGACCGTCTCCATGGGGATTTTCACCTCAAGGATCTGGTCCTGCATCTGACGGTTTTCCACAACCGTTTCGATATTATTGGCTACCTTGTTTTCGTAGCCGGAATAGGTATGGATCACATACCACTTTGCGCTGTCAGCCATGTTAGACCACCCTTTCGCTTGGAACCGCTTAACCGAGCAGTCCGCCAAACAGCTGGATGACACCCGCTTTCGCTGTCGTCGCGGCACCGGTGACGGCTTCCGTCACGGCGCCTGTCGTCGATTCGACCGCAGCGGCCGTCGTCGTGGGATCCTGCGCCAGGCCCTCAATCAGGCTCAGTCCCCTAGAAAGGCCGAAATCCACGATCCAGATGCCAATTCCAATAATCAAAATCACGGCGATAACAACGCCTGTGCTCTTGAGAACGGTCTTTGCATCGGGCCAGGTGATCTTCTTGATTTCGCCCCTGAAATCCTTAAAGAAGCGGGCGATCGCCTTGCCTGCGCGCACAAAGATATTTGGCTTTTTCGGTTTGTTTGCCTTATCGGCCTTGTCCGCTTTCGAGGCTTTCTTTTCAGCCTTTTCCACAGCGTCCTTTTTCTTTTCGTCAGCCATTCATCTTCCCTCCGCTCTTATTTGGTCTCTCTGTGGAGCGTGTGTTTCTTGCAGAATCTGCAATACTTATTCATCTCCAGCCTGTCGGGGTTGTTCTTCTTGTTTTTCATCGTATTGTAGTTGCGCTGCTTGCACTCCGTGCAGGATAAAGTAACTTTTACTCTCATGACGGCACCTCCAGTTTTCCGGATATTTTCAGAGCCTTTTCATCACCGCGCAGCCTCCGCGCGGGCGGCAAAGCGGATTGAGGGCCATTGCTTTGCAGCGGCACAGGCGTGCTCACAAACGGGATTTGCCAGGCTCCAGCCTCCCTCTAAAAATGGGCACAAAAAAAGAACCCTCTTAGAGGTAAAATCACTATACCACAATTTTTTCAAGCGGTCAAGTAGCGGCTCCATAATTTTCCCGCTAAAAGGGCCTTTTCCCCGCCTTTTTGGTCATCTTGCGGCCGCTTCCCTTTAAAATGAAGGGCACGGGCGCTGAAAACACCGCGGCGGATGCCGGCCGAACGCCGTTGCGCCGCCCCCGCGCCCGATACCACTTCCGAGGTGAGCATATGCCGATTACATATACAAAGTTCATCCATCTTTTAAAAGCCCGCCGGATCAGCTTTTACCGGCTGAAGAAATCCGCGCATATCGCGGAGGGAACGCTTGACCGCCTGCGGCATAACCGCTCTGTTTCCATGCGGACCATTGAACGCATCTGCGAGGTGTTGGAATGCCAGCCGGGCGACCTGATGGAATTTGTGGAGGGGCAGGAGGATGACGAGCTCCCGCTACCCGCACGCGCCCAAACGGCGAATCAAGCCGGCCGGCGGCCCTCAAAACGCCGCTGATCCGGCCATGCCCGCTTTCAGGCGTGTATTTTTCTCCCGCTGCTCCGCCGGTTCCCCCTGGATGCCATTGATATTCCCCCTCTGCGATCTCTCATAATGAAGGCGACCGCTCATATTCCTCGTCCACGCGCAAGGTCAGCGTCTGGGGCAGGTGGAATATTTCTTCCTTGATAAAGGAAGGGTGAAGATACGCTTCGCGTAGCTGCTCAAATGGAAGCCACTCAAATGTATGGGTGTGGCCGCCTTCGTATAAGGTAAACGTTTCGCCCTGCTCCAATCCATTCACGCTGACTAGAAAATAAAAGCACAGTTCGTGGTATTTTTCCCGGCTTACCTCTTCAATGAAAAAGCTTTGACTCAGCCAGAGCGGCCTGATGATGCGCGCGTTTGTTTCCAGCTCCTCTTTCATCTCCCGTAAGACCGCTTCTTCGGCTGTTTCATGCATCCGAACCCGTCCACCCGGCAGATAGAAATATGGGGAACGTTCATCGTGCATCGCCAATAACCGATTCTCCCGAATGATAATCGCACATACCCGGTCGTTAAACCGGCCCTCCCCCGTTTGAAACGTGATATCCATTCAAATCGCCTCCATTCCGCATAAAATGCGTTATCTGCTTGCGGCAAACAGCCGGGGCCGCTCCATCCATCAAAACCAAGATCCCCGCGCTTCACGTAAGGAGATAGGGAATCAGAATGAGCAGCATCAGCGCTACCGCGGGCAGCGGCAACAAGAGCGCCCGTCTACGCAGCGCGGGCTGCTTGCGATATATAGAAATACCGGCGGCGATCATGGCCAGCACGGCGGCGGCAACGGCGGCGGCCAGCGGGAGCTCCGCCGTTACCATGGAAGACAGGTGCAGGAGACATCCCGCTCCGGCCTCCGCGATCAAGCACACGGCAAGGAGGGCCTTTGCCCAAACCGGCAGCCGGGGCTTGCCTTGGGCCGGGGGTTCCACAGGAACCTGCAACGCGGGCGTTTCCGGCGTTTCATCCGGGTCCGTTGCGCCGGCGGGCTGTGGTTCCTCCCGCAGGAAGAAGGCCTCCGGCGCCTGATAATCCCGGGCGGCCGTGTGATAGCGGGCGTTGAACAATTCATCCAGGGAAACGGAGAGTTCTCTCGCCAGCGCGGGGGCCTGCGTAAGCGCCGGATAGGATACGCCCTCCTCCCATGCGGAGAGCTCCGCTTCGCTGATTTGCAGGGAGCGGGCCAGCGTTTCTCTGGTGATGTTCTGCCTTTCCCGCGCCTCTCGGATAAAAGCGCCGATCTTTTTCTGGTTATTCATCTTCCACACCGCCCTTGGCTTTCTCAAAACGGTTTCACTTCGATTGCACTCATTCTATCATAAATCGAACCGATATCCAAGTTTGCGGCATATTACAAAAAATTATAAATCGATATTGACTTATTTGTATTTATATGATAATTTTATGGCGCAGTCCAATGTATTTATTATGGAATGTGTTTTAACCGAGAAAGGAGGTTGTTCCCATGGGTTAAAGGTTTAGAATGCTTACAGTTCATGCGGAAGGAAGGGAGATCCTTTATACAAAATCATCTTCCTGCTTTTGTGTATTCTTGTTTTATGCGGTACGATTACAATGGTTGCTTCCGTGACAAGACAAAATTATTATTCAAGCCTGAAGGTTCACTATTATTACCGAGGCCAGACAAGGGATTTTATTTACCAGCATATTGGCCTTGATTTTAAAAAAGCCTATTGTAACGGTCTCAGCGGCGCAGTCGTAGGCCATGAAATGATTGTTATCCCAGATGGGTGTGCAAATATCTACTCTCATAACTAATGAACTCACTTTTCTGCCACATATGATAAACTGTGTGGCAGAAAGTTTTTTCAGGAGGGTCTTTGCAATGATGGTTCCAAACGAGACGCTATATTATTTTGCCATCGTGCTCTATGTCATGCTTTTTTTCATGCAGCTCATCCGGAAGAAATATAAGATTTTCCAGATGGTTATTTTTTTCCTTTCCTACGCCAGTATTGTCTCCTTGATCAAACTCTGCATCTTCCCGCTGATGATCGAAGAATCGCCGTATCAGAATGCAGCCTCTCTGGTTCCCTTTTCCGTGCTCTCCTCTGCCCTGTCGGGAGCGCCTGCCGCCGACGGGCTGGTGCTGCAGCGATTTTTAGCGCTGATTGCAATCGCCGGATTTTTGGGCTTCTCGATTCCGATCCTCCTGCGAAAGAAAAGCTGGCTTACCGCTTTTCTGACTGCGGAGCTTTTTCTGATCCCCGTGGAGGGCGCCTGCATCGTTCTGGCGCAAATGAACAGCAGCTATAAATTATTGGACACCTCCGTGTTTATTCTCCAGCCGATCGCGTGGGGCGCGGGATTTCTGCTCTTTTCCATACTGGATCAAAAGACAAAATTAAGGTCTCTTTGTAAAGAACCGAGGCTTTCATAAGGATGGGAAACGGATATGGACACAGCGATTCAGACAATTCATTTAAGCAAAGAATACCGGTTGGGTGAAACCGTCGTAAACGCCCTGAAGGATGTTGATATTGTGATAGAACCGGATTCGTTTACGGCTGTCATTGGTAAAAGCGGCTCCGGTAAATCAACGCTGCTTCATCTGATGGGTGGGCTGGACCAGCCGACATCCGGCCAGGTTCTCCTTTTCGGCACCGACATCAGCACAATGAAGGAAAAAGAATTAAGTGCTTTCAGAAGAAAACAGATTGGGTTCGTCTTTCAGTTTTTTAACCTGGTTCCAGAGCTGACGGTGAAAGAAAACATACAGTTCCCCGCCATTTTAGACCGGCATAAGATTGCCTCCCCGTATTACGAAAAGCTGATTCATGCCCTGCATCTGGAGAGTCGGCAAAATCATTTCCCGAATCAGCTTTCCGGCGGGGAACAGCAGCGTGTCGCGATTGCCAGAGCGCTGATCAATCAACCCAAAATCCTGCTTTTGGATGAGCCTACCGGCAATCTGGACGAAGAGACCTCCAATTCTGTTCTCTCTATATTAAAGGAACTCCAGCAGGAATTCGGAAAAACAATGGTGATGGTTACGCATGACAGGGAGATCGCAGCTACTGCCGACCGCGTGATCGCGCTTCGGGACGGTGTGCCTGTATCAGGAGAACGCGTATGAACAGACGGCTATACAGCTATATTCTGAAAACTTATTTCCGCAAAAAAAGAGAGGCGCTGTTTGGAATCCTCGGCGTTGCCATTTGCGCGGCGGGTCTGATTGGCGGAGGGCTTTTGATCAGCAATTACATACAACTCAACGTTGCTCAAAAAAAGGACCTGTACGGTACCCAATCTGCCATTTTGCTGAATGCTTCAGATGAGGAAACCGGGAGACTGCAAACGGACCCCGCTGTTCAAAAAATTGGGGCAGTAAGTGTTTTTGCCTCCGGAATGATTCCGAATTCCGTCTTGCAGAATAAAATTTATTTCGGCTGCATGGACCGGAATGCCGCCGAACAGGCAAGCCTTCGGACTATATCCGGACGCATGCCGGAAAAGGCCGGGGAAATCGCATTCGAAAAGGCAACAATCATCCGGCTGGGCATCGAAAACCCTATCGGCGCACAGATTACGCTTTCTGCCATCGAGTTGAATCCCATATCTAATCCCGCAGAACGCCGCTACACGTTTACAATTGTAGGCGTCGTTAAAAATTATTCTGAGCTACAGGGCAACTCGTCTTCCAGCTTAACCGACGCATCCGCCCTGCCCAACGCCTTCCTCTCGCCGGATCACCCCATTTGCAAAAACGGGATCGCCGTTACGCATCTCTATCTCAACGCGGCTTCGGGGGAAGCCCTGGAAAAGGCCACATCCTCCGGGTCGGAAAGGCTTATCTTCAATGAATCCGTCTATCCGCAAAATACGTTCCAACTCCTTTTATCGGAGAATCCCATCGTCAATCTGATCTTTTTTGCATTGATCCTCTTTCTGTTTCTGATCTGTATCCTGGGTTTATACACCAACACAAAGGCCGGCCGGGCCTCCTGGGGAGAAACCGTCATGAAGTTGAAATGCCTCGGCGCGGGAAACCGCTATTTCCTGTTTCATTTCTTTGTGCAGGATAGCCTCTGTCTGCTGCTCGCGCTTCCGGCTGGCCTAATCCTCGGCCTTTTATCAAGCCGCTACCTGTTTCAGCGAATCGTTTCCGCACTGCAATTTTCCGTGCCTTTTCATTATCATTTGTCTGTTATTCTTCCGGCGCTGATCGGAGCGGCCCTTCTGTTCTACCTTTGGAGCATGTTCTCTGTGCGGCAGGAATTACAGCAAAGGCCCATGACGATGGTTTCAAACGGCAGCCAGCAGGGCGGCAGTAGGCTTCCGATTCTGAAGAGATTTCCGCTTTTTTCCTGGGGGCTAAAATCCACATTTTACCACAGCAATACAACCGCCAATATTATCCTCTCTTTTTCCCTTTGTTTCATTGCCCTGTTGTCCGGCGTCACATTGACACGCGTATTGCAGGATTCCGTCCGAATGACAACAGTTGATTATTCCGTTTCGCTTGCGGACGGTAACTATTATACGCTGGCGCAAATACAGTACGACCCGTTTCAGGGAATGGACAGCAGAGATCTGCAACGTTTTGAGCGCAATTCCGAAGCAAAACATACCTGGCAGTTTTCCTCCTTCCCTGTAAAACTGCTGCTCAAAAACAATGTTCCCGGCAATGCGGCCTATAAGGATCTGCGCACCTCCAGTCTGCAGGAATCCGGCGCCTTCGAGCCTGAGACGCTTCGCAAGGATTTGGCGGCCTACCAATATACGATGGAGGACACATTATACCCTGAATATATCAACGGCCTCGACGACGGCACACTGGAAGCGCTGAAACCCTACCTGGAGGCAGGTACGATTGATGTCGGCGCTTTAAAAACAGGAAAGCAGATTATCCTGCTTTCCAACGGTACGGTACCCAATTCTTTCCATGTTGGTGAACAGCTACATTTCACCCAGGTCATTCGCGGCAACCGGAGCAATCCGGAGGATTTGAGCGCGCAACGAATTGACTTTCCCGTTACAGTCGGGGCCATTCTGAAAATAGAAGACAGTAAAAACCCCTATTATGAAATGCTGGGCCAGAATGCCTTCAGTTTCCTTTGGCATCAGGACGCGTTTGCCGCACATCAGCTTCCTGTGAAAACCAACTACTTGTATATTGAATTGGAAGACCCGGCGCTGTATGAGCGGACCGAACTGCTGCTGGAGGAACTGAAAACGCTGTATCCAGACAGCATGATCTATGCGCAGCCCCAGAATGCTGAAGCTGCCCAAAAACAGATGGAGGGAATCACCTGGGCTTGTACCCTCGCGGTGATTCTGATTTCCCTGCTCGGCCTGTTTCAAATGATCAATACGGTTTTTCTGAAGATGAAGCGTCAGACGCGCGTTTGGGGAATGCTTCGCGCTTCCGGCATTGAGAGAAGGCAGGCTGTCTGTTATCAAATCTTTGAACTCATGTCGATCATTCTGATTGCCTGGATGCCCGGAAACCTTTTGTCCGTCATCATTTGTTATGGCCTTTATTACGGCAGCGGCATACAGGTCATGCAATTCTTCCCTTGGGGCCTTTCCGCCGCGGCTCTGGCTGTTATTTTGGGCCTATGCATCCCCATCGGGGCCGTCAGTGTTTCCGCCATGTATCGTAAAAATATCGTCAGTTTGCTTACCCGGCCCGACTTTATGTGACGGTCCCAACGAAATAAAAGATCGCCGGAGAGGATAATCCTCTCCGGCGATTCCTTTGTCTTTATTTCAGAGTTTAGCTGCTTACTTGCTCTTAATCGCAGCCTGTGCTGCCGCAAGGCGCGCAATCGGCACGCGGAACGGAGAGCAGGACACATAGTTCAGGCCAATATTGTGGCAGAACTCGACGGAGCTCGGATCGCCGCCGTGCTCGCCGCAGATGCCCAACTTGATATCGGGGCGGGTCTGGCGGCCCAGGTCAGCGGCCATCTTCACCAGCCTGCCGACACCGATCTGATCAAGCTTGGCAAATGGATCGGACTCGTAGATCTTCGCGTCATAGTACGCGTCGAGGAACTTGCCTGCATCGTCGCGGCTGAAGCCGAAGGTCATCTGAGTGAGGTCATTCGTGCCAAAGGAGAAGAACTCCGCCTCCTTCGCGACCTCGTCCGCCGTCAGCGCCGCACGCGGGATCTCAATCATTGTACCAACCTTGTAGGTCATCTCAACGCCAGCGTCCGCAATCAGCTTATCGGCCGTAGCGGTGACGAAATCCTTGACATACTTGAGCTCCTTGACCTCGCCGACCAGCGGGATCATGATCTCGGGGACGATCTTGTATTCCGGATGCTCCTTATTCACCTTGATTGCCGCATTGATGACAGCAGTCGTCTGCATCTCGGCGATTTCTGGATACGTGACAGCCAACCGGCAGCCGCGATGGCCCATCATTGGGTTGAATTCATGCAGGGAGGCAATGACAGCCTTGAGCTCGTCAACCGTGATGTTCAGCTCGCCGGCGATTTCTGCGATATCCTCTTCCTTGGTGGGGAGGAACTCATGCAGCGGCGGATCGAGGAATCGGACCGTCATCGGGCGGCCTTCCAGCACGCGGTACATCTCTTCGAAGTCGCCCTGCTGATAGGGAAGAATCTTCGCGAGCGCTTTCTTACGGGTTTCAACGTCCTTCGCAACGATCATCTCGCGCATTGCCTTGATGCGCTCGCCCTCGAAGAACATATGCTCCGTACGGCAGAGGCCGATGCCCTCAGCGCCAAATTTGACGGCCTGCGCAGTGTCGCGCGGCGTGTCCGCATTCGTGCGGACCTTCAGGGTACGGGCAGCGTCCGCCCACTTCATGAAGCGGTCGAAATCGCCAGAGATGGTCGCTTCCACGGTCGGCACCGCTTCGCCGTAAATCTTGCCGGTGGAGCCGTCAAGAGAGATATAATCGCCCTCATGATACTGTTTGCCGCCGAGCTCGAAATATTTGTCCTCCGCATGCATCGTGATCTCGCCGCAGCCGGAAACACAGCAGGTGCCCATACCGCGCGCAACAACAGCCGCGTGGGAAGTCATGCCGCCGCGGACGGTGAGGATGCCCTGTGCCGCAGCCATACCCTCGATATCCTCGGGGGAAGTCTCCAGACGGACCAGAACGACTTTCTCGCCCTTGTCCGCCCACTCTTTTGCGTCCTCCGCCGTGAATACGACCTTACCGCAGGCAGCTCCAGGGGAAGCCGCAAGGCCTGCGCCGACCGGTGTGGCAGCCTTGAGGGCCTTCGCGTCGAACTGCGGGTGCAGAAGCGCGTCAAGCTGCTTCGGTTCCACACGGAGAACCGCCTCATCCTCTGTGATCATGCCCTCGTCAACCAGATCGACGGCGATCTTCAGAGCGGCAGCAGCGGTGCGCTTGCCGTTTCTCGTCTGCAGCATGTAAAGCTTACCGTTTTCAATGGTGAACTCCATATCCTGCATGTCTTTATAATGGTTTTCAAGATTCTGCGCGATGGTGGCAAATTGATTGTAAACCTCGGGCATATCCTGCTTGAGCTGGTCGATCTTGCTGGGGGTGCGCACGCCTGCGACGACGTCCTCGCCCTGTGCATTGATCAGGTACTCGCC
>DCJV01000032.1:0-18719 GCA_002320555.1 Ruminococcaceae bacterium UBA1691 | reverse complement strand
CGGGGATTGTCCCAGGAACGGAAAACAGCCTTGACCGCCTCCATCATCTGCTCCTTCGGATCGGTCGGGAAGTCGGTGCCCTTCTGCTCTTTGTAATATTCCTTGAAGCGCTTGACGAGCTCCTTCATATCGTTGACGTCGAGGTCGATATCGTTCTTGACGCCCTTTTTATCCTTAATCTCATCAATGATCACTTCAAACGTCTTTTTGGAAATCTCCATCACAACGTCGGAGAACATCTGGATGAAACGGCGGTAAGAGTCATAGACGAATCGCTCAAACTTCGGGTCGGGATTCCCCGCGATCATGCCGGCGGCAACCTCGTCGTTCAGGCCGAGGTTCAGAATGGTGTCCATCATGCCGGGCATGGAAGCGCGCGCGCCGCTGCGGACGGAGACAAGCAACGGATTCTTGGGATCGCCGAACTTCTTGCCGTTGATCTCTTCCATTTTGGCAAGGTATTCATAGATTTCCGCCTCGATCTCAGGCGCAATCTTTTTACCGTCGTCATAATAACGGGTGCAGGCCTCCGTGGAAATCGTGAAGCCCTGCGGCACGGGCATGCCGAGCCTGGTCATCTGCGCAAGGTTCGCACCCTTGCCACCGAGGAGCTCGCGCATGTTCTCGTCGCCCTCAGAGAACAGGTAAACGTACTTGTGGCTCATTCCAAATCATCCTCCAATTTTAATATCAGCGAAATAATCACGACCACGGCCAATCCGATAAAAAACGGGGCCGTTTTACGTCATCCTGCATTATAACAGATACGCACAAATTTTTCCATGCATGATTGAGATAAATTCATCTTTTTGACGTTCCCTTGTTTTGTATATTATAGATAGCATCAGTAAACAAGGGAAACCAGCGCCGCCCGGCCTCCTCAAGGCCACGTTTGCCTCCTTCTCGGCCTCGGCTGGCGGCGAAGGCTAAGAGGATTACGCTGGTAGAAGCCCTTGGCATCGCCCTTCAAATCCCCTGTCCACCGATCTATCTTTTCACAATTACAGTTGCGGAATAACGAAAGACTTGAAAAACAGGCGCAATCTTGGCATAATATAGGGTAATCAAAATGCATTGTTTCAGGAAAGGGGCCGTTCTCATGCAAAATAACTGCTGCGCCGTCATCCTTGCCGCGGGCGAGGGGAGAGGGATGAAATCCGCCCGGCCAGCCGTCATGGCGGAAGTTCTTTTCAAGCCGATGATCGACTGGGTGCTCGACGCCGTGGAGGACGCCGGCATCCGAGATATCTGCACCGTTACCGGGCACTGTGGGGAAACCCTGAGCGCCCATCTCGGCGCAAGGAGTGAAACCGTCCTCCAGCGCGAGCTGCTTGGCACCGGACACGCTGTTTTACAGGTGCGCTCCTTTCTGGAGCGATTTCGCGGCGGCGATGTTTTGATCGTCAATGGAGACACGCCGCTGATGGACAGCAAAACGATCCGTGCGGCGTTTGAGGAGCACAAACGTGCCGGGAACGCGATCACAGTGATCTCCGCCTGCGTGGAAGACCCCGCTGGCTACGGGCGAATTGTCCGCGCTGCGGACGGGGCCTTTACCCGCATTATCGAAAACTGTGATGCCAACGAGACGATCCGGCAGATTCATGAGATCAACTCCGGCGCATGCTGGTTCCAGTGCGACAGGCTGCTCGAGGTATTGGGCCTAATCACCAATGAAAACGCCCGCGATGAATATTACCTGACGGACGCGGTGCGGATTCTTCTCGCAAATGGCCAGAGGGCCGGTGCCTTTGCGGCGGCAGACCCCGACGTAGTGCTCGCCGCCAACGACCGGCTCCAGCTGCTCGACCTGAATACCCGTGCCCGCCAGCGGATGCTGACGCACTGGCTCCTGGAGGGAGTGGATATTCCCTGCGCCGACGGCATATTCATCGGGCCGGACGTCACGATCGGGGCGGATACCCGCCTTCTGCCGGGTACGATCCTGCGCGGAAAGACCGCGATTGGAGAAGACTGCGTCATCGGCCCCAATACCCAGCTGATCGACACGCTCGTCGGAGACGGCGTAAAGCTCGACAATGTATTGAGCGAGCAGGCGGAAATTCAGGACGGCGCGGATATCGGCCCCTTCGTCCACCTGCGCCCCAATGCAAAAATCGGCCCGCATACGCATCTGGGCAATTTTGTCGAAGTGAAAAACACCCAGATCGGCGAGGGGACGAAGGTCTCCCACCTCACCTATGTCGGCGACGCGGACGTCGGGAAAAATGTAAACTTTGGCTGCGGCTGCGTAACGGTAAATTACACGGGCAAAGAAAAACATCGCACGGTGATCGGCGATCATGCCTTCATCGGCTGCAACTCCAACCTGGTCGCCCCCGTGAAGGTGGGCGATTACGGCTACACGGCCGCAGGCTCCACCATCACGGACAACGTCCCGGCCAATGCCCTGGGCATCGCGCGCGCGCGGCAGGTCAACAAAGAGGGCTGGGTGCTGCGCAAGAAGCCCTACAAAGGCATGAAATAACAGCAAAATTCACTTGGCAAGGGCTGTGGGTGCTTCCACAGCCCCGTTTGCGCGTGCCATTGGCCATTAAAAAGAAAAATTTTATTTAGCAAAGGCTGGCAATTTTTATGTTTGAAAAGTGGAAAAACCGACGCGCCACAACCCCATCCGGCGCTCCGGAATATCTGATCGCGGGGCTCGGAAATCCCGGCCCGAAATACGAATATACCCGTCACAACGCGGGCTTTTTATGTATCGACCTGCTCGCACAGCAGCTTGGCGCCAAGATTGACCGGATCAAATTCAAATCCATCGTGGCCGACGTTGCCATAGAAGGCCGGCGCTGCCTTCTGATGAAGCCGCAAACCTTTATGAACAACAGCGGCGAGGCTGTCCGCGACGCGGCCAATTTCTACAAAATCCCGCCGGAGCATGTCATTATACTGTTTGATGACATCTCCCTGCCGCCCGGAAAGCTGCGCATCCGCCGCAAGGGGTCGGATGGCGGCCACAACGGCATCAAAAGCATCATCTATCTCCTGAACAGCGACCAGTTTCCCCGCGTGAAGCTTGGGGTGGGCGCAAAGCCGCATCCGGATTATGATCTGGCCGACTGGGTGCTATCCCCTTTCCAAAAAGACGAGCTTCCCCGGATGAAGGAAGCAATGGAAAAAGCCTGTGAGGCGGTCCGCCTGATTGTTCAGGATGATATGGATCACGCGATGAATCTTTATAATTCCTAGAAACCGTGAATTCCTTTGGCGGTTGCTCTGAGAAAGGATGTGCAGAGATGTCTAACCCTACATACCGCTATACAACGCTGCTATTTGATGCCGACGGCACACTCTTCGACTACCGAAGGGCTTCCTGGGAGGCGATGAAGCACACGATGGGCCGCTTCTCCGCTCCCTTTTCTGAGGCGCTGTTTGCCCTGTACCAAGAGAAAAACATGGCGCTGTGGGAACTCTATGAGGAGGGAAAGGTCACCAAAAGCGAGCTGGAGCTGCGGCGCTTCTCCCAGTTTTTCGAGGAGGCCGGGATCACCGGCGTATCCCCTGCCGAGGCCAACCAATCCTACATCAGCCTGCTCGGCGAAGGGGCCTACCTCCTGCCCGGCGCGAAGGAGCTGATCGATTCCCTGCAAGGTAAGGTTTCTCTCTACCTTGTCACCAACGGGCTCAAGCGTACACAGTACCGGAGGCTGGAGCGTTCCCCGCTCGCGCACTCCTTCGACGGGGTCTTCATCTCCGACGAAATGGGCTATCAAAAGCCGCAGAAGGGCTACTTCGACTATGTCTTCTCCCATATTCCGGAGAAAGACCGCGCGCGGATGCTGATCATTGGCGACTCGCTCACCTCGGATATCCGGGGCGGCAACAATGCCGGCATCGACACCTGCTGGCTGAATCCGGGGGGTGCCGCCAATACCATGACAGACGCCGTGTGTACCTATGAGATCGCACGGCTGGAAGAGCTTTATGGCATCCTTTCCAAGCAGCCTACCAAATAACCGAGTGCCAATACCACTCTGCCAATGAATCCTGACAGCACGCATAATCCGCGTGCGGAAGCGGAGCATCACAACCATGTCCTGTTTTTCAAAAGTACTGCACACAAGCGCAGAATACAAATCGATCGAAAATGCAATCCGGGAAAACCGGCTTCCCGCCGGCGTGACGGGGGTTTCCCTGATTCACAAGGCCCATCTCGTTCACTCCCTTTGCGAGGACGAGGGCTGCCGGGCCGTGATCATCGTTGCGGACGAGGCCGAGGGCAGCCGTCTGGTAGAAAATTTGAACGCGATGAAGGGCGGCGCGCTGCTCTATCCTGCCAGGGATTTTCATCTTCGCCCTGCGCAGAGCCAATCCCGCGAATATGAGCAGCAAAGGCTCGGCGTGCTCGGCCATATGCTGGAGGGCGACTACCGCGTGGTGGTCTGCTCCGTTGAGGCTGCCATGCAGCTGACCCTTCCGCCGGAGGAGCTCTATACCCGCACTGTGACGCTGAAGGCCGGTGAAGACCGGACGCCGGACTCCGTCGTAGAAGCGCTGCTCGCGGCGGGCTATGTTCGGGCGGAAACCGTTGATGGCACAGGGCAGTTTGCCCGGCGCGGCGGGATTATCGATTTTTTCCCGCCCGACGGCGCGCTTCCCCTGCGCGTGGAATTCTGGGGCGATTCGATCGATACGGTCGCCCATTTTGAGATCGAATCCCAGCGCCGGACCGACCAGCTGCAGGTTGCCAAAATTACGCCTGCGCTCGAAATCCTGTTCGACAGCCCGGAGCTGCTCGCGGATAAAATCGAAGCGCACTGCGCTTCGCTGCGCGGAAAGGCAGTCAAGGCAAAAGCCTCCCTGCTTGCGGACGCGGACAGCCTTCGCGCGGGGGCGCACCTCTCCTCTCTGGACCGCTACCTCAACCTAGCTTATGAATCCCCTGCGACAATCCTCAATTATGCGGAGGATGCGCTTTTATTTATCAGCGATTCAGGCAAGGTCAAAGAGCGCGCAGCCTCCGCCGCATCGCTTTTGAACGAAGAGCTTAAGGAGCTGTTCGAGGATGGCATCCTCTGCCGGGGGCTCGACACTTTTACACTGGGCTGGGGCGATCTGGTCAAGGCATATGAGGATCATGGCGCGATCTATCTCGATACCTTTGCGCGTGGCAGCTTTGATACGCCCGTTAAAGCGCTGACCAATCTGAACGCCCAGCAGCTGCCCGTCTGGGGCGGCGCGCTCGATATCCTCTTGCAGGAGCTTCGTCCGGCGCGGGAGCAGGGGTATACCTGCGTCGTAATGGCCGGCACAGATAAGGCTGCAAAAACACTCGCGCAGGATCTGGAGGCGGAAGGCCTCCCCAGCGTCTTCTTCAACATTCCGCCCTCTGAATTTCCAGGCAGCCGGATCAGCGTCCTTCCGGGTGGGCTGACCGCAGGCATCGAATACCCGCTGCTGAAATTCATGCTCTTCACCCACGGGCGCGCGGCGGGCTCCTCCCGCCGGGCGGTGAAGAAAAACAAAAACCCCCGCGCAGGCATTCATTCACTCGACGAACTGCACCGCGGCGACTATATCGTCCACGCCGTGCACGGCATCGGCATTTTTGACGGCATCAATAAGCTCGAGGTCAGCGGCGTGACCAAGGATTATATCAAGATCAAATATGCAAAAGAGGATGTTTTATACGTCCCTGTTACCCAGCTTGACCTCGTCTCGAAATATATCGGCCCGCATGAGGATGGCAAAAATCTCAAAATCAACCGCCTCGGCGGCAAGGAGTGGCAGAAGACTCGCTCGCGCGTGCGCGCCGCTGTCAAGGATATGGCAGAGCAGCTCACCAAGCTCTATGCGGAGCGCATGAAAACGCCCGGCTACGCCTTCTCCCCCGATACGGACATGCAGAATGATTTCGAGCGGCGCTTCGAATTTGAGGAAACGGACGACCAGCTGCGCTGCATTGACGAGATCAAGGGCGACATGGAGAAAAATTATCCGATGGACCGCCTGCTCTGCGGCGACGTGGGCTTCGGCAAAACGGAGGTTGCGCTGCGCGCCGCCTTCAAATGCATCACAGAGGGAAAGCAGTGCGCGATGCTCGTCCCCACGACGATCCTCGCCTTCCAGCACTACCAGACGATCCTCAAGCGGTTTGAGGGCTTCCCCGTCGAGGTCGAGATGATCTCTCGCTTCCGTACCCCGCAGGAGCAAACGAGAATCTTGCGCGGCCTGCGGCAGGGAAGCGTAGATATGGTCGTCGGCACGCATCGCTTAATCTCCAAGGATATCAAATTCAAGGACTTGGGCCTCGTCATTATCGACGAGGAGCAGCGCTTCGGCGTTGCGCAGAAGGAGCATCTCAAGGAGCTGTTTCCCACTGTCGACGTCCTCACCCTCTCTGCAACGCCCATCCCCCGTACGCTCAATATGGCGATGACCGGCATCCGCGATATGTCCATGCTTGAGGAGGCGCCGCAGGACCGGCATCCCGTGCAGACCTATGTGCTCGAGCACGATATGGGCATTCTGGCGGAGGCCATGCAGAAGGAACTCCGGCGCGGCGGCCAGGTCTATTATCTGCATAACCGGGTCGATACGATCACGCGCGCGGCGGCGCGCATCCATGAATTCCTGCCGGATGCGCGCATCGGCGTCGCCCACGGCAAGATGGAGGAGGAGGAGCTCAGCGAAATCTGGAGCAACCTCCTCAACGGCGAGATCGATATCCTCGTCTGCACCACGATCATTGAAACCGGCGTTGACGTGCCAAATGTCAATACGCTGATCATCGAAAACGCGGACCGTCTGGGCCTTGCGCAGCTGCACCAGATTCGCGGGCGCGTGGGCCGCTCTGCCCGCCGGGCCTATGCCTACCTCACCTTTACCCGCGGCAAGGAATTGAGTGAAATCGCCACCCGGCGCCTGAGCGCCATCCGGGAATATACGGAATTCGGCTCCGGCTTCCAGATTGCGATGCGCGACCTGGAGATCCGCGGCGCGGGCAACATCCTCGGTGCGCAGCAGCACGGCCATATGGAGGCGGTCGGATACGATATGTATATCCAGATGCTCTCCGAGGCCATTGCGGAAGAACGGGGCGAAAAGCCGGAGAAGCAGGAGGAGGAATGCCTGATCGACCTGCAGATCGAGGCGCATATCCCCGAAGAATACATTGAGAGCATCCCGCAGCGACTTGCCATCTACCGCCGGATCGCGGATATCCGCACGCCGGACGATGCGGAGGACGTCTACGATGAGCTCATCGACCGCTTTGGAGACCCACCGCCGAGCGTACAGGGCCTGGTCAACGTCTCCCTCCTGCGCAATTCGGCTTCGGCACAGGGAATCTATGAGATCTGTCAGCGCGGCAACTGCCTGCTGCTCTATTCCAATTCCATCGATATGCAGAAGGTCTCCCGCCTCGCCGCCCTTTTGCGCGGGCGGATTCTGGTCAGTGCGGGTGCAAAGCCATATATCTCCGTGAAAATGGCTGCCGGGCAAACGCCGGTGGATACCTTGCAGGAGGCGCTGCGCATCTACGCGGTTGAGCCGGAGCGCAAAAAGATCGATCATTAATTAAAGGCGTTCTGGGAATCTTTTCTCATATTTATATCAATTTATTGTGGGTTAGTAAATCCATGATATATAAATATCGAAAGGGAGATGCTTATGCTGAAGCGATACAAAGGATCGAT
The DNA here is from genome assembly GCA_002320555.1 of Ruminococcaceae bacterium UBA1691. Classification (GTDB taxonomy): domain Bacteria; phylum Bacillota; class Clostridia; order Oscillospirales; family Acutalibacteraceae; genus Fimivicinus. Next base: position 11,061 of record DCJV01000032.1, on the reverse strand, counting down.
TATCTGCTTTTATGTTCTGACGGTGGCAGCCCTAATCCTCGCCACCTTTTATGATCTGGCGCTCGATATCCGGCTAAACAATCCCGAAAATCTCTTCGCTCTCTGGCTGCGCAATACGGGAGAAGTCCCCTCCCGGCTGATCTGCCCGCTTGCGGGCACGGTCCTTTTCTTCGCCGCTGCCAATCGGTGGGAAAAGGCCGCCGGTTTTCTCTTTGTGCTCGGTGGGTCGGCCTATCTGGGCTATTATTTCGGAAAGTACTTCTTCCTGGAGGAAAACCGGATGCTCTTCAGCATTCTGTGGGGAATCGGCTTCGGCGTCGTCGCGCTCCTTATCGGCAGTATGATTCCGCAGCAGCTCATGATAAAGCTGAAGGCAGCCGCTTGGATCGGCATTATCGCCATGTTTGCCCAGCTTCTCTGCGTGGAGTGTATCAAATATTTGTGGGGGCGCGTGCGCTTCCGTGATTTGCTCGCTGTGGGAAATTATGACGCCTTTACCCCCTGGTTTCATCCCAACGGGATCAATGGAAACAAATCCTTTCCCAGCGGGCACACGGCCGGGGCCGGGATGAGTTATTTGATGATGCTTCTGCCCTTCTGCACAGACCGCTTTAAGGGAAAAGAGAAGCTTTGTTTTCTCCTTCCCTTTGCCTACACCTCTCTAGTTGCCTTTTCGCGCCTCATTATGGGCGCCCATTATCTCAGCGATGCTGCCGTAGGAGGCGCAATCAGCTTTACGATCGTTTTGATTGCGCTCAAAATCTATGAAAAACATTTTTCCTCCTCGCGACCTAGTCGTCTCGATCCAGGGCCTGACAAACCATCAAACAGTAAAAAGGGATGCTGCAGCGTAATGCTGTAGTATCCCTTTGGTATTTCTTTTACATTAGCCTTTGTCTTCCTTGAGCTGGATCGCGCCTGTCGCCGCTTCAATCTGAATTTCACATGCGCCGTTTCCATAAAGGATCTCGCCGCTGTCACCGACAATAGACTGACCGCCTGTTTTCATAATCCGGATGTGGGAGGGTAGCTTATCGATCAGCTTTCCCACGTTGGTTCGATAAAACAGATGAAAGCCTTGGTCCAAAGGTAGAAATGCCGTTACCGCGCCCACATCTGTTTTTAGCTTGAGACGGTTAGAGGCCCGGTTGCCGCGGCCATAATCGATCCCGCCGGTCGATAATCTAACCTCTGTCTCCTTTGTCTTTACTTTGTTTAGCTTCGCGCCACCGGTATCCGTCCGGATTTTCAATACTTCTACGCAGATATTTTCCACCTGGCAGCCGCCAACATTCACTTTGCAACTGAGCGCTATGATATCTCGCGGCACATAGACGACCAACGTCGCACCGCCGTTTTTTCCCCAGGGCCGGAACATCTTGCGCTTGAGATAGAGATACGTTTCACCGTCACGGTCTTCCGTCCCGTAGCTATAGTTGGTCAAGCGATCTCCGATGGAATGCATTTTCACCTCTGAGCGTAGCTTTTCATCCCATGAGGGCAGAAGCTGCAGGCCGCCGACGTCTACCTCGATCCGGACATTCCTTCTTGGCTTCTCCGTTTCGGGCGAAACGCCTTCAAACCTGCCCTCAGGTGGGCGCACCGTCTCCTCCGCCTTGCCGGATTCCTGCGTTTCCGATGTGCTGAGCGCCTCAATCAGGCGCTGTGCTTCTTCCTGTGTAATCACACCGTCCTTTACCATTTGCAAAATTTCCGCACGGGTATTCATTCCTGTCCCCCCTGTTCCATTTTGATTTGGTCAATTGCCTCATCTACCGTTAGCTCGCCGTTGCGAATTTTTTCCAGCATCTCCTGCTGCGCCGATTTCTTTTTGACCTCAAAACCCATCTTCCGGATAATCGTCTCCAAATTTTTCTTCACCGTTGGATAGGAAATCCCGAGCTCTTTCTCCATTTCACGAATGCTACCCTGCACGCGCAAAAAAGTCTCTGCAAAGGCAAGCTCTTCCCGATTGAGCGCATTGAATTTGGAGAGCACGAAATCTCCACTGATCTGCGTCCCGCACTGGCGGCAGGACAATTGCGTCACGCTAAGCTTTTCCCCACAGACCGGGCAAATGCCGATTATTTCATGCGGCAGTGTTCTCACTCCTTTCATGATTGCTCCCTTGTAATTTAAAAATAGCACACTGGATTTAGATTGTCAATCATAAAATTAATTATTTCAATTATTTAATTTATTTATCTTATCTAATCTATAAAAACTGCCACAGCCTTTGAAAGGCTGCAGCAGTTTTTCACTAAACGGTTTACGATAACCCCGCATTCGAAGGTTCCGGTTCTTTTACTCAGCCAGTGGAAGATGTACCGTGACCTTAAACAGATCGCCATCCATGGAAACTGCAAGCGTACCCTTCTGCAATTCACATAGGCTCTGTGCGATCGACAGCCCCAGCCCGCTACCCTCCGTGCTCCGGGAGGCGTCTCCCCGCACAAACCGCTGTGTCAGCTGTTCCACAGGAACATCGAGCGGATCCCGCGAGACATTTTTGATGGAAAACACGCCGTATCCGTTATCTTCGCTAACCTCGATATAAACCCTGGTGCCGGCCAGTGCATATTTTTTTACATTGCTAATGAGATTGTCGATGATCCGCCAGGTTTTCTGGCTGTCCGCATAGAGAATCGGCTCCTTTTCCGGCGTATTCAAACGGACGTCCAACCCGGCAGCCTCCAACGCATCCTCGTTTTCCCCAACGGCCTGCATCGCCAGCTCATAGAGATTCACCTTGATAAAGTTGAGCTTGAGATTACCGGTTGTCGCCTTCGATGCCTCTACCAGATCCTCGATGAGATGCTTGAGCCGTTCGCTCTTCTCCTCCAGCACGCCGATATATTCCTGCGCCGTTACGTCAGAGATATCACATTTTTTGAGCAAATCAACATAATTAACGATTGCGGTCAGCGGCGTTTTGAGATCGTGTGAAACATTGGTGATCAATTCCGTCTTCATATGCTCGCCCTTAATCGCCTCGTCAACCGCTGTACGCATCCCGTCCTGCATGTCGACAACGTCTTCGCCGAATTTACGCAGCGGCCGCGGCATTTTTTCTGTTTTCAGAGGATAGTTCAAATCCCCCTGCCGCATTTTGGAAACAGCAGTCATGATTTCGTCAAGTGCGATGACGGTTTTCCAGAACAATATCAGGACAATAAGATTAAACAAAACCGTTAACACCGTGAAAAAAAGCCAAGCGAAACTGGGGCCATCAGACATGCAAAGGATTGTAAGACCGATCAGTATAACGTTTAGCAACAGATAACCCACAAATAAAAACAGAATCGACGTGCGCAGGTTTTCCATCCGGTGATTCGGGATTGCATGCGCTTTGATATCCTCTTTGATATTGTGAAGCGCTGTTCGAAAGCGTTTCCAACTTTTCTTCAGAAAGCGGAAGAATTTCACGATCAGCGTGTTGCGCCAGAACTGCCTGCGTTTCACATTTCGCGCGACGCTTGTCAGCCATTCGAGTAAAACGCCGCCTGCCCCCATTGCACAGCCGACTCCAGCCAGCATCAGCAGCTTCTGAAATCCCTGTGTGGCATCTAATCTCTGGGCCGGAACGCCAGCCGCCGCGGCAAGCCCTAAAATCACAAGCGATCCTGAAAGCAGCAGATGGAGATCGTTGGGAATCTGATCCGTCCACAACAGGGTGATCTCTTCTGCCTCTGCACGATGCCCGCTCGCAACGGTTAGGTAGATGGCGCATAACACATAAACCAGCAGGCAGATTGCGGTCATTGCTAATTCGACGGGCAGATTGTTTTTTGCATACTGAAAATTTTGATCAAGCTTATAATAAATATCGAGTTCTCCATTCAATCCTTTGGGCAAAAGCTCGTCATTCAAGGCAATATAAACATCCCATCCATTTTTGACGAATTCCTTTTCATAAAGCGTGATCCGGTCGTTGTATTGACCAAACCAATCGCTGATACGGATGGTCATATCATAATAGCTGCTCATCCACTGGGCCTGATTCACTACGCGCTCGCCGCTGTGATAGCCAGCATCGTTGGTGTAGGTTTCATTCCATTTATATTGCTCCACAAGCTTTCGGAAGTCCGTACTTTTTGGATCAATTTTTTGAAAATTTGTGAAAACCTCACCCGTCTCGCGATTCACCAATGCATAGTGTAGGTTGGAAAGGCCGGCCAACTCTTCCTTTGCCTTTCGGTAATTCTCCTCAAAGCTCCCGCGCAGGGAACTCAACTGTGCTTCATATTCCTGCAGGCACTGATCACGGATTTCCTTCTCTTTCTCCGCGCTCAGTGTAATCTGAGGCTCTGTGGTTGCGTCCGGCGTATTCGTCTGCGTTGGGAGCACCGCCGTTTCGGGCAGCTCCACCTTTTCGCCGTTTTCATCACGATCTGGCAGACTTTCCAGAATCTCTTGCTCTTTTTCTTGACGGGCGTCTTCCAGTTCGTCCTGAAGATTTGCTTCATATTGCTCCTTTAAAAGCGCCTCTTGTTTCTTCAGCGATTCTCCGCTACGCATCTCTGCTTCAGAGCCATAGACGAACAGCATCTGTTTGATATAATAGAGCTCCCAGGCCAGCTGTTCCTGAAACGCATTGCTCGCGGTAAAATCGCTTTGCTCCTCAAAAAGCAGGGAATCCAACGAGCCACCCAAATCCTTCGTTAACGTGACTGCCTGATAGATCGACACGGCAATTCCGCCCGCTGTAGCTATGGCAAGCAATACTGCACAAACCTTAACCCATTTCGCCTTAAGGAAGCTTTTCGATTTTATACCCAATGCCCCACACCACCTTTAAATATTTCGGCTCTTTCGGATTGATTTCAATTTTTTCACGAATGCGTCTAATATGCACCGTGACCGTTTTTTCACTTGAGTACGAGGGCTCGTTCCAGACGGCCTCATAAATCTGCTGCGTCGAAAGCACATGCCCAAGGTTGCGCATCAGATATTCCACAATGCCATATTCCCGCGCGGTCAGCCGGACCGGCTCTCCGTCGAGGGTCAGCTCCTTTGCCACGGTGTCGAGCGCCAGCCCTCCCGTGACAATTACGCCCTCCTTTGATTCAATGCTTCCCAGCCGCACATACCGCCTAATCTGGGATTTCACGCGTGCCATCAGCTCCAGCGGATTAAAGGGCTTTGTCACATAATCGTCCGCGCCGAAGCTCAAACCTGTAATTTTATCGGTATCTTCACTTTTCGCGGAGAGCAGGATGATCGGGAAATTATGCTTTTCTCGCATTTTCAGCGTTGCGGTCAGGCCGTCGATATTCGGCATCATGATATCCAGGATCGCACAGTGAATCTCCGTATTTTCCACGGCCTTGAGCGCCTCCTGCCCATTCATTGCGCGTATGGTATGATAGCCCTCCAGATTCAGATAAATTTCCACAGAATCCAGAATCGCCTTATCGTCGTCGCAGACCAGGATATTATACATAAAACCTTTCCTCCCGTTTTCTTTTGGTATTCTTCATTTAGAAACCTCGTTTGAGCTTTCCCTTTTAGTATACCAAAGCCCCCGTGAAAATCAAATAATCACCTGCCTCCCTTTTCATAAGAATAGCAGGAGATTGTTACATTTCAGGCGAGAAATTTCTTACGAAATCTTTACAATTCTTTTCTTTTACATTTTCGGAACTGATAGAGGTACAGCTGCGCATACAGTCCATCCCTCTAACACGGATGTTTTTAAAGTCCAACCAGCTCCTTATGGAAAAGGCGGTTGCCTCATGAAAAACTTCCCTTTCGCCGCCACTCGACGTGTTTTCTGATTCGTGCTATACTAAATCAGAAAAAGATCAGTCTCCTTGATCATACTATTTTTGAGCATTTTTTTAATTAGATAGATCAGGAAGCAATCGGAGGGATCTTCCTTGAATCATACCATCGCCGCCATCGCTACACCGCAGGCCGCGGGAGGGATCGGCGTGATCCGGATTTCCGGGCCAGGGGCCATTGAGATTGCAGACGCAGTCTTCGATGCTGCAAGCGGGCAGGCTCTGACGGAATCAAAGGGCTACCGCGCACATTTCGGCAGGGTTTTCAATGAGGACGGGCCGATCGATGAGGCCATTGCCCTTGTCTTTCGTGCACCGCACAGTTACACGGGCGAAGATGTTGTGGAATTCTCCTGCCACGGCGGCCTTTTTCTCCTGCAGCAGACACTGCGCGCTGTTTTCCATGCAGGCGCAATACCTGCCTCTGCCGGCGAATTTACACGCAGAGCATTTCTGAATGGAAAGATGGACTTGACGCAGGCAGAATCCGTTATGGGCCTGATCGCGGCGCAGGGAGGCCAAGCGGCCCGAGCCGCCTTAAGCGCACATGACGGTGCTCTGAGCCGCGAGATCAAGGGTATTTCCCAATCTCTTTTAAGGGATGCGGCGCATATGGCGGCCTGGGCGGACTATCCGGAGGCGGAGCTTCCAGAGCTGGATATGGCTGCTCTAACACAGGATTTTACGGGCGCGAGGCAGAAGCTGGCCGCTCTGCTTTCCCGCTTTGATACGGGACGAGCGGTGATACAGGGCGTCGATACCGTGATCGCCGGCCGTCCCAATGTGGGAAAATCGACCCTGATGAATCTGCTCACTGGGGGCGACCGTTCCATCGTTACCTCCCAAGCTGGCACGACCCGCGATATTGTAGAGGAGACAGTCCGCTTAGGTGACCTTGTCCTGCATCTGGCCGACACGGCTGGCCTGCGGGAAACGGACGATCCGGTGGAGCGCATCGGCGTTTCCCGTGCGCGAGAGCGTCTGGAGCGCGCCCAGCTGATTCTCGCTGTGTTTGATGCCAGCGAGCCCTTGGATGAAGAGGATTTTCGGCTGCTGGAGGCCTGCCAAAACCGGCCCTGTATAGCAATCATCAATAAATCAGATCTTACGCAGCGATTAGATGCACGGCAAGTAGAGGCCGCTGTTGCGCAAACCGTCTTCCTCTCCGCCGCGCAGGGCGAAGGATATGGCGCGCTCTGCGAAGCTGCTGCGCGCGTGCTGGGGACGCAGGATTTCGATCCCGCTGCTCCCCTACTCGCCACGGAACGCCAGCGGGATTGCTGCCGTCAGGCCCTTGATGGCCTGGATCAGGCTCTCGAGGCGATCCAAATGGGAATGACACTCGATGCCGTTACCGTCTGTATAGACAGCGCACTTTCCGCTCTTCTGGAGCTGACCGGGGAAAAGGCAAACGAGGCGATTGTCGACGAGGTTTTCTCCACTTTTTGCGTCGGCAAATGATATATTATAATTTTCCTTTTATGGAGGAATTAGTTTGGAATATTTTGCAGATACCTTTGATGTCGCCATTATCGGCGCCGGCCACGCCGGAATCGAGGCGGGCCTCGCCGCAGCAAGGCTTGGATGCCGGACCGTGGTCTTTACCATCAATCTGGATTGGGTGGGTAATATGGCCTGTAACCCCTCCATCGGCGGCACCTCAAAAGGTCATCTGGTGCGCGAGATCGATGCGCTGGGCGGCGAAATGGGGCGTGCGGCGGATGCGAATACCCTGCAGAGCCGGATGCTCAACGTTGGAAAAGGGCCTGCCGTTCACAGCCTGCGCGCACAGATTGACCGGCGCGCCTATACCGCTTATATGAAGCACCGTCTGGAACAGCAGGAGAATTTATTTTTAAAGCAGGCGGAGATCGTTTCCCTGGCCAGAGCCACTCCTCATGTGGGAAAGCCCGCGATCTGGGAGCTCAAAACACGGCTGGAAGCCGTCTATCACGCCAAAACCGTCATTCTGGCAACGGGAACCTTTCTGGCTGGGCGTGTCTATGTGGGTGACTGCTCCTATGAAAGCGGACCGGACGGGATGTTCCCCGCAACGGAACTGGCCAAATCATTAAAAGAACTTGGCATTCCAACCCGGCGCTTTAAAACCGGTACTCCAGCCCGCGTCAACCGCAGGAGCGTCGATTTTGATCATTTGGAGCCCCAGCCGGGCGATGAACATACAGTCCCCTTTTCCTTTACTACAGAGCAGCCCATTGAAAATCGGGAGCTCTGCTATATCACCTATACAAATCTTCAGACAAAGCAGATCATCCTGGATAATCTGCATCGCTCCCCCTTATACGGCGGAAAGATCGAAGGTGTCGGTCCACGCTATTGTCCCAGTATTGAGGACAAAATCGTCCGCTTTGCCGATAAAGAACGCCATCAGATTTTCATTGAGCCCTGCGGCGCAGAAACGGAAGAGCTCTATCTACAGGGGCTGTCCTCTTCCCTTCCAGAGGACGTCCAGCTAAAATTTTTGCACAGTATCCCAGGATTGACTCATTGTGAGGTGATGCGTAGCGCCTATGCAATCGAATACGACTGTGTGGATCCGCTTGCTCTACGGCCGACACTGGAATTTCTTGATCTGGAAGGGCTTTACGGCGCCGGACAGTTCAACGGCTCGAGCGGATACGAGGAGGCAGCAGCGCAGGGGCTGGTTGCGGGCATCAACGCCGCGCGTAAGGTACAGGGGAAATCACCTTTTACGCTGGATCGCGCTTCCTCCTATATTGGCACATTAATCGACGATCTTGTCACAAAGGGCTGCTCGGATCCCTACCGCATGATGACCTCCCGTTCCGAATACCGCTTGATTCTGCGGCAGGATAATGCCGACCTGCGTCTCACGCCGCTCGGGCATGAGCTCGGCCTAATCGATGAGGATCGCTGGCAAAGCTTTCTACAAAAGCGCGCTTTGATTGAGTCGGAGCGGAAACGCGCAATGGAAACGATTTTTTCGCCTTCTACTGCGCTCAACGAACTTCTTGTTTCACGTGAAACATCTCCCCTGCAAACTGGTATTCGTTTGAGCGAGCTTTTGAAACGGCCGCAGCTCAGTTATGCACTGCTCAAACCCTTTGATTCCTCCCGCCCCCCTCTTCCGGATGAGATTTTTGAGCAGGTTGAAATCGATTTGAAATATGAGGGTTATATCAAGCGGCAGCAGGCACAGATCGATGAGATGCGCCGCTTGGAGGGAAAAAAGCTCCCTGAGGGAATCGATTATCCAGCCATTACCGGCCTACGGAAAGAAGCGCAGGAAAAGCTCCAAAAAATCCGCCCGGAAAATGTCGGGCAGGCCTCCCGCATCTCCGGCGTCAGCCCCGCAGACATCTCTGTGCTTTTGATCTATCTGGCCGCAGCACAAAAGCGCAGAGAGAGGGATTCAGCACTAACAGGAAAGGAATGCGATCCGATATGACAATCGATACCGAGAAATTACGGACCGGTGCTGCTAAATGGAATATTATTTTGGATGAGACGGCGCTTTCCCGCTTTGATTCCTATGCCTCCCTTCTCATTGAATGGAACCAGAAGATCAATCTAACGGCAATCAAGGATCCGGACGGTATTGTGACCAAGCATTTTATCGATAGCCTTGCGCTTCTTTCTTTCGTCTCGCCTCAACAAGAAGCGAAGGTGATCGATGTTGGCACCGGTGCGGGTTTTCCTGGCGTTGCGCTTCTGATCGCGCGGCCAGATCTGCAGCTGACGCTTCTGGACAGTACCAAAAAAAAGCTTCTTTTTTTGGAAGATGTCCTCTCTTCGCTTGGCCTGCAGGCGGAAACGCTCCATATGCGTGCCGAGGAGGCAGGGCAGCGATCTGCCTATCGTGAGCAATTTGATCTTGTCACGGCGCGAGCTGTTTCCAACTTGCGCGATCTGAGCGAATATTGCCTGCCGTTTGCAAAACTCGGCGGATTGTTTACGCCTTTGAAGTCGGCGGAGATTGATCCAGAGTTGGCCTGCGCGCAAACTGCAATCTCGCTTTTAGGCGGAAAGCTGGAGTGTCTGGAACGCTATGAAATTGAAGCCGGCGGTGGACGCAGCCTTCCCATCATCAGAAAAATATCGCATACTTCGCCAAAATATCCTCGCCCTTCTGCTCAGATCGTAAAAAAGCCGCTGGTATAAAAACGAAAAGGGAAAGATTTAGAAAGTTTTCCACGATCGAAAAAACTGGACTTTTTCCCTCCTCCCTGATAAGCTTAACTTGTAAAGACGGACAAGCCCAATCAGGAAGGAGGTTTTTTCATGCCCCTTTTAAAGAAGTCCCCACCGAAACCGAAATCTGGAGGCAATATTCTCATGATCCCGGAACAGGAGATCATGCCGAATCCCACGCAGCCACGCCGCCATTTTGATCGTCAAGAGCTCGCAAATCTGGCGCAGAGCATCCGGGCAAACGGAATCCTCCAGCCGGTCACGGTCAGAACCATTCCCGGTGGTTATGAATTAATTGCCGGAGAACGGCGCCTGCGTGCAGCTCGTTTGGCAGGCCTGACGCATATTCCCTGTATCCTGATCAACGCAGATGACCGAAAAACAGCGCTCTTCTCTCTGCTGGAAAATCTGCAGCGCCAGGATCTCAGCTTTTTTGAAGAAGCCGACGCCATTCAAAAATTGATGCGTGTTTATGGCCTCAGCCAGGAGGAAGCCGCTCGGAAGCTTGGAATGGCACAGTCTACTCTGTCCAATAAGCTTCGTCTGTTAAGGCTCCCGGAGAGCATCCGGCTTACGCTGGAGCGGGAACAGCTGACGGAACGCCATGCACGCACCCTGCTCCGATTGGAGACAGCAGCGCAGATGGAAGAGGCTCTCTCCCGGATTATTGATGAAAAGCTGAATGTTGCACAAAGCGAAAAGTTGATCGATCAACTTTTGCAAAAGCCGGTTTCGGAAAAAAAGGGCAAGAAAGCGCCAATCAAGCTTTTCAAAGATGTGCGTCTTTTTGTTAATACGCTGAATCACGCAGTCGATACGATGAAACGAGCCGGAATTTCAGCTGCCTCTTCCCGCAATGAAACAGACGAGTATATTGAATATATCGTTCGGATTCCCAAAAACGGCGAGACCGTCATTCGTTCCTGCTCAGATAGCGCCTAACTTTCACCAATAACGCAATTTTGCGTTTTGGAATAGATGCTCCGCGCTGAGGAACAGCGCAAAATACTGACCATATCTTTTCTCTTTCACACCCCACATCCACGATAACGGGACAGGTATGATACCTGTCCCGTTGTCGTTTTTATTACGAGCGCAGCGAGTA
>DCJV01000123.1:9345-39586 GCA_002320555.1 Ruminococcaceae bacterium UBA1691 | reverse complement strand
CATAGTTTCAACAAATCACTGCTTTTAATCAAGGTGTCCGGAGTTCGAATCTCCGATGGATCACCAGAAGGGTGCAGATACGAGAGAAAGCTTGTATCTGCGCCCTTTTTCTATCGTTTCATGAGGTTATCCAGCGGGCTGTAAGAATGAAAATTGACTGCCAATTTTGAAGGAATCAAGTGCACATACCGCTTGACCATTTCAAGCGACGTATGGCCAAGAATTTGCTGAAGGCTGTAAATGTCCCCGCCGTTCTCCAAGTACCTAGTTGCGAAGGTGTGGCGCAAAAGGTGAGGTTTCAAACGGGGGATATTTGCCCTTCTTTTCAGCTTGCGGAAAAGGTCCTTCACGGCATCCTGTTTCAGGGGAATCAAGGTGTCTGTTACGAATAAAGGCGTGCGCTCCGGCAGGGGAGGCAGGCGGGAAAGATACCGGAGCAGGGCCCGCTTGCTCTGCAAGCCAATCGGAACCATGCGTTGCTTGTTCCCCTTGCCGTTGACGATCAGATAGCCTTCGGGAATATGGATACGCTCGGCTCCAGTGTCACAACCTTTTCTGCCATTGTTGCTTCCTCCTTATCCTCTTGATGATATACATAAATCTTGAGAATAGGGTGTCAACTTTATTGATACAAAATCACAACGATTTTGAGGTCGATGCCGAGGGCCTCTGCCGGACGACGCTGACCGATGCTAACCAGATTCAATGGTATTTTTGCGACTGTGCTACCGCCAGCTGATCGCAGCGTTCATTTTCCGGATGTCCGGCGTGACCTTTGATCCAGATGATTTCATAATCCTGTGTTTCCAGCAGCTTTAGCAGCACCTCCCACAATTCTGCATTGAGCGCCGGCTTCTTATCCGCTTTCCGCCAGCCGTTGCGGCGCCAGCTCATTGCCCAGCCTTTGGTAATTGCATTGGCGACATATTGCGAATCTGTATAAATTTTCACATGGCAGCGCTTTTTGAGAGCCTTCAGCCCTTCAATTACAGCAGTCAGCTCCATGCGGTTGTTGGTCGTTTCCCTTTCGCCGCCTGAGAGCTCCTTCTCGGCTCCGCGGCAGCGCAGGATCGTCCCCCAACCGCCAGGGCCCGGATTGCCGGAGCAGGCGCCGTCTGTAAATATCTCCACGAGGTCAAGTCCTGTCTGCATGATACAACTCCTTCTATGTTTCTCCTTGATAGAATACATCAGTCCCGGAGGAACGTCAATTTTTCAATATTTTAGCATGCGGGGATTTTGTATACAAGGAGAATTTGATTCTTTGTCCTCCTTCTTTGGTTATTCCGATCCTTTTATGTCCATACTAATGAAAAATGGATGGAAAAGACACACCGTTTGGATGTGGTTTTCCGGAGGAGAGGACTTTTTCATGAAAGCAGTTGTCATGGCCGGCGGAGAGGGAACAAGACTCAGGCCCCTGACCTGTAATATTCCAAAACCGATGGCGCGCTTGTGCGGCCGTCCCGTGCTGTGCTATATTCTGGATTTGCTTGCTCATAATGGGGTGGACGAGGTATATCTGACGCTGAAATATCTGCCGCAGGCTATTACCTCCTATTTTGACAAGGGCGCTTACTGCGGTATGAAGCTTCATTTCATTGAGGAAGAAATCCCATTGGGAACAGCAGGTGGCGTCAAAAATGCAGCGCGCGGCTTTCAAGAACCGTTTCTGGTCATCAGCGGAGATGCCTTGTGCGATTATGAATTGAGCAAAGCAGTGCTTTTTCACAAGGCTTCCGGGGCGCAGGCAACCCTTGTCACCACACAGGTGGAGGATCCGCGCGAATACGGGCTTGTCCGGCTTGACCGGGAAGGCCGGGTGGAGGGCTTCATTGAAAAACCGGGCTGGGGACAGGCGGTTTCCAATCTGGCAAATACAGGCATTTATATTGTAAATCCCGCCTGTCTCGAGCTTGTGCCGGAAGGACGTCCTTTTGATTTTGCGAAAGATCTCTTCCCAGAGATGATGCGGCGCGATATGCCGCTTTACGGATATCAGGCAGAGGGCTACTGGTGTGATATTGGCGATCTGCGTGCCTATCTGCAATGCCAGCGGGATTTGCTGGCAGGCAAAGTAAAGGTGCGTCTGGCGCCGCAGATTGCGCAGGGCGTTTTCGCGAAGGGTGAGCTGCCGAAAGGGGATTTCCATCTGATTCCGCCCGTCTATATCGGAGAGAATGTTGAGATTGCCCAGGGCGCACAGATCGGTCCGGATTGTGCGATTGATGATCACTGCTTTATTGGACCAAACGCAAAAGCCCGTTTTTCCGTTATGCTGGAAAGCGCCTATCTGGCCGCTGACGCAACGCTTACAGGCGCGATTCTGTGTTCCGGCGCTTCGGTCAAACGTGGAGGATCCATGTTTGAGGGCAGTGCTGCGGGGACACAGGCGATCATTGGAGCAGGTGCGAGCGTGCGTCCGGATGTGCTGGTCTGGCCTGGCAAAACCGTTGGGGATGCGGCAGTCGTGTCTGAAAATGTAAAGTACGGAGGCGTCCGGCATGAAATTTTTGATGATGGCGGCATCAGCGGAGAAAGTGGCATTGAGATAACGGCGGAGATTGCCGCTCGCATTGGCGCCTCCATTGGGAGCAGCAAGGCAGGCAAACGGGTAGGAATTGCCTGCGATGCTCAGAAGGGTGCGCAGGCGCTTGCCTTTGGCGTGATGTCCGGGCTGCTGTCCGTGGGCAGCCATGTCTGGAATTTCGGGGAATGTTTTGAAGCACAGCTTTCTTTCTTCACGTCCTTTTGTGGGCTTGGCGTTGGGCTTTTCATCACTGGCGGTGAGAAAGCGGGTATCCATATCTGCGGAGAAGGCGGGCTGCCGATTTCCCGTGCGCTGGAGCGGGAAATCGAAGCGCGGTTTGCAAAGGGCGAGTTCAATCGCTGCGGCAGCGAAAGCTGCCGGGATGTCTCCGATATGAGCAGCATTCAGATGATGTATCAGCAGGAGCTGTGCAGGACGGCACCGGCGGGCCTTTTGGGCCAGAGCGCCCGCGTGCAGTGCGCAAATGACAGGATTACCATGCTGCTGGGCGACTGTCTGGGGCGTCTCGAGTGTAGAGAGGGGGAGATGGTGCTCCACGTTAACCGCCATGGGACCAGATTGAGCGTCAGTACGTCTGAAACAGGGCTCGTGGATTTTGACCGCTTGCTCGCGGTTTGCACTCTGTATGAATTGCAGAGCGGCCATGACGTTGCGCTGCCCTATGATGCGCCGCGCCTGCTCAATACCATTGCGCAAGGCTATGAGCGCAAGGTCCTGCGCTATCTGATCAGCCCTGCGGACAACAGCGACGCGCGGGCTCGGACGGTAAGCGCCTCACAGCTATGGGTGCGCGACGGCCTATTTATGGCGGTCAAGCTCCTGGCAATTATGAAGGAGCGCGGCGTATCCCTTTCACATCTGCTGTCAGAGCTTCCCGATTTCTCTGTTGCGCGGCAGATCGTGGAGGTCGATATGTTGCCCTCGCGCTTGGCTGATTTCTTTTCCGCGCAGGGCGAAGAGGTTGCAAACGCCGAGGAGGGAATCACGCTGAGCAGAGGGGAAGGAAGCCTTCTCATCACACCGTCCCATAGCGGAAAAAAGCTTCGTCTGGTGGCTGAGGCCGCGAATATGGAAGCAGCAAAAGAGCTTTGTGCAGAGATCGAGAAAGAGCTCAAACACGGTGCGTCACTTGACAGAGAGACCGAGGCGGAGTAAAATATTAGAAATAGTGCATGTGCTGCCTGAAAAATTTTTTCAGCAGTATAACGGATTTGTGAATACTTGAACGGGAATGGCAATTTGTACAACAATGGATCAATTGCGCGGCGGTGTCAAAAGGGCACCGCAAACATAAAAATGCAGCCGATCGCTTTTCTATGAGGAAACGCTGTGAAGCTTTTCGATGGATGTGGAAGCGGCTGCTTGTGCTTTGTTACTCGTTGCGCTTCGAAACGAGTAGATTCATAATAACAATTGTGACCTTGATTCATATCCCGCCTGCGGTATGGCAAGGCGGGTTTTATAAACAGTCCAGATGATCGGAATAGGAAACGACACAGCAGAAATTCTGTAATTGCCGAAGCAGAAGACCTCCTCTGACGTTTGTGAAATGGCAGAGGCTTCGGTTG
Source organism: Ruminococcaceae bacterium UBA1691 (assembly GCA_002320555.1). Classification (GTDB taxonomy): domain Bacteria; phylum Bacillota; class Clostridia; order Oscillospirales; family Acutalibacteraceae; genus Fimivicinus. The sequence continues at coordinate 35,467 of DCJV01000123.1, read as the reverse complement.
TTTTTATCCAAATCGATTTTTATGAAGCGGACAGAATCGCTTTGTGCTAAGTTCAATTGTCTGTTTCCACGATCCACACTGCGCTGCGTGAAAATAAAGAAACAGAAGGAGTAGATGGAATGCCCAACCCCAAAAATGAAACAAAGGAATCGAAAACACAAAAGGCGCCAAAGGAGCCGAAGGATAAAATTATTGATGCAAGCGTGCGCGGGAAAAAACCGGCCTCTGCGGAACGGCGGTATTATCAAAGCCGGAAAAGACAGCAGGCGGTTAAAAAGATCGCGCCGGTCAAGATCGCCTTTCTCGGCGGCTTGAACGAGGTCGGGAAGAATATGACGCTCTATGAATACGGGGACGATATGTTCCTGGTGGATTGCGGACTGGCCTTTCCGGATCAGGATATGCCGGGTGTCGATCTCGTCATCCCGGATTTTACCTATCTTGAGCGCAATGCCGATAAAATCCGCGGTATCGTGATCACGCACGGGCATGAGGATCATATCGGTGGCCTCGCCTATCTGATGAAAACGCTGAATATTCCGATCTATGCCACCCGTTTGACGATCGGGCTGATTCAGGGAAAATTCAAGGAACACGGCCTTTTAAACACCACCAGCCTGAATGTGGTTAAGCCCGGTGATCATATCCCGTTCGGCGGCTTTGACGTGGAGCTGATCCATGTTAACCATTCCATTCCCGATGCGGTTGCGCTGGCGATTCGCTGCAAGGCGGGAACCATTGTGCAGACAGGCGACTTTAAAATCGACACGACTCCGATCGATGGCGAAATGATCGATCTTGCGCGTTTTGCGGAGATCGGCAGAGAAGGTGTACTGTGCCTGCTGTCCGATTCGACCAATGCGGAGCGTCCTGGCTATACAGAGAGTGAGCGGAAGGTGGGCGAATCGTTTGAGCGCCTTTTTGCCAAGGCAGGGAACCGCCGTTTGATTGTTGCGACGTTTGCCTCCAATATCCACCGCGTCCAGCAGATCATCGATGTGGCACAGAGCCTGGGCCGTAAGGTAGCGCTGTCCGGCCGCAGCTTGGAAAATGTGGTGGCCATCGGCACGGGGCTCGGCTATCTGCACGTGCCGGATGGGTTGCTTGTGAGCATTGATATGGTCAACCGGTATCCGGCGGAGCAGATGGTAATCATTACGACAGGCAGCCAGGGCGAACCCATGTCCGCATTGACCCGTATGGCGTTTTCCGATCATCGCAAGGTCTCAATTTGCCCAAACGACTGCGTCATCATTTCTGCAAATCCGATCCCCGGCAATGAAAAAACCGTCAGCAAGGTGGTCAATGAGCTGATGAAGCTGGGGGCGGAGGTCGTCTACGAAAAAATGTATGACGTCCATGTATCCGGCCACGCCTGTCAGGAGGAGCAGAAGCTCATGCTCGGCATCATCAAGCCGAAGTATTTTATTCCAGTCCATGGCGAGCAGAAGCATCTGAATAAACATGCGGGGTTGGCACTCAGCATGGGGATGAATCCGAAAAATATTCTGATTGCAGATAACGGCGTAGAGGTGTCAATCTCTGAAAAAGAATTCCGCGTCAGCGGCAATGTCCCGTCCGGACGTGTTTTCGTGGATGGTTACGGCGTGGGAGACGTGGGAAGCATCGTTCTGCGCGACAGAAAGCATCTGGCGCAGGACGGCCTGATTATCGTTGTGGCCACGATCGAGAGCAAAACAGGCGAGATCCTTTCTGGTCCGGACGTGGTATCACGCGGATTTGTCTATGTGCGCGAATCGGAAGAACTCATTGAAGATGCCTGCAAGGTAGCGCAGCGTATTCTGGAGGACTGCGCGGTGCATCACGTGCACGACTGGAGCTCCATCAAGCTGAAGCTGCGTGACGAGGTATCTCATTTGATGTATGAGCGTACAAAGCGCAGCCCCATGATCCTGCCAATTCTGATGGAAGTATAAAAACGAAAATCAATTTGTGGATTTAGGGGGGATTGGATGAAGAATCTGTGGAAAACCTATCCGGTTGCTGTGATTTCGCTGGGCGTGTGCCTGATTTTTGCGGGTGTTACCTTTGCATTTTCATGGCAGTTGGCCACAGCGGAGCTGCTTTTCCTGTTTGGCGGCCTGGCGTTTGAATTGCTGCGTTTGTATTTTCATGGACGCAGGGTGAAGAAAACCGTGCTGCAGATTACCAATTCCCTCTCTTTTTCCGATCAGGAGTCAGCGCAGACCTTTCCGCTGCCATTGCTTGCGGTCGACAGCGGGGGACGGGTGCTCTGGTATAATGAGCTCTTCCGCACCCGTGTTTTGGGCGGCAAAAAGCTGGAGGATGCGCGTGCAAGCCAGTTTACCTCGGGCATCCCGGTGGAGGAGCTTCTTGCGCAGGACAGCGTCCCTGTGGAATATGACGGGCTGCGGTATACTGTCTATGCCAACCGTCTTTCCGAGCGCAGCGATGCAGCGGCCGTCCTTTATTTCATAGACGATACGCAGCTGAAAAAGCAGGCGGAAGAATATCAGTCCAGCCGTCCGGCGGTTTTGCTGGTGGCGATGGACAGCCTGGATGAAATCGCCCATGGCCTGCGGGACAGCGAGAAAGCGGCGCTGACTGGCGGCGTGGAAAAAATTATTGAGACCTGGTCCTCCCAGTTTGACTGTATCATGCGCAAATATGACAACAGCCGCTATATGATGATTGTAGAGGAGCGCGCCCTTCAGACGATGATGCAGCAGCGATTTAACGTATTGGACAGCGTCAGGGCCTATACATATGAGGAACTGACAGGCGTTACGCTTTCGATCGGCGTGGGGCGAGGTGACAGCCTGCGTGAATGCGAAGACGCAGCGAGACAGGCGCTTGATATGGCGCTTGGCCGCGGCGGCGATCAGGCGGCGGTCAATACGCATGGGCAGTTTACCTTCTACGGCGGCGTATCCCAAAGTGTCGAAAAGCAGACTAAGGTGCGCACTCGGATTGTTGCCTCTGCTATTGCGGAGCTCTTTGAGGGCAGCGACACGATTTTGATTATGGGCCACCGGTTTGCCGATCTGGACGCGTTGGGCGCTGCAGTCGGCGTGTGGAGTGCAGCGCATTTTTTCAAAAAGCCGGCCTATATCGTGATGTCGCGCGGTAAGTCGTTGGCAAAGGCGCTGACCAGCCAGCTGGATGAAGGTGGCATGCGGGATTTCATGATTGAACCCGGGGACGCTTTACAGCTGATCGGAAAGCGGACACTGCTCGTGGTGGTGGATACGCATCGTCCGGATTTTGTGGAATATCCGCCGCTGCTGGAAAAGATCAACACGGTTATTGTCATCGACCATCATCGCAAAACGGTCAATTTTATTGATAACGCGGTGATTTTTTATCATGAACCGACGGCTTCCTCCGCCTCTGAGATGGTAACGGAGCTGCTGCCTTATATGAGCAACAAGCCGTTTATTGATAAGCTACAGGCGGAGGCACTGCTTGCGGGGATTATGCTGGATACGCGCAATTTTGTTCTGCGCACTGGGGTGCACACCTTTGAAGCGGCGGCTTATCTGCGCGGCCGCGGTGCGGATACGGTGCGTGTCAAGCAGCTGTTTTCCAACAGTATGGAGGATTATCAGTTGCGCAATGCTGTAACCGCCAGCTTTGATACCTATCGCAGCTGTGCGATCGCGATTGCCGATATCGAATCGGAGGATATCCGCATCATTGCCTCGCAGGCGGCAGATGAGCTGCTGAATATCAGCGGAATCCAGTCCTCCTACGTCCTTTACCGGACCGGAGATATCGTCAATATTTCCGCTCGTTCCATGGGCGCGATGAATGTCCAGTTGATGATGGAAATGCTCGGCGGCGGCGGTCATCAGACCATGGCGGCCGCACAGCTGAAGAATATCACGGTCAGTGATGCAAAGGTACGCCTTCTACAGGTGATCGATCAGTTTTACGCACAGATGAGTACGTCGGCGGACAATCTGGATGAACAAGCAGAGAAAAATCAAGTTTGAAACATAAATCGTTTCAAAAATCAGAGCTTGCTTTCTATATGAAAGTTTCTGTTTTTCAGTCGGAAAGGCAGGTCGAAATTCGGCTTCGTGAAACCGCCCCAAACTTTAACCTCGCATGGAAAGGATGATCATGAGAATGAATGTCATTTTAAAACAGGATGTAAAGGGCCTTGGAAAAAAAGGCGAGATGGTAAAAACCTCGGATGGGTACGCCCGCAATTTCCTTTTCCCGCGCGGCCTTGCAATGGAAGCGAACAAGCAGGCGTTGAGCGAGCTGAAAAACCGCCAGGAGGCGGAGAGCTACCGGATCGCTACCGAAACGGCAAAGGCGAAGGAATCGGCCGCCAGGCTGGAGGGAAAAACGCTGAAGCTGACTGCCAACGCTGGCCAAAACGGGCGGCTGTTCGGCTCCGTCACCTCAAAGGAAATTGCAGAACTGATCGCCAAGGAATTTGGCATTCAGGTCGACAAGCGTAAAATTACAGTTGAGGATATCAAGAATTACGGCACATATCCGGTGGAAATCAAGCTGTATAACGGCGTTTCCGCCAAGCTATATGTGATGGTGGGCGAATAAAATCCGTATTGTCGAAAGAACGGAAAGGAATGGTCAAAAGCATGGATGAAATCAATGCACTTTCGAGCTTTGACGGCATCAAAATGCCGTTCAGTCTCGAAGCGGAGCAGGCTGTGCTGGGATCCATTCTGATTGACCCGGCCTGTATGCCGCAGGTGCTGATGCTAGTCAAGGGAGAATATTTCTATCTACCGCAGCATCAGGCGATTTTTGGCATTATGGTCAATATCGACGCGATGGGTGGGAAGATCGACCCGTTGCTGGTGCTCGACCAGCTGAAGAAAGACAACGTCTATGACGACGCGGGCGGCAAAACGTACCTGTTCCAGCTTGCGCAGGCGGTGCCGTCCACTGCGAATGTGGAAGCGTATGCCCGCATCGTGCGCGAAAAGTTTTACATGCGTACGCTCATCAATGTCTCCCGCGAAATCATTCAATCCGCCACAACAGAAGAGGCGGACGCAGATTTGCTGCTGGATGCTGCCGAACAGCGTATTTACGATATCCGTCAGGGGAAAAATACAGTCGGTCCATCCCGCCTGAGCGATGTGATCGTCAATGAGGTGTACGACAGGCTTTATAAGCTGAGCTCTCCGGACCGGGAGCAGTACATGGGTTTCACCACTGGCTTTTCCGATCTGGATCGCGTGATTTCCGGCCTGAATAAATCCGACCTCATCATCGTGGGCGCCCGCCCTGCCATGGGTAAAACGAGCTTTGCGCTCAATATCGCGCGCAATGTGGCGCTCAAGGCAAAAAAGAAGGTTCTGTTCTTCTCCCTTGAGATGACTAAGGAGCAGCTCGCGCAGCGGCTTCTCTCAAGTGAGGCGCGCGTCGGCAGCCAGAAGATGCGCACCGGCCAGCTTACAGACGACGAGTGGAGCCGCCTGGGTGCGGCAACCGTTGTTTTAAACGACTGTGACCTCTATGTGGACGATACCTCCAGCATCACCGTGCCGGAGATGAAAGCGCGTGTGCGCCGCATGCGCGACGTGGACTGCGTGGTCATCGACTATTTGCAGCTCATGCAGTCCGGAAAACGTACCGAAAACCGTGTGCAGGAGGTCTCCGATATCACGCGAAATCTGAAGCTGATGGCCAAAGACGTTAACGTCCCGGTCATCACGCTTGCACAGCTTGCCCGTGGGACCGAAGGGCGTGGCAAATCGCACCGCCCGCAGCTTTCCGACCTGCGTGAATCCGGCTCCATTGAGCAGGATGCGGATATCGTTATGATGCTGTACCGCGAAGATTATTATAAGGATGACAATCCGCCGGAAGAGGTCAATGCCAATATTACGGAGGTCATTGTCGCCAAGAACCGCCACGGCCCTGTGGAGACGGTAGAGCTTGGCTGGAATCCAGATTATACGATGTTTACCACCTTGGAGAGAAACCGTGATGAAATGTAAGGCTCTTGAAACGATTCAGCGTCATCAGCTGCTGACTCCCGGCGCGGCGGTCATTGCCGCTGTCTCCGGGGGCGCAGACTCGATGGCGCTGCTCTTTTTTCTGGATGAAATCCGCGAGGAATTTCATCTGACGCTTTCTGCCGCCCATATCAACCACGGCCTGCGGGGTGAGGAAGCGGACCGGGATGAAGCGCTTGTGCGCGATACCTGTCGGCAATTCGGGATTCCCTTTCATGTACTGCATACGGATGTAGCACGGGAGGCGGCCCGGACAGGCGAGGGGATCGAGGCATGCGGTCGGCGGCTTCGCTACGCATTTTTGGAATCTCTCGATGAGAAGGCGTTGATTGCCACGGCACATACGCTCGACGACCAGCTTGAAACCTTCCTGATGCATTTCGCACGCGGTGCAGGGTTACACGGCCTGTGTGGCATCCCGGCAAAGCGCGGGCGGATCATCCGTCCGCTCATTGATTGCACAAGGGGAGAGGTCGAGGCATATTGCGCAGAGCGTCGGATTTCCTATGTCACGGACAGTACCAATCTATCCCGAGACTATGTGCGTAATCGGGTACGATTAGATATCGTGCCGGTTCTGCGGGAGATCAATCCGAATGTGCATGAGGCGGTGCGCCGCTGTCTCGACACCCTGTCTGCCGATGAAATGCTGCTGGAACAGCTTGCTGTACAATCTATGGAGACGGTCCGAACGGAAAACGGTTATGATGCCGCAAGGCTTCTCAGCCAGCCAAAGGCTTTGCGTTCTCGCATCATAGAGAAAATGCTAACGGAAGGCGGCTGCTCCGCTCCTGAATATCGCCATATCACGGCCATCGAAAGGCTGCTGGAGCAGGGACATGGCAGCATACAGGTCAGTGGCGGGATAGCCGTTCGGGTCTGGCGCGGTGTGATCGACTTTCCAAGAGAAGAGAAGGGATTTCAACAGGCCTCCTTTTCCGTTGTCCCTCAGCAATGGCCTGCCGCTCAGGTTTGCAAACTGGGGGAAGAAACACTGTCTTTTTCTTTTGTTTACAAAAAAGATTTTGTAAAGATACAAAAAATTCATAAACACCGGTTGGCGAATTGCTTGGATTATGATAGAATACATGGTAACCTGATTTTACGGCCGCGCAGGCCGGGAGACCGTCTGCACCCAGTTGGCAGAGGGTGTTCCAAAACCTTTAAGAATTTGTTTCAGGAGCTGGAGGTTCCGCCGGAAAAGCGTGGCGGCATGCCTGTTTTGGGCGATGCGGCCGGGCCGGTGTGGACCCCGTTTTTTGGCGTGGATGAACGCGTCTGCATCACGGATAAGACAAAAAGAATATTGATGATCAGCGGCGGGAGGAAAGTATAGTGCGTGATGATATCGAAAGAATCCTTCTCGATGAGGAAAAACTGTCAGGCATCGTAAAAGAGCTCGGGGCAAGTATCAGCGAGGATTACCGGGATAAAAATTTATTGATGATCAGCGTCCTGAAAGGCTCCGTTGTCTTCATGGCGGATCTGATGCGTGCCATTACGATCCCATGCCGCATCGATTTTATGGCGGTGTCCAGCTACGGCTCCGGTACGAAGACGAGCGGCGTCGTCAAAATCGTAAAGGATTTGGATATTAATCTTGAGGGATATGACCTTCTGATCGTAGAAGACATTCTTGACAGTGGCAAGACGCTTCAATACATACGCGAGATTTTAACCGCCCGCAATCCGAAGAGCATTCGCATCTGCACGCTGCTCGATAAGCCGGAGCGCCGTCAGGTCGACTTGGCCGCGGATTATGTGGGGGCGTGTGTGCCGGATGAATTCGTCGTGGGCTACGGCCTCGATTATGATGAAAAATATCGCAATCTTCCGTATGTGGGCGTTCTGAAGCCTTTTGTCTATGGCGGTAAATGATTGCATTGATGAAATCTGCCGTTTTGGGCAAGATAGCTGAAGGAGTGATTGATTAACTTGGATAAGAAAAGGAACTGGCGTGTTTTCCTGCCGTATTTATTGCTGCCGATCGTATTGATTCTGGCATTGTCTTTCTTTACCACGACGCAGAACCGGGTGAAGACGGAATATTATCAGATCGTCCAGTATTTTGATCAGGGCGAGGTAACCGCCTATCGTTTTAATTTAAGCAGCCGTGTGTTGGAATACCAGCTCAAAGGAAGCAATGAGTGGCAGAAATACACGGTTCCCAATGCAAATCTGTTCATTGAAGATGTCCATGAGTCCGTGCGCGATTACAATAAAGCGCATCCGGACGCTCCCATTAAATACGATATGGAGGCGGGGAGCGCCAATTCCTGGTGGGTAAGCCTCCTGCCGACGGCGCTGATGATCGTGCTGCTGATCGGCGGTCTGGTCTATATGACGCGCCGCATGAATCAGACGATGACCAACGAAACCAACCGGACAATGAGCTTCGGTAAGGCGCGCGTCAAGCAAGTTAAGGACGAAAAGCGCAAAACCACCTTTGAAGACGTTGCGGGCGCGGACGAGGAAAAGGAAGAGCTTTCCGAAATCGTTGCATTCCTCAAGGAGCCGCGTAAGTTCAACGATCTGGGAGCTCGTATTCCGAAGGGCGTATTGCTCGTCGGCCCTCCCGGCACAGGTAAGACGCTTTTGGCCCGTGCGGTGGCAGGCGAGGCAAACGTGCCGTTTTTCTCGATTTCAGGCTCGGATTTCGTAGAGATGTATGTCGGCGTGGGCGCGTCGCGTGTTCGCGATCTGTTTGAACAGGCCAAAAAGAATTCTCCGGCGATCATCTTCATCGATGAGATCGACGCGGTCGGCCGTCATCGCGGCGCCGGCATGGGCGGCGGGCATGATGAGCGCGAGCAGACGTTGAACCAGCTGCTGGTTGAGATGGACGGCTTCGGCGCAAATGAGGGCGTCATCATTATTGCGGCGACGAACCGCCCGGATATCCTCGACCCGGCGCTGCTGCGCCCCGGCCGGTTTGACCGTCAGGTCACGGTTGGCTATCCGGATCTCAAGGGCCGCGAGGCGATCCTGAAGGTCCATGCCAAGGGAAAACCATTGGCCCCGGATGTCGATCTGAATGTCATTGCGCGCTCCACCGTAGGATTTACGGGCGCAGACCTCGAGAATCTTCTGAATGAAGCAGCACTGCTTGCCGCACGCCGGAATCAGAAGGCGATCACGATGACAGAGATCGAGGAAGCGACGATTAAGGTCGTCGTCGGCACGGAGAAGAAGTCCCATAAGATGAGCAGCAAGGAGAAAAAACTGACCGCCTACCATGAGGCGGGCCACGCGGTGGCAACCTTCTTCCTGCCGAGTCAGGATCCGGTCCATCAGATTTCCATTATTCCGCGCGGTATGGCGGGCGGCTATACGATGTCCATGCCGAAGGAGGATAAGAGCTATACCTCCAAAAACGATATGCTCGATGAGCTCGTCGTCCTGTTGGGCGGCCGTGTGGCGGAAGCGCTGATCCTCGGCGACATTTCTACAGGCGCGTCCAACGATATTGAGCGCGCCACGGAGATTGCGCGCAAGATGGTCACCAAATACGGCATGAGCGAAACGCTTGGCCCGATTGCCTTCGGCTCCGGGAACGACGAGGTATTCCTCGGCCGCGATTTCAGCCATACACGAAATTATTCCGAGAATGTAGCCTCCGAAATCGATGAGGAGATCAACCGCATCATCGTCAACGCCTATAACCGCTGCCGCTCGATTCTGGAGGAGCATCAGGATAAGCTGCATAAGGTTGCCCATTATCTTTACAATCATGAAAAGGTGGATGGCGACCTGTTCAAGGAACTCATGACGAACGATACGCTTCCGATGGAACCAATGGCTGAGGACGCAGAGCCTTCTGAACCGCAGGATGATTCGAAAGGGGAGCCGAACGCTCCGCAGGCGTCCGCACAGAATTCGGATTCCATTGAGAATGAGCAGCCTCCTGAGGGCAACTGATTTCTTTTGAATGTTGAAAGAGCCTGAAACCGCTGACAGCTGGCGTGGTTCGGGCTCTTTTTGTAGTATCTATGCCGCAACATGAAATTTCATTTTTTTACAACCTTTGCAGATATTTATTTATCTTTCCCAGCGCGTTGGCCGGATATCTTGCCCTCACCCTTGACACAGACCCAAGATATCGTGTAAAGTAGTATTCTGGAAAAAGGAAATTTTTGTTTTTATATTCCCGAAAAGGAAAGAGGAGACTGTAAGCAAGCTTTTTTATACGGCGCTTGATCCGGATGGAACACGCTTCTTCTTTCCGCGAGAGGATGACCAGTTACATGCCCAAAAAAAAGGCCAGCTATGGCAATGAAAATATTACATCGCTCAAAGGGGCGGACCGGGTGCGCAAGCGTCCGGCCGTTATCTTTGGCTCGGACGGGCTGGAGGGCTGCGAGCACTCGATCTTCGAAATTCTCTCCAACTCCATTGACGAGGCACGCGAGGGCTTCGGCGACAAGATTGTGGTGACCCGCTATATCAACGGCTCCATCGAGGTGCAGGATTTCGGCCGCGGCATTCCGATGGATTACAATGAGAATGAAGGCAAGTTCAACTGGGAGCTCGTTTTCTGCGAGCTCTATGCGGGCGGCAAATACAACACCAACGACAGCGACGGCAGCTATGAATATTCGCTCGGCCTTAACGGCCTGGGGCTTTGCGCCACGCAGTATTCCTCGGAGTATATGGATGCGGAGGTGCACCGGGACGGCTGGTGCTATCAAATACATTTTGAGCATGGCGAGCCCGCAGGAGAGCTCGTCAAGGAGCCGTATCAAAAGAAAGATACCGGCTCCACCATCCGTTGGCGGCCAGATTTGAAGGTCTTCACGGATATCAACGTGCCGCTGGAGTATTATCAGGAAACGATCAAGCGGCAGTCTGTCGTGAATGCCGGGGTGCGCTTTGTCCTGCGGGATCAGACGGAGAAGGGCTTTGATACCTACGAGTATTTCTATGAAAACGGCATTTCCGATTATGTGAAGGAATTCGCCGGGGAAGATGCATTCAGCAGCGTGCAGTACTGGCAGACGGAGCGCAAGGGCCGCGATCGCGCGGACAAGCCCGATTATAAAGTGAAAATAAACGCTGCGCTCTGCTTCTCTAATAAAAAGCAGCTTAAGGAATATTTTCACAATTCGAGCTTTTTGGAGCACGGCGGTGCGCCGGAAAAGGCCGCGCGCAGCGCATTCGTTTCCCAGATCGACGCCTATCTCAAGCAAAACGGCAAGTATCTCAAGAGCGACAGCAAGGTAAGCTTTCAGGATGTTGAGGACTGCTTGATCCTCGTCATTTCTTCCTTCTCCACGCAGACCTCCTATGAGAACCAGACGAAGAAGGCCATCACCAACAAATTCATCCAGGAGGCCATGACGGAGTTCCTGCGCCATCAGCTGGAGGTCTATTTTATCGAGAACCGCCTGGAAGCCGATAAGATCGCCGAGCAGGTGCTCATCAATATGCGAAGCCGCATCAAGGCGGAGACAACAAGGCAAAATCTCAAAAAAACGCTGCAAAGCTCCAACGATATGACCAACCGCGTGGCAAAGTTCGTCGACTGCCGCAGTAAGGACGTTGCGCAGCGGGAGCTGTTCATCGTGGAGGGCGATTCTGCGCTCGGCTCCTGCAAGCAGGCGCGCGACCCCGATTTTCAGGCGATCATCCCGCTGCGCGGCAAAATCCTCAACTGCCTGAAATGCGAATATGATAAGATTTTCAAAAGCGAGATCATTACGGATCTGATTAAGATCCTCGGCTGCGGCGTAGAGGTCAGAAGTAAGGCGAGCAAGGAGCTCTCCTCTTTCAATCTGGATTTGCTGCGTTGGAATAAAGTGATCATCTGCACGGATGCGGATGTGGACGGCTTCCAAATCCGTACCCTGGTGCTCACGATGATCTACCGCCTGATGCCGACGCTCATCGACGAGGGGAAAGTATTCATCGCGGAATCGCCCCTGTATGAGATCAATTATAAAGGGCAGACTTGGTTTGCCTATACGGAGAAGGAAAAGGCCGACGTGCTCGCAGAGCTTGGCGACTGCCGCCCCAAGCCGGATATCCAGCGCTCCAAGGGCCTTGGCGAAAACGACGCGGACATGATGAACCTCACCACGATGAACCCCGCCACGCGAAGGCTCATCAAAATCGAGCCGGACGCGGCAGAGGAGACTTCCCGGATGTTCGATATGCTGCTGGGCAACAATCTGGCGGCACGCAAAACGCATATTGCGGATAACGGACACCTGTATCTGGATTTGACGGACGTAAGCTAACGCAACAGGCAATCCTGTAGACAAAATCGTTCGCTTTCTTTCCGGCTGCGAAAGGATGGACATTTCATATGGCTCCTAGAAAAGGTAAAAAGAATACTGAGAAAAAACCAGAGGTCAATGTCAACGCCCATATTCTGGGCGCAGGCGAGGTGGTCAACCAGCGCATTACAGAGACACTGGAGACAAACTACATGCCCTATGCGATGAGCGTGATTTTATCCCGCGCGATCCCGGAGATCGATGGCTTTAAGCCATCTCACCGCAAAATTCTATACACGATGTATAAGATGGGGCTTTTGACCGGTGCCCGGACCAAATCGGCCAATATTGTCGGCAGCACGATGAAGCTCAACCCGCACGGCGATGCAGCGATCTACGATACCATGGTCCGCCTTTCCCGCGGGTATGAGGCGCTCCTGCACCCGTATGTCGATTCCAAGGGCAATTTCGGTAAGGCGTATTCCCGCGATATGCAGTGGGCCGCCTCCCGTTACACAGAGGCAAAGCTCGACCCGATCTGTAACGAGCTGTTTCGCGATATCGACAAGGATACGGTTGATTTCGTCGATAATTACGACGGCAAGCTCAAGGAGCCGACGCTGCTTCCGGTTACCTTCCCGTCGATTTTGGTCAACGCGAATACGGGCATCGCCGTCGGTATGGCGAGCTCTATCTGCCCCTTTAACCTCAAGGAGGTCTGCGAGACGACGATTGCGCTCATGCAGAATGAGGAGCATGACGTGGCTGATACGCTCAAGGCGCCGGATTTCACAGGCGGGGGCCTGATCCTCTACGATCGCGCGGAGATGGAAAATATTTACCGCACCGGGCGCGGCGGCATCCGCGTGCGCGCAAAATATGCGTACGACAAAGCCAACAACTGCATCGACGTCACCCAGATCCCGCCGACGACCACGATCGAGGCGATCATCGATAAGATCATCGATCGCGTCAAGGCCGGCGTGATTCGCGAGATCAGCGATGTGCGCGATGAAACCGGCCTTTCCGGAATGAAGCTGACCATCGATCTCAAGCGCGGCGTAGACCCGGAGAAGCTCATGCAGAAGCTCTTTCGGATCACGCCTCTGGAGGATACCTTCTCCTGCAATTTTAATGTGCTGATCGCGGGCGTACCGCGCGTGCTCGGTGTGAAGGAGCTGCTCAACGAGTGGATTGCCTTCCGTGTGGAATGTGTAAGGCGGCGCACTTTCTACGACCTGACCAAGAGCAAGGATAAGCTCCATCTCTTGCAGGGCCTTGCCAAAATCCTACTGGATATCGACAAGGCAATCCGGATCATTCGCCAGACGGAGGAGGAGAGCGAAGTTGTCCCCAACCTGATGATCGGCTTCGGGATCGACGAGACGCAGGCGGAATATGTGGCGGAGATTAAGCTGCGCCACTTAAACCGTGAGTATATTTTGAAGCGGACAGAGGATATCGACCGCCTGGAAAGAGAGATTACCGAGATGGAGGATATTCTGGCCCACCGCCGGAAGATCCAGCAGATCATCATCGGCGAGCTGAGGGACGTCATCGAGAAATACAGCCAGCCTCGCCGCAGCGAGCTGATCTATGCGGCGGATGTGGTCGTCGAGGAGGAAGAGGAGGAGACGCCGGATTACCCGGTGCATCTGTTCCTGACGCGTGACGGCTATTTCAAGAAGATTACGCCCTTATCCCTTCGCATGAGCGGGGAGCAGAAGCGCAAGGATGGCGATGAGATCACCCAGACGATGGAGTCAACGAACAGCCGCGAGCTTTTATTCTTTACAAACCGCTGCCAGGTTTATAAGGCGAAGATTGCGGATTTTGATGATACGAAGGCGAGCGTCCTCGGCGATTTCATTCCCGCAAAGCTGGGGATGGAGGAAGGGGAGAGCGTTATCTATATGGCTGTGACAAAGGATTACAGCGGCTTTATGCTCTTCTTCTTTGAAAACGGCAAGGTCGCCAAGGTGGAACTCTCCGCCTATGAGACGAAGACGAACCGCAAAAAGCTCGTCAAGGCCTATTCCGACAAAGCGCCGCTGGTGGCCGCCCGCTTCATCGCCGAGGATTGCGAGCTGGTGCTCCAGTCGAGCGCAGGACGGTTGCTGCTGCTGCATACGGGAGCGATTGCTCCAAAGACGACGAAGGATACCATCGGTGTGGCCGTGATGACGCTCAAGCGTGGCCAGAAGCTGCTGCGCGTGCGGGATTATCGAGAAGGGGAGTTTGCAAAGCCACACCGCTATCGCACAAAGAATTTACCTGCCGCAGGCGCGCTGCCCAGCGCAGAGGACGAGGGTGAGCAGCTGGCACTCAAATAAGGCAATCAGGCTTGTTTTCATTGAGAAGGAAGGGTTCCTATGGTCATTGATGTACACGCGCATATCTTCCCGGAAAAAATTGCGCGCAAGGCGACCGATAACATCGGCCATTTTTACGGCTACTCCATGGCGGCGGACGGCACGGTGGAAAACCTCCTGCGCTGGGGCGATCAGTATGGGGTGGATCGCTTTGTGGTGCATTCTGTGGCGACAAAGGCAGAACAGGTCGATTCCATCAATGCCTTTATCGCAGGGCAGGTGCGGCTCCATCCAGACCGCCTGATCGGCTTTGCCGCGCTGCATCCGGATAGCGACCGCATCTCACAACAAGTGGAAGAAGCCATTCAAATGGGGCTTGTCGGCGTAAAGCTCCACCCCGATTTTCAGCAATTCCACATCGACGATGAGAAGGCATTCCCGATCTACGAGGCAATCGAGGGGCGTATGCCGCTGCTGGTACATACGGGCGACAGCCGCACGGAGTATTCGAAGCCCTGGCGGCTGGCCAAAATGATCGACCGGTTCCCGAAGCTAGATGTGATCGCGGCGCATTTCGGCGGCTATTCCGAATGGGAAAACGGCGCGTTAAGCCTTGCGCTCAAGAATGTGTATGTGGATACCTCCAGCAGCCAATTTATATTGACGCCGCATCAGGTACGGGAGCTGATCGATATTTTCGGCGCGGACCACGTGCTGTTCGGCACGGATTACCCGATGTGGAACCCGCAGGACGAATTGGAGAAGCTTCAGCTTGTGCCGATGATGGGGGAGGAGCGGGAGCTGATCCTGCATGGGAATATGGAACGGCTGCTGGCGAAATACCAACGATAAATAGCAAAGGAATCCGGCGGAAACGGCCGGATTCCTTTCAGCCTGTAGACAAAGGTATGCATTACTGGCAGAATGCATAAATACGGAAGTTTCTAAGAAGAAACCCCGGACGTAGGTTTCCCATCGAAAACAGCCCACTGGGCTATTTTCTCCCCTCTTGAGTTCCGCTCTCTGCGGAGAGCGGCCAAAAGGGCGCTGCTCTTTGGACTCATTGCCATATTTTATAAAATGTGGAATGAAAATTATACTTCGCGGGGAAGTTACTACAAATTATAAGCGATTTCTATGCAAACTTATTTGTGCAGTTTTTTCTGCCGAATAGGTTTGTCTACAGTCTGAGACACATCGTTTTTGCGATGTGTCTTTATTCATATTTTTTTAAGCATAGCCTATATAGATTGCCCACGAGGACTCTGTCAGCTGCTCAGCCCATATCCATACATCTGTAATGTCGCTGTTCCGCTTATATTTATCAAGGGTGCCGCATAAATCTCTCTGCAAATATTTGCTGTTTGCACTTGCGGTAATTGGATCATCCGAGCACCATACTGCTTCGCTGTTCAGCGTCAATCCGATATCCTCTGCGTAGCTTCGTGCGAAATCAATCCAGTCTTGAATATTAAATTCAGGCTCGCTTGGTTCAGGTTCTTTGGTTGATTCGTTTGGTTCGGGTTCTGACGGCGGTTTAGTTTGAGAAGTGGATGTTTCCGGTATTTTAGAATCTGTTTGAGGACTTTGCGGTTTACCGGTCTGTGTATTTGATTTTTCTGGCTCGGTTGGTTTGCTTTCCGCAGCACTGCTCACTTCTGAATCATTCTTTTTGGGTTTGTCCGTTTGTGAGGCAGGCGGTGCAGCAGATTCTTCTTTCTTTTCTGCCGGTATTTCTGATTGACTCTCTGTGCTTGCTGAATCTGCTGTTTGAGACAGCTGATCCTTCTTGGCAGTGATGTCATCGCTATTATCTTTATCTTCTCTGTCCGATGTTACATCTGCCGTGCTGTTCTGCGTTGAATTCACTTTCGTCGTTTCTTGCAGTTGTTCGGAAAACGCACACCCCGCAAGGCTCACAAGAATTAAGCCCGCAAGGAGGACTGCGAATATTTTCTTGTTTGTCATAGATATCACCTCTGACTACAAGGATACGGATAAAAAGTAAAATGTCCAGCAAGAATGGGCAATTTTTTGAAAAAGTCACAATTTCTGCTCGAAAACCGGAGTTTCATTTTCCTCTTGCTCTTCAAAGTCCTGTGACTCATCTTCCTCCATGTGCAGCCGCTGCTCGTATGCTTCCAAAACTGCATCGCTGACAGCGTTGCGGGAGGTTTCATTCAGCGCAAACGCCACATCTAAATACTGCATATTGCCGTTTCGATCTTTATATGACCGATACGGCATTCTTGCAAACAGTCCGTTTTTGCTGTCCATAACGGCGATATCCCGGATCACATATTCGCCGCCGAGAATTACGCTGGCATATGCCTTGACGCGGTTGTCCTTTCCGATAAAGCGGTCAATTTGTGCTTTTATTTTCATTTTGTAAATTCCTTTCTACCATGCGTAAAATGTGTAACCTATATTTTCTTTCACTTCCTCCGGCGAGATATCCTCGATCTCTCCGAAACGCTGCATATATTTCTGCATTTCTTCATCTGTGAGGGAACGGAAGTTTTCACCATCTTCACCCACTACAAAAAACGGGCCGGCAATCACATCACCGCTCAAGCGGCGGTTGCCGTCCATGCCATTTAATTTTGATTCTTCATTGCAGACAAGCAGCGTGCTGTCACCGTTGCCGATGATCTCAATTAAGCCGCCGACCGTTGCCTGTAAATCGTCAAGCTGATCGGTGATGAACAGCTCATGGGGAGACTCATGCGGCTCGACCATCAGAACACGAAGCGTTTTAGGCATTTTTTTCACCGCCTTTTTCTGCCCACCTTACTGACAAATGAATGAGGGCGGCTCTCTGCTCATCGGCGGAGAGACCGTCAAGAAACTGCATCAGCGTGATGCCGTCCGGCTGCTTATTGACGGCAGGCGGTGTTCCTTTGCAGTTATCGCAGATTTTCTCGCGGCGGACAATTACCGTGCGGTCATCCTGTTCGGTGAAAGACAGCACATCGTTATAGGCAAATCCCACTCGCTGACGGATTTCATAGGGAATTGTGATTCTTCCTCTTTTGCCGAGAACGCGGTACAGCTTACTCATCGCCACCATCCTCTCCGAAGCATTCGTTCATCTGCTCTTTCAGGCATTCGCCGCAGCAGGGGCAGCAGTACGGACAGCCTTCACAGTCCTCGTTGAAGGTTTCACAGAAGTCATCATCCGGCGCTTTCTGAATGACAATGCGGCTGCCGTCCGCAAAGGCTTCTACGGTCACGCCGGGGACAATGCCTGCGGTAATCAGCGCCTCGCTCGGCACGGGAATCATTTCAAACTCATATCGTTCCATTATAAATTATCCTTTCATTTAATATTTCCTGCATATTGATCTCGTCAAACAATGTGAGCTGCACCGAAGAACGGGCAAGCTCGGTGGTGTCATAATTGGAGATCAGCAATTCGGGGTACTGTTTTCCGTTGTCATATCGCTGTGCGATATTGGAAAGCCTTGTTGTTCCCTCGATCACGATACCGGGACGGGTATAAAGCTCTCGGATATACTCGCAGTCGTTATATGACAGCAGGAATCTGCCCTTGATGCCGAATAACGCTTCGGCAAGTCCCTGATGGTCGAAACCATCAGAGGACACCGCTTCATAGTACTGATCCGCTTCGTAATACGGCGGATCGCAGTAGAAGAAGCTCTCCGGTCGGTCGTACTGTGTAATGAGTTTCTTGCAGTCCTTATTTTCTATGACGACCTTTTGCAATCTGCCTGCTGCCGCTTCTATCAGTGGGAAGTTGTTCCACATGGCGTGGGGCTGGCTGCCGAAGGTGGAGGTTCCGGCTGCGTAGCTGTAGCGTATGAGGGCGTAGTAATAGGCGGCTCTGCGCACATCGGGCATAACCGCCTGTGAATGAAGCATCTGCTTCATATATTCAAAATCAAGACGGGAGTTGAGCAGATACCGAAGCTCATTGCAGAGCTTTTTCGGCTGTTCCCGCACACAACGGTACAGATTGACAAGATTGCCGTTGAAATCATTGAACACTTCAAAATCGTTGCCGGGCGGTTTGTGAAACAGCACCCAGCCCGCGCCGCCGAACACCTCGATATATCGCTTGTAATCCATCGGAAATCGGGCAAGGATTTCGTCCCTCAAGGCTTTCTTTCCGCCCACCCAAGCCATAAAGCTGTTAATTGTTGATCACCTCCTTGCGGAGGCGTCTGCGTGTATGAATTCCCACAGAAATCAAACGGGGCCGTTTTCCATGTACGGAATTCCATACACGCAAAACGACCTCTTTTTTAATCTCTGTTATTCAGTTTTTCCCTGAGCCTTTGTACTTCATGACAACATTCGCTGACGCGATTCACCTGCACATAGCATAAAATCACACCTGCAATACAGCCGCCGAGTAGCAACCCAATCTAAAAGTTCAGCACAGTTTCATCACCTCGCTTTCCTGCGGAGTATCGGATTTTATAAATTCTCCAAGCGTTTGTTCCTCGCCTGTAAAATTCGGCTCGGTATCTTCCGTAAACGAGATATATCCCTGTTCTCCGAAGTCAATCGGCTCTTTTGTGATAACGCTGCCGCCATGATTCACGCCGACCTTTGGTTCTACCGAGCAGAAACGGCCGCCGTCATCACTGTGACGAAGGTGATAACAGTACATCCCTTGAGGGATATCCTCATCCGTCAAACGGGCATTGGTAAACAGAGCAGGCTTACCAAGTAGCTCGATCTGCTGGTATTCTTCATTTTCGATATTGATATATTTCGTAGCATTGGCGTTCATGCACAAATCCAAATCAAGCGGATCGTAGTCCCATATCCGGCAGGCGAATTCAATGGCTTCTTTTTGGGTTTCGGGGAAATATTCCTCAATCCGTTCTCCGTTTTGATAGCTGTATCTGCCGCAGTTTTGTCCGATATCTTCGTCAGCCCATTCGTGTTCGAAACTTATCTCCGGATAGTTCTCTGCAAGCTTTTCAACGACTGAATTGGGTGCGCTCCAAGCCGTCTGAAAGCTAATCGTGTTGCCGCTGCTGTAATCTTGGTTTTTGTCGTATCCGTATGCGTTCCACTTGGTATCCCAATATTTGATTGCCCATTCATACCAAGTCGGAGCGCCGTATTGCTGTATATTATGCCACGCTGTTTTTCCAAGCTCCCATTCATCTCGCCTGATATCCGTTCTTTGGCGTAAAAATGTTTCTTCACTTTTCACCGGAATACTTTTGAGGGCATCCATATTCATGGTGCCGCCAAGCGTATATACTTCAATAAAGTCCTGATACGCTTTCAATCCTCTGTCTGTTCTGCTTCCTGCTTCAATATTCAGACTCTCCGGCATGGGAATAATCTTGTTAAAATCAATCGTCCCGACGCCAAACTCATCGTTTTGAATGGCTTCCAGCATTTCACGGATTTTCTGCTTGTCGCCCTGAAGCGATATATGGTTTTCTACATGATTTGGCATTTATTTTTTCTCCTGTTCATAATAAATTTTTTTAATTTTTTGCCCGATAGCAGAAATGACAGGAACGCTCACTGCGTTTCCCGCCATTTTCTATAGCTGTCCGTTATCTATTTATTTCGCGAGCCACCTCACATCCCAAGCACTGGAGAGTTATCCTCTTCGTCATTCTGCGGCGAACACATTTGTGTGAAACATTCGGAATTATAATAAAACGCTCCGTCTGCTTCTATATACCGTTCACCGTAATTCTCTGAGACAAGCTGTCTTTTCATCTGTTGAGACATATCGTTTATAACATCACCTTTGTCGGTATTCTCATCGTAGATGAAATCAAAAAAATCATCAAATTTGTCAAACCTAAAGATATTTCTTTCGTATAATTCATCCTCTGACATTTCGGTCAATTGTTTTTTTCGGCTGTCATTTTCTTCAGCAAGTTCCTGATCGGTGAGCCTGCGAAAACTGTCCACGCCGGGAACGATACCGAGCTGTCTGCCGTTATCAAAATTACAATGCAACGTTCCCATGTCATCGACAACTGTGACTGTACCTCTTGTGTTCGGCTCAATAGGGTGCGGATCATCGCCCATCTGCAAAAGCATAATCCTTGTACCGGGCGGATAGTTGTCCCTCATACGCTGTGCAAAGCGCCGATCTGCTTCAAATCTGTTCATTTCATTCCATCTCCATTCCAAACAGTTCTTCGGGTGACCAAGTAAAACTGAAATTTACTTTCTCTATATTGTCACAGTAATCCGTTAGAAAACTTCTGCCAGATTTAAGTCGTGAGGAAAACCACAGAATATCCGAATAGGACGCTGCGCTTGTTTCTCCATCTCCATAAAGGTAAGCATCGGCATGAACCAATACTTCCGTTTCTTCATCGACATATTTTAAAAAGTCATTGAATTCCTTCCAATCCTCCAAATCATCATATTCTCTCGGAATCCCGCCAACAAGAAAACTTGTTGCGTCATTTCCTGCTGTTACAGTTACCTGAGAAAAAAGCAAGGCCATATCTCATATCCCTCCAAGCTGCTGTTCTTCGAAACAATGATTTTCGGACATTCGCTGTCGAAATTCAGTTTCGTTTTCCATAAAATAATCATCACCGCTGTGCCAGAAAGACACATAAATATCTCCGTCATCTGTTTTGATTTCACGCTGTTCCAGACCTTCCCCAAAGCCGTCTGCCGCCTGACCGGTCAGCTCATCGATCCATTCTTTTTCTTCTTCGGGGGAGAAAGCTTCCCGAAGGCCGGTGCGGATCACACCGTACAGCTCGCCGCCAACTTCCTGTACATCCCAAACTGCGGAGACAAGTTTGGCTTTTGCACCTGCGCTGCCGTCAAAATAGTCTGCCATATTATGAAGGTCACGATCCTGGTCATTCTTTACAAGTTCGCGAATGGCATCCTCATAAGCAATGCCGTAACTATTGTCAACCTCGTACCAATCCCCATATTCTTCATCTACCATGTGAATCTGGAGAGGGCAGTAATAATGAATGGTTACGCCAATCAATTCATCGGTCATGGCTTTGATGTCCTCCATAACTGCCTTTGGAGAATGATATTGACCGTGGACAATATTCTGTTCGATTTCTTCCTGCAGCTCCGGTCTGGCATTTTCCATCATGTAGGCACACAGGTTTGCGTCCTCCAATGAATGAGATGGTTTAAACAGTACCGCCAAGCTATTACCGATATCAGAATCGGCAAATAGTTTTACACGAATAGGGCTTTCTTCATCGTCTTTAATGGGAATGTCCCGCAGTCGGCTGCGGATACCGATATGCGACAGGTCATATTGTAGGGTGAAGGGATCACTGGGAAGTTTCAGGATAGCTGTTTGATCTTCGCTTTGAATCAGGGCACTAATCATTGCACACCTCCGTATTATTTAAGACAGTTGTACCGAATCGGGAGATAGTTGCTGACTGCACAATAAGGCGGAACACTCTGTCGGATATGATATTGCTGTCCGACAGTTCGCACAGGGATATTTGCCTTTCTCCGGTCTGCAGTTCCTTGACCGCTTTCCATAAGGCGTAGCCATCAGTAGAGATATCTCCAAGATGAACGCTTTTCAAATCCACCTTTCCGCCTCTGTCAATATACCTTTTGGTTTTAATCCACAAAGGATGGTCTGCCGTCAGCAAATATAGCGCGGCGAGTGACCGATTGCTTGGTTTGTACAAATTCAGTTTTTCGGTTTCAAAAATCCTTTGGTGATTACTATTTTGAAAAATCATAGTACCATCATCCTTCCTTTGATATATTCTTGAAAGCCGTCTTTGAAACGGAATATGTTTCACCTCCGAAAATGTGGATTTGACGGCTTCACAAAAAGAGGCTGCGCCGCAGGAAAGCCGGATATCAAGCACAGGGCATACCGGAACAGTACAGCCGTTCTTTTTTCTGTAGTAAAGACAAAATCTGCAGTCGCAGTCTTTTTTCGTATATTTGTATGGGCTGCGGTTTTTGCCGCCGCCTCGCTGCACACTGCCGGGCGGTCGTATCATTATCGCTTCCATACTGTTGAGGGACGGGGTATTGGTAAAATACATTTTGATCGCTCCTTTTGTGAAATGAAAAAAGCCCGAAGTCTTTTTCAAAACTTCGGGCGAAGGGCAATAAAAAACGGCAGGCAAGTTTTTGATGACTTGTCTGCCGACATTTGTGTTTATTTAGATTTACAGGAGTTCATATACTTTCTCAAAGGGAAAATAGCTGTTTTATATCTTTGTTTTTGGACTCCGCAATTCAGTCGCATAGATAGCAAAAAACCCCGATAAAATCGGGGCTTTTGCGGAACATATCTTTTTTATGTTCCTATTATGGCGGAGAGCAAGGGATTCGAACCCTCGAATGAGCGTTGACTCATTACACGATTTCCAGTCGTGCTCCTTCGACCAACTCGGACAACTCTCCAAAGATAAGCACCGGTCGGTCATTTCCGGTGCTTTGTTATTATATCGGACTGGCGTAAAAAAATCAAGAGGTAAATCAAATATTTTTTGAGGCAGCAGCGAGGTCTATCTCAAAAACAGTGTCAACTTCAAAATAAAGAAGCTGTCGATCAAATCCCCATAGATATACACGGGGTAAGTTCCTCTGCAGAGGAATGCTACGAATGGGCCAGAAAAATGCTTCTGATCAAATCACATGATATTCTTTCAAAAGTTTTTCAATATCCGTTCCTTTCACTTTTTTGAGAACTTCCTTTAATGCTATTTTTTCCTTAAATCCAAGGTTCATATCAGTGATTTTTTTGCCGTCACGCAACTGAACGGTTGCGTTAAGCAAATCGCGGATATCATACACGCTTCCCCATACCTCCGGCACACCGCGGTCGATATTCAGCAGGGTATAAACAGCCTCCATTCCGGTGCGTATGGAGTATTCCGTTGTAAAAATCGTATCGCGTACGGTTTCGGCAAACTGGCCAAGAAACGCGAAGTTGACTGCTCCGTCCGGTACGACCTTCGGACGATCGCCGGCGGCACGCGGCATAAAGAATGCGGTGATATACGGCATCATGCAGGGAACGGTATTGGCGCTGTTTTCGGCAAGCGTTTCAATCTCGCTCTCCGGAACGCCCAGATGGTAGAGCCATTCCATACAAATTTCCTTACCGGTACATTCGCGCATGGGCTTTTTGATATAGTTGCCGGGTTTGTCACTGAATAAGCCGTAAATCCAGCCGACAAGCTGCCCTTTCGGTTGCGTACGGAACTGAGGCTGACGGTTGAAGGTCCAGCTCATCAACCAGTTGGAATCCTTGACGGTGACAATGCCGCCGGTGACAACTCTTCCGGAGAAGGGATCACGCTGACAAATTTTCTGGATATAGGGCGGGATTTTATCATCCAGCGTGGTAACCGTCGCGCTCATCCAGTTGCTTTGCTCGGGATCATGGCAGAACTTATCGGGATGGCCGAAAGACGGATCCTGTGCGGCAATCTTGCGCCACATATCCCAGCCGCCGCCCTCTTTGATTTCTTTATTGAATGAAGCGGGAGTATTCTGCGAACCAAGGCTCGAATTTTCAACGCATCCGCCATTTGTGATAAACACAAGGTCGTTTTCGGTCAGATCAATTGTTTCCTCTTTGTCCTCGTGAATTACGACAATACGTTTGGCCTGCTTTCTATCCTTTTGGATATCGAATTCCACATTGACAACTTTCGTGTTGTAGTGGAACTGGACGCCAAAAGATTCCAGATATTTGATCATTGGCAGAATCATGGACTCATACTGATTATATTTTGTAAATCTAAGCGCCCTGAAATCGGGAAGTCCGCCGACGTGGTGGATAAAACGCTTGATATACAGCTTCATTTCCAATGCGCTGTGCCAGTTCTCAAAGGCAAACATGGTGCGCCAGTAAAGCCAGAAGTTGGAATTCAGCACCTCATCATCAAAATAGTCGGTGATGCGCTTGTCATAAAGCTCCTCATCCGGTGTGAAAAACAGCTTCATGATTTCCATGGCGCCCTTGTCGGATAACCCGAATTTGCCATCGGTATGCGCATCCTTGCCGCGATTTACCGTTGCGCGCATGAGTGAATAGTTGGGATCCTTCTTGTTAAGCCAGTAATACTCATCCAGAACGCTCACGCCTTCTGTTTCAATAGAGGGAATGGAGCGGAACAGATCCCACATGCACTCGAAATGGTTATCCATCTCGCGTCCGCCGCGCATAACATAGCCGATTCCCTGATATTGATAGCCGTCGCATGCGCCGCCTGGGATGGGCTCCTTTTCGAGCACGTGAACATGCTCTCCCTTCATCTGTCCGTCGCGTACCAGATAGCAGGCCGACGACAGAGCAGCAAGCCCCGACCCTACGATGTAAGCCGATTTACGGTCGACACCCTCCGGCTTTACGGGGCGTGCAAATGCTTCATAGTTACCGCTTGAATAATACATGCAAAAAACCTCCATTTGATTTGGTTTTTGTTTACGGCTTTATTATAAAGCATCTCCGTTTCGGACTCCAATAAACAGAAAAACCGCAGTGATAAAACTTTTATCACTGCGGGCAATGTGTAAAATATTTTATCATTTCTCGGCATTTGATATACGCCTGTCTGTGCGAAAATTGTTCAGCGCCCGGGTAATATCGCCATGAATGAGGATGCTCAAATGATCGACAATCTGTTGCGGATCGTCCTTCATGCCGGTTTTAATCCAGTTGAGCATAATGCCGACAAAAGCGTATTTGTAAAAATCGGCGATGAATTTTTTATCTTCATCACGCACGACCATATCAGATGCCTTTTCTTCCACTACGCCGATCAAAAGGTCATACGTGAGCTTATATAGATACAGTTCAACCTGCTCCCGGCTGACAGAATGATATACATTCATAATGAAAGGCTTATTTTCCAAAACGGCATTGAAAATATTTAAAAAGCCCTGTTGCCATGTGTCGTAGGTTTTATTGCCCTCAAGCGCTTTTGCAGCATCTTCAATGCAGGCCCACTCGACCAGATCGTAAATATCCTTAAAATGATAATAAAACGTCATGCGATTGATCCCACAGTCCTCGGCAATATCATTGATTGTTATTTTATTAAGTGGCTTCTGAAGCAGCAGATTTTTCAGGGAAGCTTCCAAAGCCCACTTTGTAGTCTGCGACATCTTGACACCTCAGAATTAGTTTATCA
The DNA here is from genome assembly GCA_002320555.1 of Ruminococcaceae bacterium UBA1691. Lineage (GTDB taxonomy): Bacteria > Bacillota > Clostridia > Oscillospirales > Acutalibacteraceae > Fimivicinus. Next base: position 9,839 of record DCJV01000123.1, on the reverse strand, counting down.
ATATAACTGTTATTATAACAAGAAGCCCGCAAAACTATACCATCGTTTTGCGGGCTCTCGCTTCATGGTCGGAGTGACGGGACTTGAACCCATGGCCTCTTGGTCCCGAACCAAGCGCGATACCAAACTTCGCCACACCCCGGCGCTGTAAGCAACGCTATCCATTATATACGAAGCTTCCCGAAAAATCAAGGCCTTTTTCAAAAAATCCGGGGTGTTTTTCGACAATCTTATTCCATGTCGAAAACAACGGCCTCGACAGCCTGTACAATGTCATCTGCCGTCAGCCGCGCCACGCCCAGAGAATCCAGCAGCTGGTCGGTCTGCGTTTCGGTTGCGTCCAGATAACGGAAATTGATGCTCCTCATTGCGTTTTCCAGCACAGTAGCCTCTGCCTGCGTGTTTTCCGGCTGCTGCCGCTCTAGTTCCAGCAGGCGCAGCATTACGGCGAGGGCTTGCGCCTTTGTAAAGAGCGCGTTCGGTGCTTCCTGCTT
>DCJV01000123.1:0-9265 GCA_002320555.1 Ruminococcaceae bacterium UBA1691 | reverse complement strand
AGATCAATGCTTTTCCGGCAGCGAAAAAATCCATTGCTTTCCGGGAAGCAGGCATATCCCAAGCCTGCTCGGCGTAAGGATAGAGGAAAGCATATTCCAATTCTTGCCGAGTGGAAATCGAAAAATACACGCCGCCAGATGTGCTATCCTTTCAAGGCGATGAAAAAATCTGCCGAAAAAAGGGCGCGTTAGCGCGTACAGGCAAAATAAACCGCAGTGCATATTAGAACGGCCTGAAGGGCAATTCCCGCCGGAAGCCCCCACATAAATTTTTGATGCAGTGTTTTATGCCGGATAATCCGCATGGTCAGATACATCGCGGGTGCGCCGCCGAGCAGTCCAACCAGCATAAGCGTCCGTTCCGGTATGCGCCGCCCGCGCTGCTTTGTGCGGCGCTTGTCATGGACGGTGAGAAAAACAGCCAGCAGGGAAATCAACAAAGCATAACCGCATGCAACGAACAGGGCCGTCCTCACAGGGCTTCTCCGTCCTGTGCATTGGCTGCTCCTTTTTTCAGAAGGGTGAGCCTCTCCGCCGTGAGAAAATTGGCATTGCCGTTTTCGAAGGCTTTTGCAGCATTTTCCGCAGGCTCGAATACGCTCGCACACTGCGGACAGACCGCGAAATGGCGGTTATTGAAGGAATGGACCGGAATTTCCAGTATTTTAAAAAGCTCAAAGCTGTTGAAGATCTGCATTTGTACCGTTTGACCGCAGACGGGACAGGCAATTGCCGGCGTACAGCCGGACGGTTTTATCTTGCTGTGAAAACGGGCTGGTGAAAACATGGGGATTTCCTCCGTCCAGATAATTTTTGAAATCTTTCTCTTATCGTATTCGTATTTTGGGCATCTGTCAAGGCAACGTGCGAAATTATGACGGAGAAAAGGGGAACCAATAAATGAAACGCCTGTCTGCTTGTCTCATTGTATTTTTAATGCTTTGCTGCTTCTTGACCTCCTGCGAAATGCATACAGAGGGGAATGGGGAATCGACCGAAGCTTCTGTCTTTCAGGAGCCTGTATCCGATCAAACCGCGCAGACGCAGGAAGAGATGCGTGCGGTCTGGATTACTTATTATGAAATCTCCATGAAAGCGCAGAAGGGCGGCGATCAGGAGAGCTTTTCCAAAAAAGTGGACGAGATGTTTTCTCGCGTTCAAAAGGCAGGTTTCAATACCGTCATCGTACAGGTGCGCCCCTATTCGGATGCTTTTTATCCGTCTAAGATTTTTCCCTGGAGCACGTATCTGACGGGAACACAAGGGCAGGATCCCGGGTACGACCCGCTTGCGATTCTGGTGGAACGGGCGCATGCGCATCAGCTTTCGATCCACGCATGGTTTAATCCGTACCGCGTTTCCTACAATACGGATTTTTCCCTCCTGTCCAAAGACAATCCGGCCCGGAAATGGAAAGAGGATGCAGACAAGTCCAATGATCAATGGATTTTCGTTTTGGACAATGGGATTTACTATAATCCTGCCGCCCCGGAGGTGCAGCGCATGATTATCGACGGTGTGCGGGAGATCGTTGAGAACTATGAGGTGGACGGCGTTCATATGGACGACTATTTTTATCCCTCCACGGATGAGAAAATCGATCAGGCGCAGTATGACGCTTATGTGAAAAGCGGCGGCCAGTATTCCCGCGCGGCATGGCGGCGCGAAAATGTGAATACCTTTGTCAGCGGCCTGTATGCGGCGGTCAAAGCCATCCGCCCGGAGGTGTTGGTCGGGATCAGCCCCGCAGGGGATATTGAAAAAAACAGGGAGCAATTGTATGCGGACGCCGCCCGATGGGGCGAAGAGGAGGGCTATGTCGATTATCTGATGCCGCAGCTCTACTATGGGTTTGAAAACAGCGCAAGCCCCTTTGAGGAAACGGCCCGTCAATGGGCGGAGCTGATCCGCTGCGACAGTGTAAAGCTCTATGCAGGGCTGGCAATCTATAAAAGCGGGAAAGAGGATCCATACGCGGGTCCGGAATCTGAGGGCAAACAAGGGCCTCGGTATGAATGGATCAATAATTGCAATATCATTTCCCGCCAGGTAAATTGGGTTCGAAAAACAGAGCCGTACACAGGATTTGCCTTGTATTCCTATCAGTATGCCTTTGGTGATTCCCTTTCAAAGAGCCTGCAAAAGGAGTGGAATTCTTTGAAGAATATTCTATAATAAATAAATGTATCAATATGGCCGTTCTGATCGGCTGTAAAAGAGCTACAAAAAAGTTGTAAAATCAAGCCCTTCATCTTGACAAGCGATATAAAATCGCCATATGATAAAGTAGTATTGACAGCATGTATCATGACATATAATATTCGGATGTTGAATTGGAGGAAATGTCGTGAAGAAGCTGCGGAAAGAACAGTGGATTGCACTTGGGCTGATCGTATGCGTGCTTGGCATTGTCGCAGGCTGTGTGGCCTTAAGGCGATCTATCGGATCGGAAAAGCCGCAGAATGAAGGGGCGTTGGATGCGCTGCAGGAGAGCGTGGGGGAAACGCAGCAGGTTTCCCCCCAGGTGAAAAAAAGCCTGCCGCGCGGCGCCGGGGCCTGGCTGACGGCAGGAACGGATTTTCCCGTGAAAGCGTCGGCTGAACAGGCACGCAATGGAATAGACGAAGCGTTGGATCATGCCGCAGAATATGGGGCAGCTGTTGTGTTCCTCGATGCCGTGAAAAGCGGTGAGGCGATTACGGTTTCTTCCGCTGGAGATACGGTAGATGTGCTGCGCTATGCGATCGATCAGGCTTCAAAAAAAGGTTTCCAGCCCGTGGTATGTGTCCCCGCTGCGGACGTGATTCAAATCAGTGAGCAGGGAATTGCCGGCAAACCGGAGGCGCTTTCTGCGCTTTGTCAAACATATCAGCCGGGTGTTGTACTCATTTCGGGCCTGAAAAGCCTGTCCCTTGACCTTTGGCAGGCCTCGAACTCTGCCAGGCAGGAGGCGCTGACCAAAGCGGTCGAACAGCTGCACAATGCAGCAGATGAAGCGGCGCCCGGCCTTGTTTTCGGCGTGGAATCCTCTCTGGTCTGGTCGAATAAAGCGAGCGGGACCAAGGCGTCCTATGAAAGTCTGACAGACGGCTTCGCCGATATCAAGGGCTGGATGGAAGAGAAGGTTATTGATTTTGTTTATCTCTCCTGTGCATCCCTGACAACGGATCAGAATGTCCCGCTGAAAACGGTCACCGCCTGGTGGAATCAGGTGGCGGTGGATACCGGAGTCGCGCTTTATATGGAGCACCAGGTATCCGGCAGCCTTTCCAACGAAGCAAACGGGCTTCTGCCGGACGAGCTTGCGGTTCAGATGAGCATAGTAGCTCAAAACGGAGCCTTTTTTGGCAGCGTCCTGAATTCCGTATCTGCGCTCGAAGAGGCGCAATATGGGGATAACGCCTTTGTAAAAAATTATCTGACAGGCGGCGCTGACAATGTGAAAAAGGCGGCGAAGCTGTCCATCCTGAATTATCCGGATCTCAAGTTCACGGCAAAAAAGGATAACTTAACATTCTTTGGCACGAGCGTTCCGGGTACAGAAGTGACCTGCAACGGGAAAAAAGTAACGCAGTCCCCCTTTGGCTGCTTTTCATATCCACTCAGCCTGAAAAAGGGAGAAAATACGATTCGGTTTATCCAGGGAAATAAGGAACTCAGATATACAGTCATTTTTGATGAAACACTGATCCGGTCCGTCGCGCCCATGGCAAAGACCTACGCGAGCGGCGGCTCCAAGCTGGAAATTACGGCGATCGCGGTGCGTGACGCCAACGTGTACGCCAAGATTAACGGCACAACCGTCCGCATGAAACCGGGCGGGGGAGAGGAGGAGGAACCGAAGCAGGAGGATTCTAACTTCATCTCCTATATCGGTACTTATACGCTGCCCAAAAGCCAGGCGGATGCGCGCAATATCGGCAGCTTTACCGTATATGTGACCTATGACGGGCGCACGGCCCAGATGAAGGGCGGCAGCGTCACGGTGAATGCCAAGCCGCCGGAGATCGATATCCCGATCGTTACGCCGGACACTCCCCCCAATACGACAAAGGATCCCTCTGATACGACGCAGGGAGGCTCGTCCGGCACCAAGCCGGATTCCACTACCGGTGGCGGATCATCAAACGACTATTTTGCCAAGCAACTCACCCCGTATCAGAACAATGGCGTTCCCGGATTTGCACGCATGTGCGAGGTGACCTCCGACGATGCGGAAACGCTGCCGGGGAATACCTCAAATGACGCGTGCGGCCCTACCTATGTGCCGATCCTGAAGGGGACCTTTGATTATATCATTGAGGAGACAAGCTATGGCAGCAACCGGTACTATAAGCTGAAATCCGGACGGCGTGTCTATCAGGAGGATGTCAAGGAGATTGCCAAGGGGCATATGATGCCAAGCAATTCCGTCAAGGTCAAGTCCTCCTCCACAAAGGGTGATACCAATATCACGATTGCGACCAAATGGAAGGTACCGATCGACGTAGCCTTCACGCCGCAGAAATATGTCAACAGCTCCGATAACCGGCCCTATGCCGTCAACAGCTTTACCGCGCAAAGCGTGGATTTTATCTTTCACTATACCGCGTCGGCAAGCGGCAGCGTGAATCTGTCGGGCAGCAATGCCTTCAGCAAGGCGGAATGGATTGTCGATAAGAACAATCTAAAAACGACCCTGCGGCTGCATTTGAAACGTACTGGCGCCTTCTATGGCTATTCCATGAAATATAATGCGGACGGCTCTTTGACCATTTCCTTAAAAAACAGCGGTGGAACTTCTTTGAGCGGCTATACGATCATGCTGGATGCAGGCCACGGCGGCTCAGACCCTGGCGCGGGCAGCTCGGCGGGCTGGGAAGCGCCTGCGACGCTTGCGATCGCCAAGAAGGTGCAGCAGAAGCTGCAGTCCGCCGGCGCGACGGTGATCATGACCCGCTCGAGCGACAGCCATGTATCTCTGGAAGCGCGGCACGATGCAATCCGCTCCCAAAAGCCGGATCTGTTCCTCAGCATCCACTGCGACGCGGCGGATTCGAGCAGCGCGATGGGAACGACCGGGTATTATTATACGCCCTACTCCTACGATCTGGCCTCCTCGATCCATGACCGCCTGGTCAGTACTTACCGGGATCAGATTTATAAGGGCACAAGCGTAACGGTATCGAAAATAGACCGTGGCACCCGGTTCTATCCCTTCCGCGTGACCCGTGTGCAGGAGTGCCCGGCTGTGCTCATTGAATATGGCTTTATTACCAACGCAAACGACCGCGCAGCGTTGACGAACAGCGCAAAACAGGATCTGCTCGCACAGGCCACGGTCAATGGAATCAAGGATTACCTAAAGGTAAGAGGATAAGACAGATCGCAGATTTCAGAAAGCAAATATTGGGCTTGGAAATCCGAAGCGGCAATCTCCCGCATTTTACGCCGTGTAAGTGTAAAATGAAGGGGATGCTGCTTCGGATTTTTGATTTGGATCTGGATCTGCCGTAGAGTGATCGACCGATTGTTTCAACATCTGCTGCCTAAAATTTGTCGACTAAAGTCTGACTTATTGCACAAAACCGACAGCTTTTTTTGCTCTCTTTTCTCTATATTTGGAAGCAGAAGCGATATTGTATCGATAGGAAAAAGATGTTATAATTTTAGTGACTATACATCAACAGGGGGTGGGGCGTATCAAAGGCCGAATTCATATCATCTGCGGGCACTATGGCTGTGGCAAGACCAATCTCGCGCTGAATCTGGCGCTTTCCCTGCGGTCGCAGGGGGAGACGGTCACGGTAGCGGATCTCGATATCGTCAACCCCTACTTCCGCACGGCTGATTTTAAAGAAGTGCTCGAAAAGAAGGGCATCCGAGTTATTAGCCCGCATAGTGCGGGCACAACCATCGACGCTCCGCAGATCAATGCGGAGATTTTTTCCATCTTCGACCGGCCGGAAGGCCATGTGGTGATCGACGTGGGCGGAGACGATGCGGGCGCGGCGGCGCTGGGCCGGTTTAAGCGGCAGATTGAGGCCGCCGGCGGCTGCGAAATGCTGTATGTCGTAAATCACTACCGCAAGCTGGTCGAAACGCCTGAGGAGGCAGTTTCCCTTTTGCGGGAGGTTGAAGCGGCGTCCCGCCTGAAAGCATCGGGAATCGTCAACAATTCCCATCTGTCGTCTCTTACGACACCGGACGATATTCTGGCGGCGCTGCCCTATGCGCAGGAGGCTGCGCGGGAGGCCGGGCTGCCGCTTGTGATGACCACGGCGCCACGGGCTTTGTGCGGGGATCTCGCGGGAAAGGTTGAAAACCTTTATCCGGTCGATATTCTGGTTCAGCCGCCTTGGGCGGAAAATAAGTAAAATTTTTTTGAAATAGAGTGTGATTGGAGGAAAATGATCATGGCGAAAGTAACCATTGACGCGAACGTCTGCAAGGGCTGTGAGCTGTGCGTCGCCGCTTGCCCGAAGCATATTATCGCGCTTTCGGCCGACCAGCTCAACGCAAAGGGATATCATCCCGCCTGCGTCATTGATATCGAGCAGTGCATCGGTTGTGCGGCATGCTATACGATGTGTCCGGATTGTGCAATTACGGTGGAAAGGTGAGTGAATTTCATTGGCGCAGAAAGTATTGATGAAGGGCAATGAAGCCCTCGCGGAGGCGGCTATCCAGGCTGGCTGCCGCCATTTCTTCGGTTACCCGATTACCCCGCAGACAGAGGTCGCGGCCTATATGGCCAAGCGTATGCCCAAGATCGGCGGGACCTATCTGCAGGCGGAGAGCGAGCTCGCGGCCATCAACATGGTGCAGGGCGCGGCTGCAGCCGGCGTACGCGCGATGACATCCTCGTCCTCTCCCGGAATCAGCCTGAAATCCGAAGGGATTTCCTATATGTGCGGCTCCGACCTGCCGGCGCTGATCATCAATGTCCAGCGTGGCGGCCCGGGCTTGGGCGGCATTCAGCCCTCCCAGTCGGATTACTGGCAGGCGACCAAGGCGCCCGGCCACGGCGACCTGCATGTGCTTGTCTTTGCACCCAACTCCGTGCAGGAGATGGTCGATCTAGTCTCCCACGCCTTTGATAAGGCGGATGAATACCGGATGCCTGCGATGATCCTTGCGGACGGCATGCTCGGGCAGATGATGGAGCCAGTGGAAATGGAGATTTCCGATGAGCAGAAGCCCCTCCCCAAGAAGCCGTGGGCTGTCTGCGGCCACAACAATGAGCGCAAGCACAATGTGGTCAATTCTCTGTATCTGCAGGCGAAGGATCTCGAGAATCTTGTGGTCGCCCGTTTTGAGCGCTACAAGGTCATTGAGGAGAAGGAGCCGATGGTAGAGGAATACCTCGTCGATGACGCAGAATATGTCATTGTTGCCTATGGCGCTTCTGCCCGCATTGCCAAAGCGGCGGTGCGTCAAGCGCGCGAAGAGGGCATCAAGGTTGGTCTGATCCGCCCCATCACACTCTGGCCCTTCCCCAAAAAAGCGCTTCAGAAGGCGGCTGCCCACACGAAAGGCTTCCTGTGCGTGGAGATGAGCATGGGCCAGATGGTGGACGATGTCCGTCTCGCCGTCGATTGTGCGGTTCCTGTTTCGTTTTTTGGCCGCACCGGCGGTATTATCCCGACGCCGGCCGAGGTCATGGAACAGATTCATAAGCTCACAGGAGGTAATCAGTAATGGCTGTTACATATCAAAGGCCCCATGCATTGCTGGATGTCCCGACGCATTACTGCCCGGGCTGCACGCACGGCATCATTCACCGCCTCGTTGCGGAATGCCTGGATGAGCTGGGCGTTGAGGGGAAGACCGTCGGCGTTGCGCCGGTGGGCTGCGCTGTTATGGCGTATGATTATTTTGGCTGCGATGTGATCGAGGCCCCGCACGGCCGCGCCCCGGCGGTTGCCACGGGCATCAAGCGTGCGCTGCCGGAAAACGTCGTTTTTACCTATCAGGGCGACGGTGACCTTGCCGCCATCGGCACAGCGGAGACCGTCCATTCCGCAACCCGCGGCGAGAATATCACGGTGATTTTCGTCAACAACGCGATTTACGGTATGACCGGTGGCCAGATGGCCCCGACCTCACTGCCGGGTCAGGTCACGCAGACCACGCCTTATGGACGCGATGTCAACACAGCGGGCTATCCCGTGCGTGTGTGTGAAATGCTCTCCACGCTCGATGGCGTTGCCTATGCGGAGCGTGTAAGCGTCGACTGTGTGAAGAATGTCAATCGGGCAAAGAAGGCGATTAAAAAGGCCTTCGAGACGCAAATCGCAGGCAAGGGTTTTACAATTGTCGAGGTCATTTCCTCCTGCCCGACCAACTGGGGCCTTTCGCCCAATGAGGCGCTGGAATGGCTGCGCGAAAATATGCTCCCGTATTATCCGCTTGGCGTTTATAAGGATAAAACTGCTGACGAGGAGGTGGCCGACAATGCGTGATATGAACGCAGTCCTCGCTGGTTTCGGCGGTCAGGGCATCCTCTTCATGGGCAAGGTAATCGCCTATGCCGGCCTTTATGACGACAAGCAGGTTTCCTGGCTGCCGTCTTACGGCCCGGAGATGCGCGGCGGCACGGCCAACTGCAGCGTCTGCATTTCCGATGAGCTGATCTGCTCTCCGCTGGTCAACACGCCCAACGCGCTGATTGTGATGAATCTGCCATCGTTCGATAAGTTCATCGATAAGGTGGTCCCCGGCGGCATTGTAATTGTCGACAGCTCTCTGATCGAGAAAAAGTCGAACCGCACGGATATCGATGTCCACTATGTTCCCGCCACTGCAATGGCAGAGGAGCACGGCCTGAAAGGTCTGGCCAATATCATCCTCATGGGCAAGCTCATGGCGCTGACCGATTTCTGCACAATGGAGACGATGGAAAAGACACTCCTGAAGATTGTCCCGCCGAAGAAGCAGCATCTGGTGGCGAAGAATATGGAAGCGGTCCGCCTCGGCGCAGAATACGTGGAATAGATTTTTGGATATTCAAAAGCATGCAGGCAGCAGTCTGCATGCTTTTTGTTGACAAGCGCTTTTCTCTGTATCTCCTGAAAGCAATCTGGACAGTTGACGAATGTAAGACCGGGGGAAAATTTTCGTGCAGACTTTGGCGATGCATGAAACTTTTTCAAGAAAATGTATTGACTTTCTTCAAGAAATCGGATATTATATTCAAGTGCCTCACCACTTTACAGAAAATGCTGAAATGATCCATTAGCTCAGTTGGCAGAGCACTTGACTTTTAATCAAGGTGTCCGGAGTT
>DCJV01000157.1 GCA_002320555.1 Ruminococcaceae bacterium UBA1691 | reverse complement strand
CTTGATCGACAGGCTGGGGCGTGCCGCAAAAGCAGCAGTCTCTTTACGCCCGTCCGTACCGCTCATTGATACGCCGGAAATAGGCGGTATCGATCTGCCGAAGCGCCTGCTCCGTCATCCGGAATTCCCAATTTCCCTTGGCCTCGCCCGGCAGATTCATGCGCGTATCTGTCCCGTAGCCGCATACGTCCTGAATCGGCACGATCGTCATACATGCAGACGTCTGCCAAAGCGTTTCAAACACGGCGCGCAGTACAGGGCTCTTCGCTCCGCCCATGCCCCAGTCACCCGAAAAGCGGCAATAGGCAAGCAGTTGCCTGCGTTCCTCCGGCTTGGCGGCCCACAGCCAGCCCAACATCGTGTCATTATCGTGCGTACCGGTGTAGGCCACATCATTCTCCGTATATTTATAAGGAAGATGGACGCTGTCCCAGCCGTAATAAGCAAACTGCATCACCTTCATGCCGGGATAGCCCGTCTCCTTGAGAAACCGAACCAGCCCCTCATCCTCACAACCGAGATCCTCGGCGACGATTCGCGGATTGGGAAACGCCGCATTAACCGCATCGAACAGTTCCATCCCCGGCCCCGGCTCCCAGGTACCGGTGCGCGCCGTTTTTGCATTGGCAGGTACGGCCCAATACTGATAAAATCCCCGAAAATGGTCGATCCGCACCGCGTCATAAATATGAAGGCTGCTTCCAATGCGCTGCAACCACCATCGATAGCCGTCCTGCTTCATTTTCTCCCAATCATAAAGCGGATTGCCCCAAAGCTGGCCATCCTCTGAAAAATAGTCCGGCGGAACACCCGCAACCCGATTTGGCTCCCCTGCCGGAGTGGTCTCAAACAAAGATCGGTTCGCCCAAAAATCGGCGCTCTCGTCAGATACATAGATTGGCATATCACCCAGAATCGAAATTCCTCGCGCGTTGGCATAAGCCTTCAGTTTTTTCCACTGTGTAAAGAGAAGATATTGCTCAAAAACATAGTAGGACAGTTCTGCTTCTTCACATGCCAGCGTCCATTCGCGCCATGGCTTTCCGTCATTTTTGTCCCGTGTCGCCATATAGCGCGCATAATCCATGAGCCAAAAGGACTGCTCCGCCTGGAACGCTTTCAGTGCATCCGCCTTTTGATCAGCTCTTTCATACGCCTTGCGCAGCAATGCGGTTTTAACGCGGACCGCCCATTCGTAGTCGGCCCTATATGGTGAGCCGCCATATACTGCAGCATCCACATCGCCCTGCGTGACCAATCCATCCTCCAACAGGCCGTATGGATCGAGATAGAGAGGATTGAGCGCAAAGGCGCTGATGCTCGAGTAAGGAGAATTCCCCTTCCCAACCGGGCAAAGCGGAAGAATTTGCCACCATTTCATGCGCATTTCATAGAGAAGATCTACAAACGCATAGCCTCCCCGGCCGAAATCACCGATACCAAACGGCGACGGCAGAGAGGAAAGATTCATTAAGATACCGGCGCTTCTTTGAAACACAGAACCACGCGTCCTTTCTAAAACCGAACATCATTTTAATTAGCATTTCCCATTTTCATCGGAAGATAAAATAAAAGGCCGTCTCATTTGAGACGGCCTGCTGGCTGCGGAACTAGGATTTGAACCCAGACAAACAGAGTCAGAGTCTGTCGTGCTACCCTTACACAATTCCGCATCGGCAAGAGACATTATAGTATATCGCCGGGGGCTTGTCAAGCATTTTTTTAATTTTCTACCACCCTTTTCCTGTCCGTCCTGCCCTGCGTAAGCCTGATGAAAGGCTCGTTTCTCATTTTATCCAATGTATTTCAAATGATTCCCTTTACTTTTTGCCAGCGGTTTTGTACAATAAAAACAAATCAGATGTAAAAAGGAGTAATAAAAATGTTAAAACGTCTATTTTCCCTTTTCCTCGCCCTATTTATGGGAATGTGGAATTTAATCGCCATCTGTTGCGGCGCCGGCGTTGCGTGGGGGCCGAAGATCGATCTGGATAAATTTGAACTGACTTTTGAGGATACCTTCGACGGCGACCGGCTCGACACGACGAGATGGAGCACTAAAAAATATTGGAACAATGATCACGATTATATCCGCCAGGGCGGCTTCTGGGACCCTGAGCAGATCACTGTTAGCGACGGCACACTGAAAATCACCACCGAGTATAAGGAAAACGGTAAATACGGCCCCGGCTATTACACGGGCATGCTCAACACGAAAGGCCTCTTTGAGCAGACACACGGCTATTTCGAAATCCGTTGCATCCTGCCAAAGGCCGAGGGCATGTGGTCTGCTTTCTGGATGCTGTGCGACTCTATGGCGGATGTAACAGACGGCGGGCGCAACGGTGCGGAGATCGATATCTACGAATCCGCAAATTATCAGGATTGGAAAATCCGTAATAGCGTTTCCCATGCTGTCCACGTCGACGGTTACGGAAGCGACCTAAAAAGCGAGGGCCAGGGGTATACGCTTGCGAAGCGCCCGTACGATGAATTCAACACCTACGGCCTTGAGTGGAATGAAGCGGAATACATCTTTTATGTAAATGGCCGCGTCGCAGCGCGCACCAGCTTCCAGGGCACGCCGATGGTACCGGAGTTTATGATCATCTCCTGTGAGGTCGGCGGCAGCGGCGGCGTTGCGGGCGACAGCTGGGCCGGCAACATAGCGAACAACAAAGAGGGAAATATTCCTGCCCAGATGACGGTGGACTATGTCCGCGCGTATGCCTATAAATAACACAGGCAGCTGAATGTCAACAAAACGCGGTGCGAAACAGTTTGTTCCGCACCGCCCATTTTTCTTCCATTCATTTGCATTCGTGCCGCACGAAATCGCACCCAGGTCTATTCATGGTTCATCCAAGAGGCGATTCTTCTACCAAATAGCCCGACACCACATATTTTTTATCGTCCGACACCATTATATCCACTTCGAGTGCCGGGGCCATCAGCGCGGCCAGCTGCTCGGGCGGCAGCATGGGGCGGCTCACGTGCTGTGCCGCGCCAGCGTGATGACTGTGCAGCGCTTCCAGGCTCATACCGTGCGCCACGGTCAGCCGGCCGCCAGGCGCCAAAAGCTCCGCCAGGCGCGCCACCAGCCGGGCTGGATCTTCAAAATGCGGAAAGGCGTTGTAAACCACACAGCAATCGTACCGGCGTGGCAGCTCCACCGTTTCTATATCGCCGCAGAGCACCTCCACGCGGGGGTCGTGTAGCTTGGTTGCGGCAATGCGGGCCATTTCCGGAGAGATATCCACGCCTGTCACGCGGGAGACGCCACGGGCCAGATAATCTGGGAAAAGCACCCCTGTACCACAGGCTACATCCAACACCGATATGCCGGGCTTTATGCCGGCCACATCCAAAATAAAGCTGATTTTTTCCTCATCACGCACCATATGTGCATCCCACCCAGGGGCGCATTTGTCAAAAAAAGCGATCACTTCGCGCTTATTCATTCGAATCACTCTCACATAAAAGCCGGGGATACCACGATGCCATGGTGTACCTCCGATCGCGTTTTTTACCGCACTTCGACTCTGGCTTTCGATATCAGATGAAAAGCGGGGCCTGCTTGCAAGCGGACCCCGCCCTAATACTCTGTTTTGCTTGGATCAATCCTTATTTTGCTTCTGCCCTTGCCATAGCGAGCTGGAAGTCACGCTGGTCGGTAAAGATTTCGTTTTTATACGGATTCTTCTTCTGCTTAACAGAGCGCCTGATGATCGCAGCGAACACACAGACATTGACAGCCAAGGCTAAAATAGCGATAACGCCTTGCATAGTGGGATCGGCTGCACCGGGCCGGACAGCAGCGTCCATCACACCGTCCGTATACAAAACTGGAAGCACCGCGAACACGCCCGTATCCTGGAACAGCGGGAACACCTGCGCAAACATGCACCAAATAGCCAACGTGTTGGCGCGGTTCTGGATCCAGCCACCCTTGTTCCAAAAGGCGTTGGCAAAGGTGGGGGCCAGCAGCAGTGCAAGGCCGCAGTACCAGGCGTGCGTGGGCAGATTGTTATATGTATACTCAAAATTCCAAAGATCGTATGCGAGGATATAGCACCAGGTCATATCCGGCCAGAGCATATCGGTATGCTTCTTGGAGGAGTAAATTCCCCACCAGCCCGTCATGCAGAGGATGTTGAGAATGCCCGCAATGCCGTTGACCCAGTTCCACCAGCCTCCGTATAGCCAGACGTTTTCAGAGGACAGCCACCAGCGGGTACCCGTTTCGGACATGGCCATGGCGCCGCGAATGCCGGATTCGAAATCGCTCGCGACGGCGATCAGAATATTGATGGCGACGATGGCAAAGGGGAACACCTTGAACCATTCCTTCTTGCCGATGCTCCATTTATACTTGAGCATCATAAAGCCGATGCACCCGGCGGTCGCCGCGTAAAGCTTGGCATAGTGGAACCAGCTGTTCATGTGGACATAGGTCTGGTTATTCAGCGCCCATTCGGCCCCCATGGCGGCGCCCACGTAAATGGCGATGAAATACACCGTCAGTGCGGCGGGCAAGATCAGGAAGAAGAAGATGCCGCCCTTCTTCGTCCTGCGGGACAGCTCGTTTAGCACGATCAGCCCCACAAAAACCAGCAACCAGCCAAGCAGCTGATAGCCGGCGTTCTCCCCGTAAATTTGAAACAACATGATTGCTTCCTCCCTGTTTCTTATTCGATCCATACAGATATGGAATCATAAACCTTGCAATTGCCCTCATCAGCACGCTTCGATTTCCTTGATATTGATTTCGTTTCCGGTTACAAGGTGCGTGTTTCCGCTTTTGCAGAATGGACAGATTTTCCCGTGCTCTACCGTGCCATATGTTTTGCCACAGTCCTCGCAGATGGTCACTGCGGGGATCTTTTCGATTTTCAGCTGTGAGCCCCGCAAAAGCTCCGATCGATCCGATGCCCACTTCCAGCAATCCAGTAAATAAGAATCAATGACGGCGGACACCTCTCCAAGCTCCAGCGTAACCGTGGACACACAACGCAGATGATTCTTTTCGCCAACCTGCTCCAGGCTGTCGATGATGTGAAAAACGATACCCAATTCGTGCATAGGCTTAACTTTCCCTCTTGCCAAACCGAATCTTGAATTCGCGCTTGAGCATATAGGGCAGGATGCCCTTCATCTTATCCTCCGCCTTGATCATCTTGCTGCACTCAGGATGCTCGCGATACAGATGGATCGCATCAAATTCACACTTCGTGGTACACAAACCGCAGCCGATGCACTTGTTGGGATCGACCACAGAAGCGCCGCAGCCAAGGCAGCGGGCAGTTTCGATTTTTACCTGCTCCTCAGTGAACGTTTTGTGGGCATCGCGGAAAGACTTCCGGTAGTCGATGCTCTCATCCATGCCCGTGATTTGACGGGAGGAATTGTCGTAGCTTTCCAGCACGATATGATCCTTGTCTAACGCAATAAACTGACGGCGGTTGCGGCCGATCACCAGGCTGCTGTCCGGCTGCACAAAGCGATGGATGGAAACGGCGCCCTCCTTGCCGGCGGCAATCGCGTCGATGGCAAATTTGGGGCCGGTGTAGACGTCGCCGCCCACGAAGATATCAGGCTCTGCCGTTTGATAGGTAACCGGGTCGGCCACAGCACCCTGGCCGCGGCCCAACTGCACCCTTGAGCCTGCCAGCAAATCGCCCCAGAGAATGCTCTGGCCGATGCTGAGGAACACCTGCCCGCAGGGCACGGTCACGGTATCCGCCTCGTCATAAACCGGGCAGAAACGGCCCTCAGCGTCAAATACGGAAATGCATTTTTTCAGCACGATGCCCGTAACCTTACCGTCCTCCGTGAGGATTTCCTTCGGCCCCCAACCGCAGTGGATCTGAACGCCCTCATCCTCCGCCTCAAAAATTTCTTCCTGAGAGGCGGGCATCGCATCGCGCGGCTCCAGGCAGTACATGGCAACCTCATCTGCGCCGCAACGGCCGCAGGTGCGCGCCACGTCGATGGCTACGTTGCCGCCGCCGATCACGACCGCCCTACCCTGCACGGGGTAAGCCTCGTTCTCGCCCACCTTGCGCAGGAAGTCCACGGCGGTCATCACGCCCTCAGCATCCCCACCCGGAATCCCGGCCATCTTGCCGCCCTGGCAGCCGATGGCTATGTAGAATGCCTTGTAGCCTTGGCCGCGCAATTCATCGAGCGTGATATCCTTGCCGACCTCAATGCCGCACTTGATCTCTACGCCCATCTCGCGCAGGATCTCAATTTCCGCATCAACGACATCCTTCTCCAGCTTATAGGATGGGATACCGTACACCAACATGCCGCCAGGGCGCTCGTTCTTTTCAAACACAGTGGGTCGGTAGCCCTTTTCCGCCAGATAATACGCGCAGCTCAGGCCAGCCGGACCTGCGCCGATGATCGCGATCTTTTCTGTGAACAGGCCGCGGTTCGAGGGCTGAACCACCGGCGGGATATAGCGGGTAGCGGCGTTCAGATCCTGCTGGGCGATGAATTTTTTCACCTCGTCAATGGCGACTGCCTGGTCGACGGTACCGCGGGTACAGGCGTCCTCACAGCGGCGGTTGCATACGCGGCCGCACACAGCGGGGAATGGGTTTTCCTTCTTAATCAAGGCAAGGGCGTCACGGTAGCGCCCCTGGGCCGCCATTTTCAAATAGCCCTGCACGGCAATATGCGCCGGGCAGGCGGTTTTGCAAGGCGCCGTGCCGGTATCGTAGCAGTTGATGCGGTTGTTATCCCGGTAATCTTCATCCCACTTTTCCGGGCCCCATTTCACCGCGTCGGGAAGCTCCTGCTGCGGATAAGAGACGGGCCCGTCCTTCGTGCATAGCTTCTGGCCCAGCTTGACCGCGCCGGCGGGGCAGTATTCCACGCAGCGGCCGCAGGCAACACAGTTTTCTGTCGTTACCCTTGCTACATAAGCCGAGCGGGAAAGGTTTGGCGTGTTGAACAGCTGCGAGGTACGCAGTGCATAGCAGACGTTTACATTGCAGTTACAGATGGCGAAAATCTTATTTTCGCCGTCAATGTTGGTGATCTGGTGCACAAAGCCGTTGTCCTCGGCACGCTGCAAAATCTGCATGACTTCATCATATGTAACATAATGGCCCCTGTGTGTTTCCACCAGATAATCGGCCATATCGCCCACGCCGATGCACCAGTCCTCCGGGTCGTCAGCACAACCCTCGCCCATCGTGCAGCGGGACATCCGACAGGAGCAGGGGCTGGCGGCGTATTTACCATTGTACTTTTTCAGCCAATGGGAGATGTGCTCCACATCTACAGACTGATTTTCTGTTTCGATGGCCTTTTCCACGGGGATGACGTGCATACCAATACCGGCGCCTCCCGGAGGAACCATGGGCGTCACCTTTTCCAACGGCAGGCGGGACATCCGCTCAAAAAAGCGAGCAAGCTCCGGATGTTCCTTCAGCTGCTGCTTATTCATGTTGGTGAACTCGGCGCTGCCGGGCACAAACATGGGCAGGACATACTGCTTTTTATGCTCGGGATTTTCCCAGTTATACTCCAAAAGGCCGATGACGCTCATGTCATAGAGTAGTTTTTCCAAGGAATCCGCGTCCCTGCCGGTGGCCTTGACCAACTGTTCCAGTGTCATAGGACGGCGAACCTTCATTTTCAATGCCACCTCGGCCATTTCGTCGGTTACGACACAGGCCAAGCCCCAGTATTCAGGGTCTTCTACCGTCACCTTATGGCCGATACGATCGGTAATCTTCTGCCCCAGCTTCAAAATCAGCTCGCGGGGGGCTTCGGTCTTCTGCGTATTATTTCCAGCCATTTCCCTGCTCCTTTCTTACGCGCGCCAGGCCGCGACCTCTCTGCGCAGCCAGTTCGCCCACTGGTCGATTCCTTAGCCCGTTTTCGCGCAGATGGGGATCACTCGGGCGTTCGGATTGCGCATGTGGATATACTCCCTGCACTTTTCGAGGTCAAAGTCGAAATAGGGCAGCACGTCGATCTTGTTGATGAGCACCACGTCGCTCACAGAAAACATCAGCGGGTATTTCAGTGGCTTGTCATCCCCTTCCGGCACCGAAAGAATCATCGCGTTTTTAACCGCACCGGTGTCAAACTCAGCTGGGCACACCAGGTTGCCCACGTTTTCCAGAATCGCCAGCTCCACATCGCCGGCCTCCAATCCGTCAAGCCCCTGCCGGGTCATGTCAGCGTCCAGATGGCACATACCGCCCGTATGCAGCTGAATGGCCTTCACCCCCATTGCTGCGATGGCGCGGGCGTCTACATCCGAATCGATGTCGGCCTCCATCACGCCGATCTTCATTTCATCCATCAGTGCCTCGATGGTACGCGCGAGGGTGGTCGTCTTGCCCGAACCGGGCGAGGACATCAGGTTGAGCAAAAAAATGCCCTTCTCCTTAAGCTCACTGCGCAAAAGTGCCGCCTGCTGGTCGTTGCTGGCAAATACACTCTGCTTAATCTGCAAAATCTTTACCTCGTCCACTGGTCTCACTCCTTTGGTGGCATGTTGGTCATACCAATCTTCGTTAATAGCTTAACACTCTCAAACGCCAGCGTCAAGAGACAAAACGTCCTTTTATCGTTGTTATTTCGATAAATTTGCTTGCGAACTGGAAACAGATATGATAGAATCTTCTTGTGGTATTTGGTATAGCCACATCCAGAAACGAGGTGTTTTCTATGGAATTTTCAAAACTGTCCGCCCCGAGCCTGAAGGATCTTTTTGTGCAGCAGCTTCAGGGCATGATCCTCTCTGGCGAGCTGCCCATGGGTGCGCAATTGCCGCCCGAACGAGAGCTTGCACGGCAGATGCAGGTCAGCCGCGCCGTCATAAACGGCGGCCTGGCGGAGCTCAGCCAGCAGGGCTTTCTGGAGGTACGCCCCCGCCAGGGCACCTGCGTGGCCGATTATCGCCGCAAGGGCAACCTGAGCACGCTCATCGCCATTATGGAGTATCAGGGCGGTGTGCTGGGGAAAGACGAAATCCGTTCTATTTTAGAGGTACGCCGGGCGCTTGAGCATCTGGCAGCAGAGCGCGCCATTGCGTACGCTTCCCACGAAGCGATGGAGCATTTGGGCGACATCGTAGCACAGCTGAAAGCTGAGCAGAGCGCTGCGCAGGCGGCCGAGACGGCCTTTACATTCCAGCATGAGCTGGCGTTCGTCGGCGGCAACAGCATCCTGCCGCTGATATACTATTCATTCAAGGCTCCGGTCATCACTCTGTGGGTACGGTTTTGCCGGCTGTATGGTATTGGCGCTTTGTACCACAACACTGAAACACTATACACCCATCTGTGCGCCCGCGATGCGCAAGCCGCGGCGCACTGGATCGACACGTATCTGGAGCAGGCCATTAGCGGCAACCAGCAGATTTACGAAGAACGGTAAGACTTCGTTTTGTTCTGTAAAATGTGGTCCTTTTAGAGGTCAAGCCGGTTAAGCCGGCGCAGCATCAAGGCCGTCATCTGGTGCGGTTTTACAGCGGCAAAATTGGCGGCAATAGATTGCCGCCAAAGCAATCCGTGATCGGGTATCCCTCATATTGACAGTCCAAAATTGTCTACACAATATTACAATAGTAAACAAACTTGGGATTCATTGTGAAATTGGGGCAAAATAAGCGCCTCAAAATCCAAAACAAAAGAAAGCCCCTAAACAACATAGATACGTTGTTTAGGGGCTCAAGTCCTGGAGGCGCCACCCCGAACCATGAAATATTGGTGTTTAAAATGACGAGGGAAAGGATGATTGAACTATATTGAGACTAAGACAATTTTATATAGTACATTCCTCCGGCAATTTATCCGGCCGCAATCCTTTAAACACTGGCTGTCGCATCCCTCCGTTCTTTGTTCGATGCATAAATTCTACGACGCAAACGAGAGTGGGTTCGATCCAAACCGCGTCCTCATTTCCATGCCCCTCCGGCACATCAAAAGGCGGGCGGATTGCGCGGGGCTGCGATTTAATTTTCGCAAACGCGGCACCGCCTACCCCTAGGGTGACATGGCCTTTATACACGAGTTTTTCATTATGATATTGGCCCAAAACAAGGCTAATCATGTGATTTTCTTTAAAAATATAGCCACAGACGACGAAATCATCGTCCATCATATTCTTCATTTTGAGCCAGGTCCTTGTACGTGTTCCCTGAAAATATAGACTGTCCTTTCGCTTGGCGACAATGCCCTCCAGCCTCTGC
>DCJV01000027.1:10815-31510 GCA_002320555.1 Ruminococcaceae bacterium UBA1691 | reverse complement strand
CCGTCTACACCGTGGGAAGTGATGTTGCGCAGCAGCGTCCGATCCTCGTCATAGAGATCATTGGAGCTGGCGATGAGCAACAGATAGCCCTCTCGCTGGCAGCAGCCTTCAATGCGCTTGGCCAGGGAGGCGAAAAAAGTGTTTTCAATATCGGGCAATATGAGTGCCAGCGTCCGCGTTTTTTTGGTAACAAGGCTGCGGGCCGCCTGATTGGGCGCATAGTTGAGCCGCCGGGCGATCTCCCGGATATGCTTCCTTTTGGCGTCCGCTATGCGGCAGGGCCGGTCATTCAGCACTAGTGACACCGCGCTGACCGACATGCCGGCCTCTCTGGCGATATCCTTTATGGTTACGCTCATGATGCTCAACTCCTTTAACGATAGAAAAATACCGAACGGGGCAGCCATATCTATGGCTGCCCCGTTTGTCAACGGTTAAGACATCGGCAGGAAAACGATCATAGACAGCACAAACATGAACACCGTACCGATAATCATGGGGAAGGAGGTGCGCTTGACGATCTCGAGCGGGCTCTTCTTCACCGATCCGGCGACGATCATGGTCACGGCCGCCACCGGGGACACAGCCCGCAGAAGGTTGCCCGCCAGGCCCATGGGGATGCTGATAGCCAGCACATTGATGCCAGCGGCCATCGCCAGCGGCACCATCAGGGGGACCATGGCGAAGAACAGAGCAGTACCGCTGCCGCTGAGGATGACGATCAGAGCCGTCAGGCCGACGAGGATGAGCGGGAGCACAAAGCCCAGATTGCCGCCCTGAATGCCCAGCATGGCGTTCTGAAGAGCGCTGATGAGGCCGATGGATTTGAGGCCGGTGACGAACACCGACGCCGCGACCAGCAGGGCCACAATCGGCATGGCACCGCCCATGCCTTTGAAGAAGGTCTCAGTGCCATCCAGCGCGGCTTTCACCTTGCGCTTGCGGATGATCTCGCAGACCATGGCGATGACAAAGGAGAACAGGGTGGCCACTTCAACGCTAATGTTGATGTCCAAATTGGTGATGGACTGTACTGCAAAGACAATGATCAGCAGGATAATGGGTAGCAGAGGGAGAATCGCATATACCGTTTTGAACAGTTTGCCGCCCTCAATGGCTTTGACATCCTGGACGTCCGCCAGATCGGTGGCGTGGTCCGCACCCAGCTTTTTATCCATGTGCCGCTGCCAGAAATAATGGGCAATCGCCATCACCAACAGGGTGGGGATCGAGACAAGTGCATGATAGCGGAACACGTACTCCGTGGGTGTCAGACCGGCGAATTCAGTGGTTTTGGCCAGTTCCTCGGCTATGGCCACGTTATCGGAGCCCAATGGGGTGGGGATGACTGTGGCAGTGGTAGCGATGATGCCGGCGGCAGTCAAAGAGCTCATACCGGCTTTGACCATAACCGGATACAGGGTGGCCAGCAGGATGATCGCCAGGTTGGATGCGCTGGGGATCACCAGGGACAGCAGGTTCCCCAGCAGGAAAACCACCGGTACCAGGAAATAAACGGACTTGATCTTACCGATCGGCTTGGTCAGTACGCTGACCGTAACCTCATTGGCGCCAATGGAGCTCATGTAGGCAGAGTAACCGCCCAAAATGAGGATGATGAAACCGGCGGCGCTCAGGGTACTCTTAAACTGGTCAGCTATGGCCTTCAATGGATCGAGCCAGACCGCACCAGTGCCGACGAAGTCCTTAATGGCGATCCCGTTGCCCGTTGCGATGCCGATAAACATCAGCACAACGCCCATGAGCAACAGAGTGATTTTTATGTCCATCTTCTTAATGAGCATAAAAACGACGACGGCAACCGCGATCAGGGCAGAGCCGTACATGAGGACAGCGGACATAACTGCAGACATAAATATGCCTCCCTTATCTTAATTCGTATGGTAATTACTGGAAGAATCAAATACAGCGGGCGATACAATCCAGGAACCAGGTGCGAAACAGTTCCTGGTTGATGCTCATGCAGACCTTGGCATTGTTGGGCTGGCCCAGATAGCCCTTCAAGTCTACCAGGGTGCATCCGGCGGTCATGGTGCCCGCCAGCTCTACGTCCACATAGGTCTCCGCTATCTCGTACATCTCAGGCTTCAGCAGGTAAGCCATGGCGCAGCTGTCGTACATCTTGAGCCCGGTCTTCATGCTGCCGCCGCGATATTTCTGGAACAGGCAGTAGGCCATGCGGCCCACCTCGCCCAGCTGGGGGAGCTTTGCACTGTCTTCGGGAAGGACCAGCGCATTCCAGCCCACGTCCAGCCCGGCCATGACCAGCGGCAAGCCGCTGTTAAAGACGATCTTAGCCGCCTCAGGATCGGTGGCCACGTTGAATTCCGACATGACGCCCTTGTTTCCCCGACTGGCGGAGCCGCCCATCATAACAATTTCGCGAATGTTTGCCTTGACCTCGGGATAAACCTTGAGCAGCAGGGCAATATTGGTCAGAGGGGCAATGGGCACCAGCGTGATCGGCTCATCGCTCTCCATGATCACGCGGCGCATGGCATTCACTGCGTTCTCCTCAAGCAGCAGATGATCGTCCGGCTCCTCAAAATCGAAGCCCTCCATACCGCTCTTGCCATGGACATTGCTGGCATCCATCAGTGGTCGAATCAAGGGCTCGGCAGCGCCCTTGGCTACCGGTACCTCCTTCTGGAAGAACTTGAGCAGGCGCAGGGTGTTGTAGGTGACTTTGTCGAGGGAGACGTTGCCGGCCACCGTGGTGATGAGCTTCACGTCCAGTTCCTCACTAAATAGCGCGATGGCAATGGCGACGGCGTCGTCGATGCCGGGGTCGGTGTCAATGATGATGGGGCGTTTCTTCATTTCAATTCCTCCTTAAAATAGGCCTCTACTTCGTTCAGATAGGGAATAGACTGCTGCGCGCCCTGTCTGGTTATGGTCAGGGATGCTACTTTGGTGGCGAAATGCATACACTGCTCGACATTGTTGCCACGGACCAGGGCGCAGGCCAGCGCGCCGATATAGGAGTCGCCTGCTGCGGTGGTGTCCACATTGGGGACCGGGTAGCTGTCCACCAGGATGACGTCGTCCCCCATGCGGCAGACGCTGCCCTTTTCCCCGAGCGTGATGATCGCGTCACCCACGCCCATAGCCTTGAAACGGCTTAGCGCGTTTTGGCAGCTGGCCTTGTCTCTGGGATATAGGCCGGTCAGAAACTCACATTCGGTCTGGTTGACTACGATCAGATCAATGTTGGCGTAGGCATCCGCCGGGATTGGCTTGGCGGGTGCGGGATTAAACAGTGTAAACAGACGGTGGCTCTTGGCCGCGGACAGGGCGTCGATGACTGCCTGTTGCTCGCATTCGTACTGGGTGACGAAGATATCCTTCGGCTCGGCCAGCTTGTCGAGAATGGCCGCTACGTCCTTTCCACACATTTCATGGTTCGCACCGGCGTTCAGGATGATTCGGTTATCGCCGCCGCAGCGGGTGATGACCGCGACGCCCGTATTGTTACAATCACTGCGGTCCACATAGGTGCAGTCGACCCCGGCCCCCTCCAGTGCCAGGCGTACCTGTTCGCCAAACAGATCCTGCCCAACCCGGGCAATCATCCAGGTGGGAGCGCCCAGCTTGGCGGCCGCTACCGCCTGATTGCCGCCCTTGCCGCCGGGGTTGGTGAGGAAGTTACGGCCCTGTAAGGTTTGTCCCGCTTGGGGCATGGCGTCGCATTCAATGGTTAGATCCATATTCAGACTACCGAATACAATGACTTTTCCCATAGGATTTCCTCGTTTCTCCGCAGACTTGTCAGAAAAGCGGGCGCGTACCGCTGCGGAAAGACGCGTCCGTTGGCCTTTTAGAGTGCCGTGTGACTGGAGCGGCCAGGATGGACGAAGCAAACCATGCCGTGCCCCAGCCCGGGAGCAGGCCGCCGGATGAATCCGAATTGTTCATAGAAGCCTTCGGTGCCCGGCGTGGCCATGAGGCCGACATAAGCGTTGTCACAGGCCGCTGTGTCGATGTAACGAAAGATTGCATCCACGAGCAGGCGGCCGATGCCGCGACCCTGATAGGCGGGGTCCACCACCACATCCTTGATAAAAAACACGATGCGACCATCCCCCACGATACGGGCAATGCCTGCCGGCTCGTCGCCGTCCATGATCACAACGGTGTATAGCGTTTTTTCCAACGCGGCAACCACATCCATTGGCGCGTAGGGCTGGAATCCCACCTTATCTCGAATAGCGCAGTATATCTCCGGTGTTAATGCCTGTTCTACAATCCGTAGCATGAGATCGCCGCCTCGATAAAACGTTTTATCATTGCCTGTATCAATAATAGTACGTCACGGGCATATTGTCAATAGTAATCTTTTCTCTCGTTGCTATTTTTTGTGCAGCATGCGGGAGAGGATTGCACACGCCGGGCCATTATTTTATAGCAGGGCTCAAAATACAATGTTTGAGCAAAAATAAAAGAGAAGAGTGACGTCAGAAGAAGTCTATCCGTTTTATTTGCTTTTATCCTGCTGGGGTTGCCTATTTCCGTGGCAACATCGTCATTCGATACTTCTCGGGAGTCAAGAAGCGTGAAGATTGCTAAGGCTTTGCAGCAAAGGGGGATAGCAAGGGAAAGGAAGAGCCCAAAGTAACCTTTCCGTGAACGCCAGCGCATGAAGACAGCCCCAAATTGCGCGCGAGACGCATCCATTCAAAAATGCCGCTGAACGTGCAGTGGCTTCGCACGTTTCGGCGGCATTTCGTTTGTGCTCGGCAGGCCGGTGGGGCCCACGTCCCCTTGCATTCATCACAAAAACAAACGATTCCGGGGAGGTTTTATTCTCCCAGGAATCGTTTTGTTTTGAGGGCGATGCGAGTGTGGAAAGAGGTCACTCACTCTTCTGCGTCGTCTTCTCCTCGTCCTTGGTATAAAGGAAGTCATGAAGCAGCTGCTGGTTCTTTTCGATGTTGAGCGACAGAACGTCCTGCCCTTTGATTGTCTTGCTCTTCCAGGTTCCATCCATGGGAATGCGCATCTGCTCCACGTCGTAGCGGATATAGGACAGCGCCGCGCCGCTCGCCAGCTTCATCAGCTCACTCTGCGTCAGGTCTGTTTCCACGTCGGGCAGGATCTCCTGCACCATCTCGATAAGGGTCGGAATCGGCGTGCTTTTCGCTTTTTCAATGATTGCGGAGATGACCTTGCGCTGGCGCTGGGTGCGCATAAAGTCGGAATCGAGATAGCGGATACGGCAGTACCAGAGCGCCTCGTTGCCGTCGAGCTTAACATTTTCGCCGGCTTGAATGTCGAGGTGGACTTCGTTGCGCATGTATTTTGCTTCCTTTTCCGTGACTTCGACCGTAATCCCGCCCAGTTTGTTGACGATATTTTTAAACATTTCAAAATCGACGAGGACATAGTGGTCAATCTTAACATTGAAGTTATATTCCAGCGTGTCCATCACGAGCTGTGCGCCGCCCCAGGAGCAGGAGGCGTTGAGCTTTGCGTACCCATGGTCCGGGATATAGACCCAGGAATCGCGCAGGAACGAGGTGAGCTTGAGCTTTTTGTTAACGCGGTCGATGGACAGCATCATCATCGTATCCGAACGTGAATTTTGATCCGCATTGCGGCGGTCAACGCCCAGAAAGAGAATATTGGTAACGTTCTTACTGCTGAAGAGCTTGCTCTCATCAACATAGACGTTGTTTTTGTGCCCCGCTTCGTTGTAATTGAAGGAGCCCATCAGGTGGTAAAGATAGCTGCCTCCCGCGATCGCCGCGACCAGAATCAGGGCGATGAGCGCGAGAAAAATTTTTAATACAACGTGCTTTTTCCGCCGATGCTTCGGCCGGCCGCTCTTAATATCCTCCATGGGCTGTCCGGGCTTTCCACCCTGCGGCGGCCGCTGCTGCAGGGGGGGCCTCCTGTCATATGGATTTTGTACGGGCGGTCTAATAGGCGTAAAATCCTGCGTGACGTCGGCAGGCTTAGCAGGAGAAGGCCTTTTTGGCGGCTGGTTTGGCTGGGCAGGCCGCTGCTGTGGCCTTGATTCATTCTTATTCTGATGGGACGGCTGAGCAGGCCGCTGCGGCCCCTGGCCTGAGGACGAGCTGATATTCCGGCTGCCGCCATCCTTTTTTCGGTTTGGGTCCCGGTTGCTGGAGCTGTAGATGTCTTCCATTCTGTATTCACTTCCCCTTATACTGATTCTTTTTTATTTTACATCATTCGCCCTTTCGATACAATCTTTTTTATAGAAAACTTAAATTTTGATAGCATATTGTTATTTTACGGGTTTGCTGATAAAATGAAAAAACAACGGGACAGAAGGAAGGCATACATGTTATGAAAACAAACAACCTGATTGATCTCGACCAGCTATCGCATGAAGAAGTACAGGAATTGATCACGCTGGCGGGCAATATCCGCAAAAATCCGGCGTGGTATATGGATGCCTGCCATGGAAAAATCATGGCAACGCTTTTTTATGAACCCTCCACACGGACGCAGATGTCCTTTCAGGCGGCAATGCTCCGTCTGGGCGGAAAAATCATCGGTTTCGACAATCCAGGGAATTCCTCTGTCTCCAAGGGGGAGAGCCTGAAGGATACCGTGCGGATTGTCAGCAATTATTCTGATATTATTGTGATACGCAATCCGCGCGAAGGCGCGGCGCTCGCAGCATCCCTGTATTCCCGAGTGCCGGTCATCAGTGCGGGCGACGGCGGGCATCTGCATCCTACGCAGACGCTCACGGATCTTGTCACGCTCTCCTATGAAAAGGGGCGGCTGACCAACCTGACAATCGGCCTGTGCGGCGATATGAAAAACGGGCGGACCGTACATTCCCTGATCAAATGCCTTTCGCGCTATGAGGGCAACCGGTTCGTGCTCATCTCCACGCCGCAGCTGCAGATTCCGCAATATATTCGGGACGTGCTCCATGCAAGCGGTTGCCCATATACCTGCCTCAACAGTTTGGAGGAGGCGATCCCTGAGCTGGATGTGCTCTATATGACCCGCATCCAGCAGGAGCGGTTTGCCTCCCGCGAGGAGTATGAAAAGCAAAAAGGCGTGTATGTGCTCGATAAGGACAAGCTGCGGGGTGCAAAGCGTGACCTGTGCATCCTGCATCCGCTGCCGCGTGTGGACGAGATCACGGTGGATGTGGACGACGACCCGCGCGCGAAATATTTTGAGCAGGGCGAATATGGCATGTATGCCCGCATGGCGCTGATTCTTGAGATGCTCAAGAAGAAATCCGGCGAGGTGCCGCCCAAGGTGCACAGTACGCACACGGCCTGCTGCCAGAATCCGCGCTGCATTACACAGACGGAAGGTTATCTGCCACACCTGTTCCGGGAAGGGGGCGGAATGCTTGTCTGCCAGTATTGCGACGAACGCAACCTCATTTGAGGAAAAGGAACTGCTCGTCCTTTTTGGGTCGCCCCATCCGAACGGCAATACGGGGAAGCTGCTGCATTCCTTTCTGGACGAGCTGCCCGACCATGTGAAGGTCACGGTTTATGATGCATACAAGCAGCATCCGATGCCATGCATCGACTGCGGCTATTGCACCAAAAAGCAGGGCTGCTCCCAGCGCGATTTGGATGCCTTTATGGAGGCCTTCGAGCGGGCGGATTTTTTCGTCGTCGCGTCGCCCGTATATTATAACGCGCTTCCCGCGCCGCCAAAGGCGGTGATCGACCGTTTTCAGCGGTATTTCAGCGCCCGCTTTTCGATGGGAATCCGTCCGCCGGTCAAAAAGCCAAAGCAGGCGGCGCTGCTGTTGACCTGCGGCTCCCAGGAGGTGGCCGGTTTTGCGGCGATCCGCAGCCAGATGGAAATGGCGTTCACGGTGTTAAATACAACGCTTATCGGCTGCGTATTTGAAAAGGATACGGACCGCGCCCCGGTGGAGAAAGCGGCGCTTTTGCGTGCAAAACGGCTTTCGTATAAGCTTACAGGCGCGGGAGATACTAATGACGATTGAAAAAAAGATGTGAAAGGACGATGTGTTATGGCAGTAACAGCGGTCACTCTGGACAATTTCAAAAAAGAGGTGCTCGACGCACAGGAGCCCGTCCTCGTGGATTTCTGGGCTCAGTGGTGCAATCCCTGCCGGATGCTGGCGCCCGTGGTGGAATCCCTGTCTGGCGAATATGAGGGAAAGATCCGCTTTTGCAAGATCAATATCGACGAGGCGAGCGATCTCGCGACGACCTATGGTGTGATGAGCATTCCAACGCTGGTGCTCTTCTCCGGCGGGCAGGAAAAGGAGCGCATCGTAGGCCTGCAGAATCAGGAAAAGCTGCGCACATTTTTGGACGGGCAGCTTATGTGACGGTGACAAACGAAAAGTGAAGAGAGAAAGCGCTCAGCTGAAATCAAATGAATGGATTGGATCAGAGTGAGCGCTTTTCCTGTTTTCGGGAAGGAGGCGATTTCCCTTTGAAGCTCTATCAGATGTACCGCCCGCTGACCGCCGCGCCGTTTCAGGCGGACGATACGTACATAGAAGTCGCACCGTGCGAAGCGCTCAGGCCATATATCTGTTGCTTCTGGGGGACGCGCAGGCCGGTTTGGGCGAAGCAGACTGGTCGGGAGGAGGGACTCGTTACGCCGGATACCTGCATGGATATCCTCTTTGACCTCGACTATACACAGGGGACGCTGTCAAATGTTTTCTGCGGCATTGATGACCTCCCGTTTGTTTCTCGGGAAAATTTCCCCGGCCATATCGTTTCGACCTTTGCTATCCGGTTTTATGCCTGGGCAACGCCGCTGTTTGCCGGCGAGCCGATGACACAGGTGCAAAACGGTTTTTTTGACGCGCACTGCTTTTTTCCGAAGCTAACGCGGCAGCTTGAGGCAATGCTGCCCAGTGTAGATACGATGGAGGGGCGCATCCTGTTTGCACAGGATTACCTGGTGCAGGCTTTGCAGACGGGAAAGGAAAAACCGGCTGTGATGAATGCAGTCTATCATATGCTGCAAAACGAGGGGCGGGCGGCCCTTTCTGATGCGGCGGGCTATGCCTGTGTCGGCCTGCGGCAGCTGGAACGGCTGTTTCGTGATACGGTCGGCGTATCGCCCAAAAAGCTAGCACAACTCGTGCGCTATCAGCAGGTATGGCGTACCGTCTTGTTCGAGCGGGAGTTTGATATGCAGGATGCGGTGTATCGTTTTGGCTTTACGGATCAGTCCCATCTGCTGCGCGATTTCAAGCGCTTTCATACACTCACGCCCATGCAGGCGCGTGCGCTCGCTTTGGATAGAGCAGGTCAAAGAAAGTGACATGTCGCTTTTTTACAATACATTTGTTTTCTCTGGGGGTACAATAAGGGCAATTTCAAAAGGAAATGGAGAGAAAACAATATGAAGCTTATACAATCAGATTTAGAAAGCATCCGCCGCTGGATGTACCGCAATGCGCGTCCGCTCGACCTTGCACGCTGGCAATACTATTTTGAAGGCGGCTCTGCAGAGGCTGTGCTTCAGGCGCTGGCCGCCTATCAAAATGGGGACGGCGGCTTTGGCCACGCGCTGGAGGCCGATTGTTGGAATCCGGAATCAGCCCCGATGCAAACTTGGACGGCTTCCTGCATCCTCCGAGAGGTGGGCGCGCCAAAGGGGCATCCGGTTGCGCAGGGGATTCTACGCTATCTCGGCAGTGGCGCACATTTTGTGGATGGATTGTGGCAGGGCGCGATCCCATCGAACAACGATTTCCCCCACGCGCCGTGGTGGACGTTTACCGAGCGGTCAGGGGAAGATTGGGGTTATAACCCGACGGCGAGCCTGACGGGCTTTATTCTGCAATACGATGAGCCGGGATCGGCGCTCTATCAGAAGGGCGAGGCGCTTGCAAAGCACGCTGCTGTGGATTTTATCGCAGGCCGTACCAAATTGGACGATATGCACGAAGTAACTGTTTTTTGGGAGTTGCTCGCCTGCTGCAAGGCAGCGGACAGGACGGACTTGTTCGACGAAAAGGCCTATGAGGGCAGGCTGAAAAGCGCGGTTCGCGTGCTCATCGGCAATGATCCGTCAGACTGGACCCAGGGCTATGTCTGCACGCCGTCCCGTTTTATCCGTTCACCACAGAGCCCGTTTTACCCCGGAAGCGAGGGCCTGCCGGAGCAGGAGTGTGATTTGTTGATTCAAAATCGCAATGCTCACGGCGTTTGGAATCTCACCTGGACGTGGGGCGCGCATGAGCGTGAATTCGCCATCTCCGAAAACTGGTGGAAGGCGAACCTCGTGATTCAAAACCTTCTTTTCCTGCGCGCGTTTGGCAGAATCGAAGGATAAAGGAGACAATCAGATGAAATACGAATTTGGGGCGGAAAAACCCGAGCGGTTCCGGCAATACTGGCCGGGGCAGTACGATTTCTTCTCCTACATGGAATATGCCTGCGGCATCCCGCAGGTGCTCTTTGCCATTACGACGCGCAAGGCAGATGGCAAGCCGAATATCAACTTCCACTCCTGGAGCTGTTTTCAGGGTGATAAAGGCGGCTTTTACGCGATCCTTGCCGGCCTGTGCCAGCATACGCATACCTATGAAAACATCAAGCGCGATGGGGAATTCTGCGTCAACTTTCTCTCAAAGCGCTATTATGACGCGCTGCTCCAAACGGTCGAGCATAACGAGCCGGACGTGGACGAATTCACCGTAGGCGGCTTTGCGGAGGAAGCGGCAAAAACCGTGTCCGTCCCGCGCATCGGGGAGAGCTTTTTGACGCTCGAATGCAAATGCGGGCGGCTGGAGGATTTGTCCGGTGCGGGCCTGACCGCCATGGCGATCGGCCGTGTGACCCACATGGCGATGGCCGAGGATTATGCGAAAGGCTTCGATGATCAAAAATATTCGGAGAACGGTTTTTTCTATCTCATTCACACGCCCAAGGATTTAGAAACGGGCGAGGGGAATCATATGGGAATTGCAACGCTTTGCCCGGAGATAAAAGAATAAGAGAAATGGTTCAAACATATTACACCATTGAGAGCGTTGCACTGAGCTTATCATCTTAAAAGGCGAGACGCACCGGGAGGAATTGATGGCGGCATGGCAGGGTGTCAGCCTTCGGGAAACACGCTGAAGCAAAGTGCTGCCTACGGTGCGGCGAACATCTGCTTTTGTAAAACAAAAGATATGTTTTGGAACAGCATTGACCACCCCATCAGCAGGCTTTGATGGGGTGGTTTTCTTTGGCTGCCGAACAGGCCTGAAACAACCCCCATTTTACTGGGGAAGTAATAATCATAAATGGAAGCGTAGACCTTTTTAACTGCCTGTGCCGTATATCCGAAAGATAGGAAGTCTGAATGAAAAACAGGCTATTTCCATGCTTTCGGAAATGTGGTAGAATGGAAAAACAAAGCAAAAAATGGATGCAAATAGGGAGAGTGTACAATGAAAATGCCAAAAGAAAATATTGATACGATTATGTTCGCTCCCTGTGGCATGAATTGTCTGGTTTGCTATAAGCACTGTTATCACAAAAATCCATGTGTGGGTTGTTTAAACGGCGATCGGGGAAAGCCGGAACACTGCCGCAAATGTAAAATAAAAGATTGTATCAGGAGTAAAAAACTATCCTATTGCTTTGAGTGTACAGATTTTCCTTGTACGCTGATAAAAACGCTTGAAAAAAGCGATAACAAACGGTATCAAGCAAGCCTTATGGAAAATAGCGAATTTGTACGACAACACGGTTTAGAAACGTTCATGGAGAAACAGAAAGAAAAATATACTTGCCCTAAATGTGGGGGTATTCTCTCTATCCAGGATAGGGAATGTAGCGAGTGCCAAGAAAAGATAACATAAGCGTGGGAGGGGAGCATATTGGCAGCTTTCGGAGCAGCTTATGATCACTTATTTTAAGCAGACAAAGCTGCGCTATAATGAGCTGCCAGGGAACGAAAAGCAGTGGTTAGTCCGTGTCATGCAGAAATCCGAGCTTGTAAAGAGCCCTACTCCGCAGTGGGGGAAAAGAGGCAAATAGGGGACGATAAACTTTGGATTTGAGGAGATAATTGTAATGAATTTAAGGAAGCGAGCGAAGCAACTTAAAACAGATATTCCAACTATCTTTTTGGCATTAAAGGATAAGGATACTCCAATAATTGCGAAAATTTTTGCAGGGATTACAATCGTTTATGCGCTTTCTCCGATCGATTTAGTACCAGATTTTATCCCCATTCTGGGGTATTTGGATGACGTCATATTATTACCAGCTTTCGTTGCATTAACCATTAGACTTATTCCAGAAGAAGTTATAGAAAGAAATCGAAAA
This sequence comes from Ruminococcaceae bacterium UBA1691, assembly GCA_002320555.1. Lineage (GTDB taxonomy): Bacteria > Bacillota > Clostridia > Oscillospirales > Acutalibacteraceae > Fimivicinus. The sequence goes on along the minus strand of DCJV01000027.1, from coordinate 19,220 downwards.
AAGTCTGAGGGATTATGGGAAAATGGAAAACCAAAGAAGTGGTATTATGCTGTCCCTACCGTATTGATTTGGATTTTACTCATTTGGTTGATAGGCAAAGCAATTTGGTTATAACTGGTAGTTCAATTCCCAGTTGTCGAGTTGATGGCAAAGCCGGCCAGCCCTGCATTTGCGGCTTGCCCTGCCCACAAATCAAGCCCTGTTTTCCTGCTTCGTAAAGCGATACCGATTTTTCGTCTTTGCAAGGCGAGGCAATGAATAATTTTATCCGATAACGGAAAAGCCCCCGAAGCGCTATATGAAATTGTGAAGGGTAACAGGGCGGACTTTATTTACCGGAAAGGTATTTTGATTTTGACACAAAGAAATTCATAGTGATAAAGCCGCTGTTTTAATCAAGTATACAAGCAACAGCAATCGGCGGCGGTTCATTTTTCCGCAAGATATGTGATTTTGACTTGCGGACAACCACTATTCGTAGTATAATAAAAAGAATCATGGGGGATTTTACCCCTGTGGGGACAGTTTGGATGCGGAGGAACCCAGCTTGCTTCAAAACGCTGAAAAAAATGATACACCTGTGAAATCGCAGGAAGAATACACATCCCTTTTGCACACCGTGCTCGACACACGCTATCGCGGGCGGCCACGCGCCTTTGTGCACACCTACGGCTGCCAGGGCAACGTATCAGACGGCGAACGCATGAAGGGCATGCTTGCCGAGATGGGCTATACATTTACGGATACCGCCGAGGATGCCGATCTGGTTCTCTACAACACCTGCGCAGTGCGTGAGCACGCGGAGGATCGCGTGTTCGGCAATGTCGGCGCCCTGAAAAATATCAAAGCCGCCCGGCCGGGCATGGTCGTCGCCCTGTGCGGGTGCATGATGCAGCAGCCACGCGTAGCGGAGAAAATCCGTAAGAGCTACCCATTTGTCGATCTCGTCTTCGGCACGCATGTGATCCATCGCCTGCCGGAGCTGCTATACCGCACCCTGTGCGGCAAGGGCCGCGTGTTTGAGCTGCCGGATGAGGCGGGCGGCATCACGGAGGGACTTCCCGTCGTGCGGGACAGCTCCTTTAAGGCGTTTCTTCCCGTGATGTACGGCTGCAATAATTTTTGCAGCTATTGCATTGTCCCCTATGTCCGCGGGCGTGAACGCAGCCGCACGCTCGAAGCAGTACTCGACGAGGCTCGTTCCCTAGTGGAAGCGGGTTACCGTGACATTACGCTCTTGGGGCAGAATGTCAACTCTTATGGGAAGGATTTGGAAACGCCTGTCTCTTTTGCGCAATTGCTGCGGGAGATCAATGCGATTCCAGGAGATTTCCGCATTCGGTTCATGACCTCCCACCCGAAGGATTGCACGCGGGAGCTGCTCGATGCGATGGCCTCCTGTGAAAAGGTCGCGAAGCACCTACACCTGCCTTTCCAGTCCGGCAACGATCGAGTTTTAAAGGAGATGAATCGCCGCTATACGCGAGAGCAGTATCTGGAGCTTACCCGCTATGCGCGCCAGGTTATGCCGGAACTCTCCCTGACGAGCGACGTCATCGTCGGCTTTCCGGGCGAGACGTACGAGGAATTTCAGGATACACTGCGCTTGGTAGAGGAGGTCGGCTTTACCTCCCTGTTTACCTTCCTCTTCTCCCCGCGGGAGGGGACGCCCGCGGCGAAGATGCCCGATCCCGTCTCCCGGGAGGAAAAGGGAAAATGGTTCCGCGAGCTGACAGATTTACAGGAGCGCATCGCCGAAAAGCGCAATCAGTCGCTTGTGGGGAAACGCTTTCGCGTGCTTGTGGAGGGTCCCGGCAAAAAGGAGGGGCTGCTCGCAGGGCGTACGCAGGGCAATGTTGTGATCGAATTCCCCGGGGAGGGATCTCTCATCGGTTCCTTTGTTGACGTTCAGGTGACACAGGCGCTTGCGTGGATTCTGCGCGGCCAAATGGAATCGTAAACTTGCCACGGTTCCACTTCGGAAAAATCGCGAGCTGATATCCCACATCTGTCTTCAGGCAGCTGATGCCTGCCACCTGATTCCGCATTCTTCTGTTCGCTTTCGAGCAGTTGGAATAAATCAAAATATATTAAGGAGATTTCAATGGACATTATCAAAATGGCGCGCGAGCTTGGCGCAGCGATTCAGCAGGATGAACGTTACCTCAATTTCAAAAAGGCGCGCGAGGCCAACGAAGCCGATAAACCCCTCAATGATCTCATCGGTGAGCTCAATCTCATTCAGATGAATTATCAGCAGGAGGCGCAGAAGGAAGCGCCGAGCGAGGAAAAAATGCAGGATTACGATCAGCAGTTCCGCGCGATTTATGCGCAGGTGATGCAGAATCCGAATATGATCAATTACGAGGTTGCCCGCAAAGAAGTCGACGCGATGATGAATTATCTCATGCAGATTCTCACCCTCTGCGTCAACGGCGAGGATCCCGCCACTTGTGAGCCAAAGGAAGAGCACAATTGCGGCGGCAATTGCTCCGCCTGCAGCGGCTGCTGATTCAGAAGCATTGGGGAGGCCGGTTCTCGGCCTCCCATTCACATACCAGACAACCAATGAAGGCAGAGCAAAGCGCCGTAAAGCGGCGCTTTGAAAGAAAGGAATGATCACCCCCTATGGCACCGCTTACGCCGATGATGCAGCAATATCTGGAGGTCAAAGAGCAGTATCCCGACACCATTCTGATGTTCCGGCTGGGAGACTTTTACGAAATGTTCTTCGAGGATGCGAAGACCGCTTCGCGCGAGCTGGAGCTGGTGCTCACGGGTCGGGATTGCGGGCAGGAGGAGCGCGCGCCAATGTGCGGTGTGCCGTTTCACAGCGCGGACAGCTATATTGCCCGCCTGGTCGCCAAAGGATATAAGGTTGCCATCTGCGAGCAGATGGAGGATCCGGCGCTTGCCAAGGGCATCGTCAAGCGGGATGTGATCCGCGTGGTCACGCCCGGCACGGTTATTGAAAACAGCATGCTCGACGAATCGCGCAACAATTACCTGGCCTGCGTCTGCGTGGGTGAGGAGGGCGCGGGGCTATGCTTTGCCGACGTTTCGACAGGTGAAGTGCATCTGACGGATTTTTCGGCGGACGGCTGTGAGGATGCGCTGATAAATGAATTCGGCCGGTATATGCCCAGCGAGGTGCTGGTGAATGCCGGGGCTGCCGTGCTGCCGGAATTCAAATCCTTTCTGGCAAAGCGCATGAGCCTGACGGCGGAGCTGCTCGACGACGGGCAGTTTGACCTTGCCTCCTGCACGACCCTCGTGCTGGCCCATTTTCAGAAAACCTCGCTCGATGAGCTGGAGCTCGCCAGTGCGCCGGATGCGGTGCGCGCCCTCGGCGCAGCACTCGCCTATCTCAAGGACGCACAGAAGGCGGAGCTCGACAATATCCGGGAGCTCGATTTTTACAGCAGCGCGCGCTTTATGCGCCTTGACCTTGCGGCGCGGCGTAATCTGGAATTGACGCGCACGATGCGCAGCGGCGAAAAAAAAGGCACGCTCCTCTGGGTGCTCGACCGCACGAAGACCGCCATGGGCAAACGGCTCATCCGCTCCTGGGTGGAGCAGCCGCTTCTCAGCTGCGCGCAGATCAGCCGCCGCCTGAACGCGGTGGACGAGCTGTTCAGCGATACAATGCTCCGGCGTGACGAGATCGAAAACCTGACCGGCATCTATGATCTTGAGCGGCTCATGACCCGCATCGCCTACGGTACCGCTAACGCGCGGGAGCTCAGGAGCCTTTCGGCGGCGATTGAAAAGCTTGCTCCTCTGCGGGCGCGGCTGGAGGGCTGCAAAAGCGCGATGCTGTGCGAAATCTTCCGGGATATCGACCCGCTGGAAGACGTGTTTGCCCTCATCGATGCCGCGATTGTGGAGGAGCCGCCCTTTACCGTGCGCGAAGGCGGCATGATTAAGTCCGGCTTCCACGAGGAGCTTGACTCGCTCCATGCGCTCGTCACCAACGGCAAAGGGTTCCTGACGCAGATCGAGCAGCGCGAGCAGGAACGCACCGGCATCAAGAAGCTGAAAATTGGCTATAACCGCGTGTTCGGTTATTACATAGAGGTATCGAATTCCTATAAGGAGCTGGTGCCGGACGACTATATCCGCAAGCAGACGCTTTCCAATTGTGAGCGGTATATTACGCAGGAATTAAAGGAGCTCGAATCCAAGGTGCTCGGCGCGCAGGAGCGCATGGTCCAGCTCGAGTACCAGATTTTCAACGATGTGCGTACCCGTGTGGCGGACGAGCTGTACCGCGTGCAGCGCACGGCTCATGCCGTCGCCCGGCTCGATGTGCTCTGCTCCTTTGCGCAGACGGCGGTGTCCTATGACTATACGCGCCCCGCCGTCGATGCGGGCGACAGGCTCGAAATCACAGACGGGCGGCATCCAGTGGTGGAGCGTATGCTTGATGATGCACCGTTTGTCCCCAACGATACGGCGCTCGACTGTGGGGATAACCGCTGCGCCATCATCACCGGGCCGAATATGGCGGGTAAATCCACCTATATGCGGCAGGTGGCGCTCATCACGCTCATGGCGCAGATCGGCTCCTTCGTGCCGGCGCGCAGCGCACAGATCGGCGTGGTGGACAGCATCTTCACCCGCGTCGGCGCCTCCGACGATCTGGCGGCGGGGCAGTCCACCTTCATGGTGGAGATGAGCGAGGTCGCCTCGATTTTGCACAATGCCACGTCAAAAAGCCTGATTTTACTCGATGAAATCGGCCGCGGCACCTCCACCTACGACGGCATGAGCATCGCGCGCGCGGTGCTGGAATTCTGCGCCGATCCGAAGAAGCTAGGGGCTAAAACGCTGTTTGCCACCCATTATCACGAGCTCACAGAGCTTGAGGGGCAGGTGGCAGGCGTGAAGAATTACAATATCGCGGTCAAAAAACGCGGCGATGAAATCACCTTCCTGCGCCGCATCATCCGCGGCGGGGCCGACGGCAGCTATGGCGTGGAGGTTGCAAAGCTTGCGGGCGTGCCGGTGAGCGTGGTCAAGCGCGCGCGTGTGATCCTCAAGGCTCTCGAGGACAATGCCCGCAAGGGCGCGGGCCCTGCAGAGGTCCCCGACGCGGAGGAATTGCCCGAGGAGGAAGAAAATCCGCTTCTCCAGATTTCCATCGCGGGCAATACGAGCGCGGAAATCATGGAGCAGCTGAAAAATATTGATGTCAACACCCTCACGCCCATCGAATCGCTGACGCTGCTTCACGAGCTGGTCAGAAAGGCGAAGGGGTAACGGAGAAAAACCTGTTATCATTGGTAAAAGGAGAGGAATTTCATGGCAATTTATATGAAGGAACCGTCGCATACGTTTGGGGAATATCTATTGATCCCGGGCTATTCGTCCACGCAGTGCATTCCTGCGAATGTGAGCCTGAAAACACCATTGGTTAAATATGCGAAAGGCGAGGAGCCGGCGCTGACGCTCAATATCCCAATGACCTCGGCGATCATGCAGTCCGTTTCGGATGATCATATGGCGGTCGCTTTGGCAAGGGAGGGCGGAATGTCCTTCATCTACGGTTCGCAGTCGATCGAAAGCCAGGCACAGATGGTTGCCCGGGTAAAAAGCTATCGGGCGGGCTTTGTGATCAGCGATTCCAATATTTCTCCGGAGGCGACTTTGGCGGATATTCTGGCGCTCAAGGAGCAAACCGGGCATTCCACGGTGGCGGTAACGGAAGACGGGAGCGCACAGGGCAAGTTGGTCGGCCTTGTCACCAGCCGGGATTACCGCATCAGCAGAATGCCGTTGACTACTAAGGTCCGGGAATTCATGACCTGCTTTGAAAACCTGATTACCGCCGGGGAAGACACTTCGCTGACGGAAGCTAACGACATTATCTGGGAGCATAAACTCAACTGCCTGCCGATCATCGATCAGGAGCAGCGGCTGGTTTCGATGGTATTCCGAAAGGATTATAATTCTCATAAGGATAATGAAAACGAATTGATCGACGCTTCCAAACGCTATATGGTGGGCGCCGGCATTAACACGAGGGATTATGCCGAGCGGATTCCGGCGCTGCTTGAGGCGGGCGCGGATGCCCTTTGCATCGATAGCTCAGAAGGATATACGGAATGGCAGAAGATCGTGCTCGATTATGTTCGGAAGCACTATGGGGATGCCGTGAAGATCGGCGCAGGAAATGTTGTCGACCGGGATGGGTTCCGCTTCCTGGCCGAAGCGGGAGCCGATTTTGTAAAGGTCGGGATCGGCGGCGGCGCGATCTGCATCACGAGAGAGCAAAAGGGCATCGGCAGGGGGCAGGCTACCGCCCTGATTGAAGTGGCCCAAGCGCGTGATGAATATTTTCAGGAGACGGGTGTCTATGTGCCGATCTGTTCCGACGGCGGCATCGTGCACGATTACCATATTACCCTGGCGCTGGCAATGGGAGCAGACTTCTTAATGCTGGGCCGGTATTTTGCCCGTTTTGATGAGAGCCCGACAAAGAAAGTCAACGTTAACGGCAATTATATGAAGGAATACTGGGGCGAGGGCAGTGCACGGGCGAGGAACTGGCAGCGGTACGACCTCGGTGGCGATGCGAAGCTCTCGTTTGAAGAGGGCGTTGATTCCTTCGTGCCCTATGCGGGCAGCCTGAAGGATAATGTGGAGCTTTCCCTCTCCAAGGTGCGCTCCACGATGTGCAACTGCGGCTGCCTGACCATCCCCGAGCTGCAGAAGAATGCGAAGATTACGCTGATCTCTTCCACCAGCATCGTCGAAGGCGGCGCGCACGACGTGGTGCTCAAGGAGAGCAGGCCGATTCTGTAACCGCCCGGTTTCGTCTGACGGGAAGCTGCCCTTTGGTTTGCACCTGTGAAAGGAGGATCATTTGCCATGCCGAAAATCCATGTGCTGCCCCGCCATGTCACGGAGTTGATCGCAGCGGGAGAGGTCGTTGAACGGCCTTCCTCCGTTGTGAAGGAGCTGATGGAAAACTCTATCGACGCGGGCGCGTCCGCCGTTACGCTCGAAATCCGGCATGGCGGAATCACCTACATCCGCATTACCGACAACGGCTGCGGCATTGCGCGCGAGGATGCACCAACAGCCTTCATCAGCCATGCGACGAGCAAGATCAGCGTTGAAGCGGATTTGGACGGCATCGGCACGCTGGGGTTCCGCGGTGAAGCGCTCGCCTCCATTGCGGCGGTTTCGCGCGTGGAGCTTTTAACCCGGACGCAGGAGGAGCCTGTGGGCACGCGGCTGTGCATCGAGGGCGGCGAGCAGACGCTCCTGGACGACGCGGGCTGCCCCAAGGGGACAACGCTGATCGTGCGCGACCTGTTTTACAACACGCCCGCGCGCATGAAGTTCCTGAAAAAAGATGTGTCAGAGGCGAACGCCGTCGCAGGCGTTGTGGATCGCGTTGCCCTCTCCCATCCGGAGGTCAGCGTCCGCTTCATCCGGGATGGGAAGGAGACGCTTTTAACCCCTGGCGATGGGAAGCTAATCAGCGCGATTTATGCAGTATACGGGAAGGATTTTGCCGTGGGGTTGCTCCCGGTGGATTATGAGCTGAACGGCGTGCGTATATCCGGCTTTGTCACAAAGCCGCTGGCCGCGCGGTCGAACCGTACGATGCAGCTTTTCTTCCTGAACGGCAGGCTTGTCAAGAGCCGCACCGCTATGGCGGCGCTGGAGGAGGCCTACCGCAACGCGATCATGGCCGGCAAATTCCCAGCCTGCGTGCTGCATCTGCACGTGCCGAACGAAACGGTGGATGTCAACGTTCATCCCGCAAAGATCGAGGTTCGTTTTGCCAATGAAAAGCGTATTTTTGACGCGGTCTATTATGCCACCAAGAATACGCTCCAGCAAAACGATCCACGCCCGCGTGTTGATCTCAACAGGCTGAACGCATCTGTTGAGGCGGCGCAGCCTTCCCCTCCCGCGCCGGCGCAGATCACGTTGCCCAAAAGGAGGGACGGCTTCTGGAGCCGCGAGACGGCGGCCTCCTATATCGGGAAAAATCGTCCGCCGCAGAAATTGGAATCCCCGGCGCCTGGTTACGCGCGGGGCCGGGAGCCGGATACGGTGGCGGCTGCGCTCCAAAAGCAGAAGGCCGCCGGCGCGCCGGAAGAAACGCCTACATCTGTGAGCAGCGCTATGAAAACCGAATCCGCCGCAAAGGCCGCGAAGGCGTTTCCCGGGCAGGCTTCGGCTTCCCCGCAGGCGGAGATTGCCCGCGAGATGGCGGCTGCCAAAGAAAAAGTGGCGCTCGAACAGCCGGAATTTTCTGGAGAAGAGAAGGCGAAGGAAACGGCACCGATGCCGCCTTCCCCAAAAGAAATTCCGGCGTTCCGCGTGCTGGGGGAGGCCTTCCGCACCTATATCGTGGTGGAGAGCGGGAAGGATTTGCTCCTCAT
>DCJV01000027.1:378-10781 GCA_002320555.1 Ruminococcaceae bacterium UBA1691 | reverse complement strand
GGGCAGGCCGATTTGCAGCTTCTGCTTTCGCCTGTGGCCGTCACGCTGGCCAAGGAGGAATATGCGGCCGTTTTACAGAATTTGGACCTTTTGCACCAGGCGGGCTTTGAGGCCGAGGATTTCGGCGCGGGGACGGTGCTCGTGCGCGCCTGCCCGATGACACTCGCGCAGGAGGATGTTGCCGCCTTGTTTCAGGAGCTTGCGGGCTATCTGCTGGCGAACCGGCGCGAGCTGATCCCCGAAAAGCTCGACTGGCTCTATCACAATGTCGCCTGCCGCGCTGCTATTAAGGCGGGAGACGAGACAAGTCCCTATGAGCTGGAGAGATTTGTGGAAAATCTGCTCTCGCATGATGAAATCCGCTATTGCCCGCATGGTCGGCCCGTCATGGTCGTGATGCCGCAGGGTGAATTGGAAAAGCAATTCGGGCGGATTCCATAGAGAAGCGATCCTGTTAAGATGCTTAAAACGGAGGGAAGGACATGGCGGCAGATAAAAAAATACCGGTTCTCGCCGTCGTCGGCCCGACCGCTTCCGGGAAAACGATGTTGGCCGTGGCGCTTGCGAAGGAATTCGGCGGCGAGGTCGTCAGCGCGGATTCCATGCAGATTTACGCTGGCATGGAGATTGCCACCGCTGCGCCGACCAGGGAGGAAATGGGCGGCGTAGCGCATTATCTCATCGGCGTTGTGCAGCCGGAGGAGCGTTTCAGTGTTGCCGCGTTTACCGCGCGCGCAGAGCAATGCATCGCCGATATCCGCTCACGCGGGAAGCTACCGGTGCTGGCAGGCGGCACGGGGCTTTATATCGATACGCTGCTCGACCATATCGAATTGGTCGATGCGCCTACAAACCCTGAAATCCGCTCTGCGCTTTATCGCCGCGCGGAGCAGGAGGGTGCAAAAGCGCTGTGGGAAGAATTGAACCGGATCGACCCACGGACGGCCGAGGGCCTGCATCCGGCCAATCTGGGCCGGATTGTCCGGGCGCTGGAGCTATATGAAACCTCCGGGGTCACGATGTCGGAGCAGCGAAAGCGATCCAGGCGGAATCCGTCGCCTTACGATCCGTTTTATCTGGGGCTGGATTTTCGAGACCGGCAGCATCTGTATGACCGAATCGACCGGCGCGTGGATCAAATGGTGGCAGACGGCCTGTTGGATGAGGCGCGCAGCTTTCTTGACCGCGACCCGGACGGCACTGGCGCGCAGGCGATCGGCTATAAGGAATTAAGGCCTTATTTTGCCGGGGAAATGGCGCTGGAAGAAGCACTTTCCAACCTCAAACGCGCCACCAGGCGCTATGCAAAGCGGCAGCTGACGTGGTTTCGCCGCAACGCGCGCATCCACTGGCTGTTTTGGGAGGATTACGGTACGCCCGACGCTCTGTGCGGGGAAGCATACCGCCTTGTGCGGGAATCGGATTGGGGGCAGATGATATGACGCAGCAGGCACAAACGCCGACGGACCAGGCAAAAAAAGCGAAAGCCTTGAAGCTGGGCAAAAAGCTTTTGACGATCCTCTGCATCGTTCTGGCTGCCCTGTATTGCTGTTATCAGTTTTATCAGTGGCGTGTTCCGAGTGTAAAGACGGAGGTTGCATTGGAACAGAGCGTTTACAATGCCGTGGATGCACAGGTCTTTGTCGTCCGTGATGAACATATCCTTTCGAATACCGCCTCCGGGAAGGTCATCCCTCTGGTAGAGGATGGAGAGAGGGTTGCAAAGGGAGACGTGGTCGCCATGGTGTTCCAGAATGATGCGGACGCGGCGAACTACCTGCGCGCTCAGGAGCTGAAAAATCAGATCAGCTATTATGAGCAGCTTTCCAAGCAGCTTGCAACGGTATCGGATATCAATGCGCTCAACGAGGATGTGTTTTCCCTTTTGCTCGATTGCCTGGATACGGTGGACAGCGGAAAGTTCAGCCATTTGGGCGACCGTACAGACGAGCTGAAAAATATGCTGATCCGCCGCCAGATGACCATGGGGGAGGAGATCGATTTTCCCTCGATGATCTCCGCTTTGAAAGCAGAGCTGGACGGCCTGACGGTCAATGAAAGCGCTTATACAAAAATTACGGCGGAGCGCTCCGGCTACTATATCAGCAGCACGGATGGGCTGGAAGGGGCGATCCCCTACGGGCAGGTCTCTTCTGTTACGCAGGACGTCCTGCAAAAGGCGCTGGAGGCGAAGGCAAAGCCGGATTCCGGCGGCGTGGGTAAAATAGTTGACAGCTTCAATTGGTATCTGCTCTGCACGATCCAGGAGGAAAAGGCCCTGTCGTTTGAACGCGGGAATAGCATCACAGTGCGGATGCCCTTCAGCGCGCAGGGAGCATTCCAGGCTGAGGTGGAGAATATCGCGCAGAGCGAGGATGGGAAGAATCTGGTTACCCTGAAATGCAATCTGATGAATGAAAATTTCGCCAATCTGCGGCAGGAAACAGCGCAGCTCGTGACGAATGTCACTGTTTATTATGCAGAGACGCCGCCGGAGGACAAATCCGGAGAAACAGAGAAGCCCAAGCCAAAGCAGTATATCGTCGATAAGGGCATTCGGGTCAGCAGCAGCGCGGTGCGCGTGGTTGACGGCGAGAAGGGCGTTTATGTCCGGCGTGGCAATGTGGCGCGCTTCCGCAAGCTGAATGTGGTCTATTCTGATCAGACCTATGTAATTTCCGCGACGACCGACCGGGATGGAAATCCGATCGTGGACGATCCAGACGGCTATCTGAAGCAATATGATGAAGTCATATTAGAAGGGAAGGATTTGTATGATGGAAAAATTATCGACTGACCCGCGCTTTGAGCAGATCACGGAAAACTGCAGGCACATCCGGGAAAATATCGCGGCCGCCGCGGAAAAAAGCGGCAGAAAGGCGTCGGAGATTCGTTTGATGGCGGTGACCAAAACGGTCGAGCCCGTCTATATCAATCACGCCCTTTCCCTCGGAATCGACCTGATTGGGGAGAATAAGGTGCAGGAGTTTTTGGGAAAGCGGGAATATCTCCACCTTGAAAACTGCGAAAAGCATCTGATCGGCCATCTGCAGACCAACAAGGTCCGCCAGATCGTCGGCGAGGTCGACATGATCGAATCTGTCGATAGCCTGCATCTTGCACAGGAGATCAGCCGTCAGTCCGTAAAGCGCGGGCTGACCACACCGGTGCTTCTGGAAATTAATATCGGGGAAGAGGAGAGCAAGACTGGCATGGAACCGGCGGCGCTGGAGGAAACCGCCTGTGCGATCGCGCAGATGCCGGGCATTCAGATCTGCGGCCTCATGGCAATTCCACCCATCTGCGAAGATGAATCGGTCTTGCGTGAATTTTTTTCCAATATGCATAGATTATTTATTGACATGAAGGCCAAAAAAATAGATAATATCAATATGGACATCCTTTCAATGGGCATGTCCGGCGATTATATCCAGGCCATTGAAGAAGGGGCCAATTTGGTCCGTGTCGGCTCCGCGCTTTTCGGTGCGCGGGTCTATTAAAAAGGCAGGAGGTTTCTGAACATGAGCTTTATGGAGAAAATCAAGCAGATCGTCAATGTGGACGAGGACAACTACTATGATAACGACGCCGTAGGGGAAGACTACGAGGAATATGACGATTACGACACCGGCCGGGAAGAGGAAGAAGAGACGGCAAGGCCGGTGCATGATGAGCCACGTACGGAGGCAAACCCCAATCGCGTCGTGCGCATCAACAATTCGTCCGCCCAGCTGCAGGTCGTGCTCGTCAAGCCTGACCGCTTTGACGACGTCACGGCGATTGCCGACCATGTCAACGGAAAGCGCACGGTCGTGCTCAATTTGGAATCCGCCAACCGGGAGACGTCCCGCCGCCTGCTCGATTTCCTCAGCGGGGTGGCCTATGCCAACGGCGGCTCCATCAGTCCGCTGGCAAACAATACGTATATCATCGTCCCTTATAATGTCGATTTCACAGGCGATCTGGCTGATGAGCTGGAGAATAACGGCGTCTTTTTCTAAGTCGTGCGTTTGCGCCATAAATGAATGATGGGGGATGAAGAGCGATGTTAACGCCGCAGCAGGTGAAAGATCATCGCTTCCAACTCGGCTCCCGCGGGACCTACCGCGCGGAAGAGGTGGATGCGTTTATGCAGGAGCTTACAGCTTGCTACGAGGAAGCTTATACGCAAAATGAAGCTTTATTAAAAAAAATCAGCCTTTTGGCAGATAAGGTCGAAGAGTATCGCAGAGATGAGGACACGATCCGTTCGGCCCTTCTGGTGGCGCAGCGCACAGCGGATCAGGTCGTGCGCGAGGCGCAGGAAAAGGCCGATGCCTGTCTTGCTCAGGCGGAGAATCAGGCGAAGGAGCTGGAGGCGGAAGCGTCTGCCCGTTCCGGGCAAATGATTCAGGAGGCCTCAGACCGGGCACAGACGCTTACGCGCGAGGTCGATGCACGCGTTAGCGCCTTGCTGGGCGACGCTTCGGCTAAAGCGGAGAGCCTGGTGAGCGAAGCGCAGGCCAAAGCGGACCGATTGGTCGAGGAAGCGGGCCGGCATGCGCAGGAGAATCTGGCACAGCTGCGCGAGGAGACTGAGCGCGAGAGCCTGCTGCTTGATCAGATGCGCAGTGCAGTCAGCACGTTTCGGGCCGATTTGATCGCTATGTATAAGGAGCATGTTGAGCTGATCAACCGTCTGCCTTCTCTTACGGAGGATGCATCTCATGCGGATGACCCGGTTGAGAAGCCGGAGCAGGCGTCCGTTAGCGAGCCCCAGCCGCAGGAGGGTCCCGAACAGTCAGAGGAGGCTGTTGAATCGGTATCCGAAGTGCCTTCATCGGCGCCGGTGGAAGCTGCAGAGGAAGTGACGGGGCAGGCCGTTGAAGGAACGCTCGCCCACGAGGAAGCAGCAGCTGCCCAGGCGCCTGCTGCTGTGGAGGAGGAACCCTTTGCGCAGCCCGATCCGATGAGCAAGCTCCGCACGATCTACAGCGAGGACGACGAAGCGGCAGAAACGGTGGACGCGACATCAGAAAAAGAGACGCCGCTTGCCATGGGTGAGACAGGCTTTCACCTGAATCTCGACAAGGTGGCTGATGAGGAGCCGCCGCAGGATTCGATTCCCGGCGGAATCGGAAAAGACGGCGTACCGACCTTTGAGGGCTTTTTCCGCAAGAAATAGCGCTGTTTCTCAAAGAAAAATAAACAACGCAGAATGCGTCCCAAAGCGCGGGGGTAGGAGCGGTTGGAAGACTCAGCGGTCCTCTGCCCTTTGCTTTTGGCCGTTTTCCGCTGGAAGAAGGAGTGAAGCGCTTGCTTCAGTTTTTTTCCCTTTTGACGGTAGGCTTGCTCGTATGCATTGACCAGCTGATCAAGGTCATTATAAAACTCTGGCTTGAGCCCCTGCAAAACGTCCCGCTGATCCCCAATGTACTGCACCTGATTTATGTGGAAAACACAGGCGCAGCCTTCGGTGTGTTCAAAGGCAGTGCAGTCATCATGGGGATCCTCTCCAGCATCATTTTCATTGGCGGAATTTATCTGATCGTCAGCAAAAAGCTGGATACTAGTTTTTCCCACAATAAATTTGACATTGGGCTCTCTTACACGACAGTCGTTTTGATTTTGAGCGGCGGCCTGGGCAATTTTATTGATCGGATTTTCCGCCATTATGTCATTGACTTTATCGCGCCAGTATTCATCCATTTTCCGGTTTTCAATTTTGCGGATTGCCTGATTACGGCGGGCCTTGTGCTCTTTATTATCTGGATGATCCGCTTCTGGATGGAAGGTAAGGAGCAGGAGAAAAAACAGGCGGAGAAGCAAGATGGTTGACGCATTGCTGTTTTCGATCCCGCTTCAGCTCGATGGGGAGCGTGTGGACCGCGCGGTAGCTGCTTTGGTGGAGGGCTTAAGCCGTTCTGCCGTGCAGCGCCTGATCGAGGAGGGCAATGTCATTAAAAATCGGGCTCCCGTTTCGAAGAATGAGCGGGTGAAAGCGGGGGACAGCATCCGCGTTTTCCTGCATGAGCCACGCGAGCTGGAAGCACAGGCGCAGGAGATTCCACTGGATATCCGGTATGAGGACGGCGATCTTCTGGTGGTCAATAAGCCCAAGGGTATGGTGGTGCATCCAGCTCCCGGCAATCCGGACGGGACGCTTGTAAATGCCCTGCTGTATCACTGTGGGGACAGCCTTTCCGGCATCAATGGCGTGCTTCGCCCTGGCATCGTCCATCGGATCGACAAGGATACGAGCGGACTGCTGGTCGTGGCGAAAAACGATTTTGCACATGCTTCATTGGCAAGGCAGATCAAGGAGCACAGCTTTACCCGGGAATACAGCGCCGTTGTGCATGGGCATCTGAAGGAGCCCTCCGGCACGGTGGATGCGCCGATTGGGCGGCATCCCACCAAACGCAAGCAGATGGCTGTGACAGACCGTCATTCCCGCAACGCGGTGACCCATTATGAGACGGTTGCGGAGTTTGACGGCTTTACGCAACTCCGGGTGCGGCTGGAGACAGGGCGCACGCATCAGATCCGCGTCCATATGGCCTATATCGGCCATCCGGTTGCGGGCGATCCAATTTACGGCCCCAAAAAGAGCGCGCCCGGGTTGGATGGGCAATGTCTGCATGCCGGGTTGATCGGCTTCCGCCATCCGCGCGATGGGCACTATCTGGAGGTGGCAAGCGAGCTCCCCCCCTATTTTACCGCGTTTTTAAGGAGAATCGGAAAGCATGACGCAGGCAAAGAATAAACCGAAAGCCAGAAAAGATTTTTCCGACTGGCTGGTCGTCTCAGATATCGACGGTACGCTCAATAACAAGCTGCGCATGTTACCCAGGCGCAATCTGGAGGCGATCACGCACTTTGTCTGCGATCTGGGCGGCCATTTCACACTGGCGTCCGGGCGAAATGTAGTATCTCTCAAAAAGCATTTCGACCGTCTGCCGATTGCGTCGACACCGGCCATAGTGCTCAATGGTGCGGGCATCTACGATTTTCAGAGGGATAAAATGATTTGGTTCCGGCCGATCAGTGCGCGCGGGCAGGAAATCACCCGTCTGGTGCTGGAAAAATTTCCAATGGTGGAAGCGGAGATTTTCACAAAAGATTTTATCTATCTGCTGCATCCGCGTATTTTTGGCCCGATTCAGGTAATGGCGGATCATTTGCCACATAAGCGCTGCAAGAGCTTTGACGAGATGCCGCGCGAGGACTGGGGGAAAGTCATCTTCCTCGGTGCGCCACCGCTGATAAAAAGGGTAATTCGGTTTATCGATTCCCTGGAGGACCGGCAGGCGAATTTCATGTCCTCCTCCATTGCAACCTATGAGATGCTCGCCGATGGCGTGCATAAGGGGGCTGCCGTCCATGCGCTGATCGAAATGCTCGGGATCCCCTATGCTCACACGGCAGCGATCGGCGACTATTTCAACGATTTCGATATGCTCAAATCCGTTTCCTTGCCAGCCGCCTGCGGGCAGGCTCCGAGGGCAGTTCATGCCATTGCCAAATACCATGCGTGCCACTGCAATCGCGGCGCGGTGGGCGATTTTCTGGAATATATTGAGCGGACTTATGGATAACGGAATTATTCCCAGGAGGGAAGGCTCAAAATAACGATGTTTTAGGAAATGATAAAAGGTATATTTGCTATTTCCCATGAAATTCAATTGTTTTATCAAGAATACTTTATAATTTTTTTTCTTTACAAGTGCTCTGTTTTATCAGATAATAGAATTCAGGAGGTGTATTCACCATGGATACGCAAGAGAAAAAACAGCTGAAAATGACCGCCTGCAAGGTCCGTATGGGCGTCATTGAGGAGACCTTTCAGGCAAAGTCCGGCCATCCGGGCGGTTCACTCTCTGTCACGGACATCCTGACGTATCTCTATTTCAAAGAGATGAATATCGATCCCGCGCAGCCCAAGATGGAAACGCGCGACCGTTTTGTCCTTTCCAAGGGCCACACGGCGCCCGCGCTCTATGCGGTGATGGCGCAGCGTGGCTATTTTCCTGAGGAGGAGCTCAAAACCCTGCGTAAGGTCGGTTCCCGGCTGCAGGGGCATCCGAGCATGAAGCTTCTTCCGGGGATCGATATGAGCACGGGCTCTCTGGGGCAGGGAATTTCTGCTGCCGTCGGTATGGCGCTCGGCTCGAAATACGGTGAAAAAGGCTTCCGCGTTTATGCGGTGCTGGGCGATGGTGAGCTGGAGGAGGGCCAGGTTTGGGAAGCAGCAATGTTTGCGGCGGCCAAAAAGCTCGATAACCTCGTCGCAATTGTTGATAATAACAATCTGCAAATTGATGGCTCTGTTGAGGAGGTCAATTCCCCCTATCCGATCCCGGAGAAATTTGCAGCCTTCGGCTGGAATGTGATCGAAATCTGCGGCCATTGCTTCGATGAGATTGAGTCTGCTCTTCAGGCGGCGCGTGCATGTAAGGGTAAGCCCACAGTGATCATCGCCAAGACCATCAAGGGCAAGGGCGTTTCCTTTATGGAAGACAAGTGCGCTTGGCACGGTACTGCGCCGAATGCGGAGCAGTATGAGCAGGCGATGAATGAATTGAAGGCCGCATTGGCAGAATTGGAGGCGGAATAATGGCTGAGGTAATCAAGAAGGCAACGCGCGACGGCTATGGCAATGCGCTCGTCGAGCTGGCTGAAAAATATGACAATCTCATCGTAATGGACGCCGACCTGGCATCGGCAACAAAGACCGGCGTATTTAAAAAGGCGTATCCCGACAAGTTCTTTGACGCGGGCATCGCGGAATGCAACCTCATGGGCGTGGCGGCAGGCCTTGCCACCACGGGCTACCTGGTATTTGCATCTTCTTTTGCGATGTTTGCGGCCGGGCGCGCCTTTGAGCAGGTGCGCAATACAATCGGTTATCCGCACGTCAATGTGAAGATCGGCGCAACGCACGCGGGCATTTCCGTGGGTGAGGACGGCGCGAGCCATCAGTGCTGTGAGGACATCGCCCTGATGCGCACGATCCCTGGCATGGTCATCCTGAATCCTGCGGACGATATCGAGGCGCGCGCGGCTGTCTTTGCGGCGGCGGAATATGACGGCCCTGTCTATCTGCGGTTTGGCCGTTTGGCAGTGCCGCGCATTTTCGATGAGAAGTATTCTTTTGAAATCGGCAAGGCTGTCCAGCTCCGCGAGGGCGAGGACGTGACGATTATCGCTACCGGCCTGATGGTCAATGAGGCGCTCATAGCGCAGGAAGAGCTGATGAAGGAAGGAATTAGCGCCTGCGTCGTCAATATGGCGACCATCAAGCCCATCGACCGCGACAGCATTATCGCAGCCGCCAAGAAGACGGGCGCGATCGTAACAGCGGAAGAGCACAATATCATCGGCGGACTCGGCTCTGCGGTGGCAGAAGTGGTGAGCGAGACCGTACCGGTACCCGTGGTGCGCGTCGGCGTGGAGGATACGTTCGGCTGCTCCGGGCCGGCGGTGGAGCTTTTGCACGTATTTGGCCTTGACGCGGCGAATATTGTGGAAAAGGTTCATCAGGCGATTGCCCTGAAGGCGTGACGATTTCCGCGAAAACGATTGACAAGAAAAAGCAAATCGATTGAATATAAGCGAAGGGTAGAGGGGCTTGCAGGTGCTGGTCCCTCTGTTTTTTTCAAAAGGCTTGGATATATACAAGCTTTTTCATTCTGGGGGATAAAGAAAATGAAAAATATTGTACTGATCGGCATGCCGGCCTCTGGAAAAAGTACGATCGGTGTGCTTTTGGCCAAAACGATCGGCGTTGGCTTCCTGGATACAGATCTAATTTTGCAGCAGCGCGAGGGAAAGCGATTGCAGGAGATTATCGACGGGCATGGCCTGCCATATTTCCTGTGTGTGGAGGAGCATGCAATTCAGAGCATCGACTGCCGGAACACCGTGATCGCAACGGGTGGAAGCGCCGTGTACAGCGAAAATGCAATGCGCCATCTGCATCTGAGCAGCATTTTGCTTTATCTGAAACTGCCGTATGAGGAGATCGAGAAGCGGCTTGACAATATCAAAACGCGCGGCGTCGCAATGGCGAAGGGTGAGTCGCTTTACGACCTTTATCAGCAACGCACGCCGCTGTATGAAAAGTGGGCGGATATCACAGTTGACATGGCGGGAATGACGGCGGAGCAGGCGGTGGAGGCGATTTTGGAGGCGATCGGCGCTGAAAAGCGGGAATAGCAGCAGGAGGGAAGGGAAAAAGCCTGAGTATTTGAGGCGTCCCGGCAATAGAAAGAGCTGTGAAAATCGAAAAAAGAAATCAGTGATCAGAGCAAAAGCTGTATGCTACCATGAAAACAAAAAACAGGGGCCTTGAAAACCTATATGGAACGACAGTGGAGCCTTGTGGCCGGCATGGCGGAGCCTTTTCAGGAGATGAAATGAAT
>DCJV01000027.1:0-332 GCA_002320555.1 Ruminococcaceae bacterium UBA1691 | reverse complement strand
AAACAGGCGGTATGCTGCCCACTGCGGGAGCATACCGCCTTAGCTTGTCGATAAAGTCCAAGAGAAGAAAAAAGTCACAAACCAGCATGGTTCCTGATCGCTTTCGTAACCGGCATCATTCTGCGCCGCTGAGCGCTGCCGGGAGGCCGAGGCAGCGCCCGCAGCAACTTTTCTGTGGGGCTCGTGAGGGAATTTTTACCCCTGCCGTGCGCGGCAGGGGTAAAAACGAACCTTCCCATGTGTTTGAGACGATGTGAATCGTCGAGTTTGGGAAGGTTCGCCGAAGGGGTTCGGTCGTGGCTCCATCTTCCCGCTGCCGAAGTGCCGTGCAA
>DCJV01000003.1:5347-21022 GCA_002320555.1 Ruminococcaceae bacterium UBA1691 | reverse complement strand
CATTCCACAGAAATGCTTGCGCCTGAGAGCGTGGACGACCTGATCGCCAAGACGAAGCCCTTCGCTGAGAAGTGGGCGCCCGTTGCGGATATGATCTGGAACGATACGGATACGGAAAAGCACAACAACCCGACCGTGATGTATCAGGAAAAGCAATAAATTCCCTGGGTATGTTTCAAATAGAATATGAGACCAAGGGCGCGTTGCAACATGTGTAACATTGGCAACGCGCCCTTGGTCCGATCAACAAAAGCGTCCCGGAAAATCCGGGACGCCTCATTGCCGCATAAATACTGTAAAAGCTTGCTAGACTTCTCTAATTTATGCCTGCTCTTCCTTCTGCTTTGCGAAGCACTCGCTGCAATACACAGGACGATCCTCGCGCGGACGGAACGGAACTCTTGCTTCGCCGCCGCAGGATGCGCAGGTAGCAGTGAACATTTCACGCTCGGGCCTAGCTGCATTCTTGCGGGCATCGCGGCAGGCCTTGCAGCGCTGGGGCTCGTTTACGAAGCCCTTTGCTTCATAGAACTCCTGCTCGCCGGCGGTGAAAACGAATTCCTCGCCACACTCTTTGCAGATAAGAGTCTTGTCTTCGTACATGTTTTTTACCTCGCTTGAAAAAAGTATTTTGCCCTTGGGCGGAATCGCACCGCCGCCGTTGGATGAAACAACGCGCTATTACTAAGATACCGGGCGTATGAAGTTATGAAACAGGCGCCTTGCGCCCTTGTCCCCATCGATCAGCCTTCTGCCATAAACCTCAGCTTGCGCCTTACCCTCTGCAATGCGTTATCCACCGACTTGGCGGTAGAACCCAGCCGCGCTGCGATATCCTCATAGCTGCGGCCGCCGAGATATAACTGAATGACGCTGCGCTCAAACTTGGACAGCTTTCGCACCATCAGGTCATCAAGCCGGACGACCTCATCGCGTGCAATCACCAAATCCTCGGGATTCGGCTGCGTTTCTGAAAGCATTACACTGTCGTCGCTGAGCGAAATGTAAGAATTAAGCGGAATATTTTTAAGCCTTGCTCCCGCGCGCACCGCAGACCGGATCCGGTTTGCAATGCAGACACCGGCATAGGAGCGAAATGGAACGCCGCTTTTCTCATCAAAGCCGTGAACGGCAGCCAAAAAGCCAAACATCCCTTCCTGTGCCAAATCCTCCGGCTCCATTGCACCGCCTCCGTATTTTACGGCAAGCGTTTTGACAAGCGGGACCATTCGCGCCGTTAAAAGGGCCATGGCGCCGTCGTCCCCGCCGCGCGCTCTGACAGCCAACGATTCATCCGTCATCTGTTCCAGCTTTGCGTCGAATGCGGGATTTGGCATCAAAAAGCCCACCTCACAAGGGTTCAATGGATACCCTCTTATGATACGCGGAAAATCCGGTTTTGTCAATTAAAAATTTTGTATATTTTTGCTATCTCCAGAAACACAATAAACCATGTATGGTTCCCCCGCTCTATAAGGCTGCCTGAGATCAGAAAACAGTGGCTTTGCCTTTCGCAATATCCGCCCTGTTTTCTACGCTGGTAGGGTATTATTTGGGTGGTTCGAGAAACGCCGCGCGCATCAAGGTTCCCCGCCCGTATTTTTTCTGGAGCTTGGTCATCAGCGCTTCCAGCGTTTCCTCCTGCGCTGTTTTTTGAGGATCACAGCCGAGCGCCAGCTGGATATTTTCCCCCTCCCCAATCAAGGGGGATACGCGTAAGCCCAGTGCGCGCACCGGCAGACGCCAGCTCCAATGCTCCTCGAAAAGCTCCATTCCGGCGTCCAAAAGCTGACGGGTCAACCGCGTTGGCTGCAAAAAACGGCGCTGAAATTCCCTGGTTCGCAGTTGACTGTCCCGCACACCAATTTGAATACCTCCTGCCAGCGCCCCGTGTGCCCGCAGCTCCTTTGCCACCTCGTCAGCAAGCATAAGAATAACGCGGCGCACCTGCTCCGGCCCCATCAAATCCTGCGGGCAGGTTATCGAACGGCCGATGCTTTTGGCCGGCGGCTGCTCCTGCGTAGAGAGCACAGGCGAAAGATCCTGTCCGCGGGCGTTTTTTCCAAGCTGCTCCCCGTTTTTTCCAAGAGCGGCCCGCAGTGTGCTCAGAGGCGCCTGTGCAAGGTCTCCGATGGTAATGACACCCATGCCATGCAGGATGCACAGCGTCGATTTCCCCACGCCGATCAGCGCTTCCACCGGCAGAGGCCAGAGAAGCTTTTGAAATTCAGCACGCCGGATCACCGTTACGGCATCCGGCTTTTTGAGATCGCTCCCAAGCTTCGCAAAGACCTTATTGAAGCTGACACCCACAGAAACCGTAAGCCCCAGCTCCTCCTTGACCGCGCGGCGGATCGCGTGTGCAATCTCTTCCCCGGAGCCAAAAAGCGGTACGCTCCCTGTGACATCCAGCCAGCATTCGTCAATCCCAAAGGGCTCAATCCGGTCTGTGAAGCGCTCATAAACGCGGTGCGCCCGGCGGGAAAAAATACGGTATTGATCCGGATGCGGCGGCACGGTGATGAGCTGCGGACATTTCCGCCTAGCCTCCCACAGCGTCTCTGCTGTTTTCACCCCATATCGCTTTGCCGGTTCATTTTTTGCCAGAATCACGCCATGCCGCGCCTCCACGCTGCCGCATACCGCCATCGGTACCTGCTTCCATTCAGGCCGGCTTAAGAGTTCCACAGAGGCGAAAAAATTATTCAGATCACAATGCAAAATAACACGCTCCATCAATTTTTCTGCCTCCCGTTGAGAACATTTGTTCTTTATTTTATGATAACATTCTTTTCGTATTTTGTAAAGCGGGAATTCCTCCCACGGGCTCTACCCATCTCCCATTTGACATAAAAAGAACACGTTGCAAAATGTAAAAACACACATTTTGCAACGTGTTCTTCTGGCCCGTTTTGCAACAATCCCTCCAGGCTGTGCTTGACGGCAAATACTATTTTTTCTTTGAAACCTTCGGGATAATAATGCACAATGCAATCAGCACAACTGCCGCAATCAAAGCAACGACTACCGGCCAGTAAGAGCGCTGCCCTGTTGCCGCTACAGCCACCGTCTCAGGCGATGCGGCAAACACCTGCAGAGCCGCCGCAAACACGCCGCCCGCCATCAGGACGGCCAAAACGATTGCAACAATCCGAACAACTTTATTTGACATGATACAGCATCCTTTCTGATGTTCAGAGGCAGTTTTAGCCCTCAATCTTCATATACCGCTTCATATCCGCCGCAAGGGCGTCCGTCAGCTGCTGCGCTTTCTCCCGCGTTTTCTCCCTGGCGGTGATATACACCTTGATCTTCGGCTCCGTGCCGCTCGGCCGCACAATCACGCCGCTTCCGCCCGGCAGCTTATAGGACAGAACATTCGACTCCGGGAGCGTGATCTCCCGCTGAACGCCACTGATCATATCCGTTGCCACGCGGGTCTGATAATCATAGAGCAGCGCAACCGGCAGCCCGCCGATCTCTTTAGGCGGCTCTGCCCGAAGGGAGCGCATCATGCCCTCCATCTTTTCCATGCCCTCCGCGCCTTCAAAGCCGAAATTGAGCAGGCTACTCAGATACATGCCGTGCGACTCATAGAGCGCGTCCATCACCTGCAGGAGCGTTTTCCCCTGCTGCTTATAAAAGGATGCCATCTCACAGATCAGCAGGGAAGCCACCACCGCGTCTTTATCGCGAGCATGCGTGCCAGAAAGATAGCCGTAGCTTTCCTCCATGCCGATGACGAAGCGATCCGCTTCGCCCTTCTTTTCCAGGTTTGTAACGAGCTCGCCAATATATTTGAACCCCGTGAGTAAATCCACTGTTTTTGCGCCATACTGATCCGCAATTGCGGCAACCAGTTGTGTTGTCACGATGGTTTTGACAACGATTGGATCCTTTGGCAACGTCCCCTTTGCCTTCCGTTGGGAGAGTAGGTAATCCGCAAGCAGCGCGCCCACCTCATTGCCCGACATCAGCCGATACGCTTCACCGTCACGCACTGCGATTCCTACGCGGTCACAATCTGGGTCGGTGGCAAGCAGCAAATCTGCCGGACGCTCTTTCGCCAGCTCCAGAGCGCATTCAAACGCTTGACGGATCTCCGGATTCGGGAATGGGCAGGTGGGGAAGTTACCGTCCGGATGCTCCTGCTGGGGCACAACCGCCACGTCGGCAATCCCAGCGCGGCGCAGCACCTCCCGCACAGGCTTGTTTCCCGTGCCGTTGAGCGGGGTATATATCACTTTCAATCCCGCGTTTTCGCATGCCTCGGGATTGACGCGCTGCGAGAGTACGCGCGTATAAAATTCTTCGATCAGGCTGTCTTCGATGAAGCGGATTCTGCCATCCTTACAGGCCTCGTCAAAGTCCATGCGTTTGACGCCTTCAAACATGTCGACCTTCTCAATACACCGATAGGTCTCTTCGGCCGCCTCATCCGTCATCTGATAGCCTTCCGGGTCATAGCACTTGTAGCCATTGTATTTTGCGGGATTGTGGCTTGCCGTGATGATAATGCCGGACTGGCAGCGCAGCCTGCGCACGGCAAAGGAGAGCATCGGTGTGGGAACAAGCTCCGGGAAGAAATGGACGACGATGCCGTTGGCAGCAAGCACGCCGGCCGCTTCACGCGCAAAGAGATCGGATTTGATCCGTGAATCATAGGCGATCGCAACCTGCGGCGCTGCATAGCGGGCATTCAGAAAATCTGCGAGGCCCTGCGTCGCCTGATTGACGGTATAGAGATTCATCCGGTTGGTACCGGCGCCGATTACGCCGCGCAGCCCCGCCGTACCAAAGGCAAGATTGCGATAAAACCGGTCTAAAATCTCGTCCTCCTGCCCCTCGATGGAATCGAGCTCCGCCTTCAGGTCCGGATCAAGCCCAGCCTTTTCACGCCAGAGCGCATAGAGAGCATTGATGTCATTCATGCCAATGTTCATCCTTTCATACAATCCGGGGCTTTTCCGCATCCGGTGCACAGCGGATCGAAAATCCGCCCCGGGAACATCATAAAGTACCCCGCTTTTCCTATCTGTTCTTGTGAATTACAAACTGGAGGCCTCTGGGCACAGGCGAACTGCCGGGCAGTGTAGCTCATCTCCTCCACGGATTGAGAAAAGCCTGCCTGCAATCCGGCTCACCGGCCATAGACGGTTTTATTTTACCCCTTATACGGTTTTCTGTCAACGCGGCAGAGCATCGCGTAAAGATTGTTTTTCGCCCAAAATGAGTGTATAATTATATATAAATGTATGATAAGACTTATTTTTACATTAAATTTCCCAAGGATGGGGGAAAACTAAATTATGTTTACATCTGTACACAGCCTAGGCCTCTTCGGCATGGAGACCTTTCTGGTGGAAACCGAGTGCGACCTCTCCGGTGGCCTTCCGCGTTTTGATATCGTGGGCCTGCCGGACACAGCGGTCAGCGAAGCGAGAGAGAGGGTCCGTTCCTCCATCAAAAACTGCGGCATGGACTTTCCGGTATCCCGTATCACCGTGAATCTTGCGCCGGCGGACATCCGCAAGGAAGGGCCGCTCTATGATCTGCCCATCCTTATTGCCCTGCTCAGCGCGACCCGCCAGATCACCGCGGAGCTCTCCGGCTCCGCCTTTCTGGGCGAGCTTTCCCTAGGCGGCGGAGTCCGCCGGATCAACGGCGTGCTGCCCATGCTTCTGGAGGCAAAAAAGCGGGGAATCCAAAGTGTTTTCATTCCTGCCAACAATGCGGCAGAAGGTGCATCGGTGACCGGAATCAGCGTGTACCCTGTGGCGCATGTGACGCAATTGCTTGCCCATCTGCGCGGGCAGGAAAAGATCACACCCGTTACGCCGCTCCATTTCAAGGCCTATGAATCCCCGCCTGGACTTCCGGACTTTGCCGATGTGCGCGGCCAGCTCGGGGCAAAGCGGGCGCTGGAGGTCGCGGCTGCGGGCGGGCACAATGTGATGATGATCGGCCCACCCGGCTCCGGGAAAAGCATGTTGGCCAAGCGGATCCCCTCCATCTTGCCCGACATGAATGAGGAGGAGGCGCTGGAGACCACGAAGCTCTATTCTGTGGCAGGGGCCCTCCCCGCAGGGATCTCCCTGATCCGGGCGCGGCCCTTCCGCTCGCCGCACCATACCGTTTCCTCCGCAGGCCTATCTGGCGGCGGCACCGTGCCGCATCCGGGGGAAATTTCGCTCGCGCACAACGGCGTGCTCTTTCTCGATGAGCTGCCGGAATTCACGCGCGCAGCGATGGAGGCGCTGCGCCAACCCATTGAGGATGGAACGGTCACGATCTCCCGCGTCGCGGGCACTTTCTCCTATCCCTGCCGCGTGATGCTCGTCTGCGCAATGAATCCCTGCCCTTGCGGCTATTTCGGCCATCCGGTCCGGCGCTGTACCTGCCCGCCGAATGCCCCGGCGCGTTATCTCGCCCGCGTATCCGGCCCTTTGCTCGATCGGCTCGACATCCACATTGAAGTCCCTCCCGTGGACTTTCAGCAGCTGTCCGACACGGCAAATGCCGAGCCCTCCTCCGCCATCCGGGAGCGGGTCGGCAAGGCGCGCGCGCTTCAGGCAAAACGTTTGCGGGGGACAGGAATTTCCTGCAACGCGCACATGTCCTCCGCACAGACGCGGCAATTCTGCGCCCTCACCGCCGGGGCCTCCGCCCTGCTCGAAAAGGCGTTTGAGAAGCTTGGTCTGTCCGCACGCGCCTATGATAAAGTGCTGCGGGTAGCGCGCACGATCGCAGACCTTGCCGGTTCGGACGAAATCACACAGGAACACCTCGCTGAAGCAGTTCAATACAGGAGCTTGGACCGGAAATTCTGGTCCCTTTAAGCATGAAAAAATCAGGTGTTCTGCCGCCGATAGCATAAAAAGTCAAATCCGATCTCCGTCTTTAGCTTTCCCAGCGCTTTCAGCTTCTCCTTGTCTCCGGCGGATGTTTTCCAATGATATGGCGTCATGGTAAATAAATCGTTAACCGCTCCGGCGCTCTCCAGCGTAATCTCCCCGCGCACCGGGATGCGCTCCAGAAATATAAAGCCTTCATATGACGTATCCTTCGTCTCATTCTCATAAGGATGCTCATACACGGCCTCCTTGAGCTGATAGAGATGGCGCGGAGCTGCCACCGCCAGGACTAGAGTCCCGCCCGGCTTTACCACACGTGCAAATTCCTCCGGGACGATCGGCGCAAAAATGCTCACCAGGCAGTCCGCCGCACAATTTACGACCGGCATATGAAAAATGCTCCCTACCGCAAGCTCTAAACCGGGATAGCGCTTTGCCGCCATGCGTATGGCGATTTTCGAAATATCAAAACCAGCCACCTGTGCGTCTGTTCCGCTGCCGCACAGGGTTCTTTGCAGCCTGCCCGTGTAATAGCCCTCTCCGCAGCCAGCGTCCAAGATGACCGGCTTTTCCATCCCGACCGTCAGCTTCCGGATAAGCGTATTGAGACAATCGCTGAACGGCTCATAATAACCTGCGTCGAGAATCCGGCGGCGGGCCGCCAGCATCTCCTTCCCATCCCCAGGGAGCCTTGTATGCATCCGGTTGGAGGGCAGCAGATGGACGTAGCCCTCCTTTGCAAGATCGAAGCTGTGCCCATTCGGGCAAATGTAGCGTTTTTCTTCCTTCTCCAGCCGGCACATACACACCGGGCAGGCAAACAGCTGCACAAAACCGCCCCTTTCTATACCACAATTGAACGCTGAATCATAAAAATCCCGCCCGCCTTTCCGGAAAAACGGATCAGCGCGCGGGAAGGGATCCCCTTATTTATCCTTTTCTTTATTAATATTATCCTTTATTTTATCGAAAAAGCTTTTATGCCCTTCCGAATGGTCTGCCTGCGGGTCATTCCCGCCGCTTGGCCGGCCCCCGGATACCTCCTCAAATTCGCGCAGCAGCTCTCTCTGACGAGCATTGAGTTCAGTCGGCACCTGCACGAGAATGCGTACAAGCTGATCGCCCCGGCCGCGTCCGTTGAGATTCTGAATGCCCCTGCCGCGCAGCTTGAAGACCGTGCCGGGCTGAGTGCCCTTTGGCATTTCGTATTTTACCTTTCCGTCCAACGTCGGCACCTGGAGCTCCGCGCCGAGCGCCGCCTGTGCAAACGATACGTTCACATCGCACCACACGTCGTAACCGTCGCGCTCAAAGAAGGGATGGGGACGGACATTGACCGCCACGCGCAGGTCGCCGGCCGGTCCACCGTTGAGGCCTGCATTGCCCTGGCCGCGGATATTGACGATTTGTCGGTCGTCGATGCCCGCCGGGATGCTGACTTCCACCTTGTGAGCCTTCCGGATATGGCCGCTGCCGCGGCATTTGGAGCAGGGCTTCTGGATGACGGTACCCTTTCCGTTGCAGCGTGGGCAGACCTTGGAGGTGGAAATCACGCCGAACGGCGTGCGCTGCTGGGAGCTGACCTGACCACGCCCGTTACATTCCGGGCAGGTCTGGGGCGAAGAGCCTTTCGCAGCACCCGAGCCGCCGCATTCGTCGCAAACCTCCACACGCATCGTTTCGATCGTGCGCTTGCAGCCCTTTGCCGCCTCTTCAAATGAAATGGTGATGCTCGTCGAATTGTCGCTGCCGCGCTGCGGCGCATTTGGATTTGCATGCCCTCCGCCAAAGCCGCCGAAGCCGGAGCCACCGAAGAAGCTGCTGAAAATATCCCCAAAATCGAAGTCAAAGCCGCCTGCGCCGCCAGGCCCTCCTGCACCGTAATTCGGGTCTACGCCTGCATGGCCAAACTGGTCGTAACGCGCTTTTTTCTCGCTGTCGGAAAGCACTTCATAGGCTTCGTTGGCCTCTTTGAATTTCGCTTCGGCTGTTTTATCACCCGGATTCAAGTCCGGATGGTATTTTTTCGCCAATTGGCGATAGGCTTTTTTGATCTCGTCCTCCGTCGCATTTTTGCTGACGCCCAGGACCTCGTAATAATCTCGCTTTTCCGGCAAGTAAAACGCTCCTTTCAGGGGCTCAGGCCCTCCGTGTATTGCCATGCCCTGCCTACGATAAGGGGCCCAGCCCCATCTTTTAACGTTTTCGGCGGAAACGCCTTCTCCCACCGAATCTCTATGTTGCGGCCGCCTTGTGCATATTGCGGCGCTGTTCCGTTTCGCTATATCCGCCCGCAACCTCAGGCGGGAGTTCCGCCTGAGGTTGCAGAGAAAGGCTATGAGCAGCTACGCTTATTTCTTGCTGTCGTCATCCGTGACATCCGTGTAGTTCGCCTCATAGTAGCCGTTGGCATCCGGGCCCGCCGTCTGCTGGCCGGCCGCATTGTCAGGCCCCTGCGCGCCCGCTTCAGGCTGCGCGGCCTTATAGAGTGTCTCCGAAATTTCATAGAACTTCTTCGTCAGCTCTTCCTGACGGGATTT
This sequence comes from Ruminococcaceae bacterium UBA1691, assembly GCA_002320555.1. GTDB lineage: Bacteria > Bacillota > Clostridia > Oscillospirales > Acutalibacteraceae > Fimivicinus. The sequence goes on along the minus strand of DCJV01000003.1, from coordinate 11,628 downwards.
GATGAGGTTGAGATCCTGGCCCTTCAGCGCTTCCTTCAGCGCGTCCACCTTCTCCTGAAGATCCTTCTTGTCGGCCTCCGGGAATTTGTCTCCTTCTTCATTGATCACCTTCTCGCACTGGTAAACGAGCTGGTCGGCATTGTTGCGCGTGTCGATTTCCTCGCGGCGCTGCTTATCCTCTTCCGCATACCGCTCAGCTTCCTTGACGGCCTTTTCGATATCATCCTTCGACATATTGGTCGAGGAGGTGATGGAGATGGACTGCTCTTTGCCGGTGCCGAGATCCTTTGCGGAAACATGGACGATACCATTTGCATCAATGTCAAACGTAACCTCAATCTGTGGCACGCCGCGGCGGGCCGGAAGAATCCCGTCGAGATGGAATACGCCAAGGGTCTTGTTATCCTTCGCCATCTCGCGCTCGCCCTGCAGCACATGGACCTCAACGGAGGGCTGGTTGTCTGCGGCGGTGGAGAAAATCTGGCTCTTTTTAATCGGGATGGTGGAATTGCGCTCAATGATCTTCGTATTGATGCCGCCCATGGTTTCAATGCCGAGGGACAGGGGCGTTACGTCGAGCAGCAGCAGGCCCTTGACCTCGCCGCCGAGCACACCCGCCTGCAGTGCGGCGCCGATGGCGACGCATTCATCAGGGTTGATACCCTTGAAGGGCTCCTTACTCATAAATTTCTGAATTGCTTCCTGTACCGCCGGGATACGAGAGGAGCCGCCCACCATAAGGACCTTATCGATCTCGCCGGTTTTCAGGCCGGAGTCAGACATCGCCTGACGAACCGGGCCCATCGTGCTTTCCACGAGGTCTGCGGTCAGTTCATTGAATTTTGCGCGGGTCAGCGTCGCTTCCAAGTGCTTCGGGCCAGTCGCATCCGCCGTGATGAAGGGCAGGCTGATATTCGAGGTTGTCACGCCGGACAGCTCAATCTTGGCCTTTTCCGCCGCTTCCTTCAGGCGCTGCATGGCCATCTTGTCTCCGCGCAGATCGACGCCCTGCTCCTTCTTGAAGTTGTCTGCCATCCAGTCAATAATGCGCTGGTCAAAATCGTCTCCGCCGAGATGGTTGTTACCGGCCGTGGCGAGCACTTCCTGCACACCGTCGCCCATCTCGATGATGGACACGTCGAACGTGCCGCCGCCCAAGTCGTAAACCATGACCTTCTGGTCGGTTTCCTTATCAATGCCGTAGGCAAGTGCAGCCGCCGTCGGCTCGTTGATGATGCGTTTTACCTCCAGGCCCGCAATCTTGCCCGCATCCTTGGTCGCCTGGCGCTGGGAATCGGTGAAATATGCCGGGACCGTGATGACGGCCTCCGTTACCTTGTCGCCCAGATAGGCCTCCGCGTCCGTCTTCAGCTTCTGCAGGATCATCGCGGAGATTTCCTGCGGCGTAAATTTCTTGTCGTCGATCTTCACATGGTAATCGGAGCCCATCTGCCGCTTGATGGAAGCGACGGTGCGATCCGGATTCGTGATGGCCTGGCGCTTTGCAACCTGGCCGACCATGCGCTCGCCAGTCTTGGAAAACGCCACGACGCTCGGCGTCGTACGCGCGCCTTCCGCATTTGCAATCACAACAGGCTCACCGCCTTCGATCACAGCCACACAAGAGTTCGTTGTACCTAAGTCAATACCAATTACTTTTGCCATCATTAACAGCCTCCCAATGTATCGGTTGGATTTTTAAAATTTATCAGATCAAGCGGTTTCCCGCTGATTGCCATTGCTTGCCTCTTCCTGCGCCTCGCTAATTTGCGACCTTGACCATCGCATGGCGCAGCACCCGGTCGCCGAGCTTGTAGCCCTTGCTGAATACGTCCGTCACGACATTTTCATCGAGCGCCTCATCCTCCACATGCATCACCGCATTGTGGATATTGGGATCAAATGGTTCGCCAGCTTCTCCGAAGGGCTCCACGCCGAGCTTTGTAAAGATTTCCATCAGCTGCTGGAAGGTCATGTCAATCCCCTTCTGAAAATCTTCGTAGCTCGCTGCCTTATTCTGCGAAGCACGCTCAAAATTGTCGATCACAGGCAGGATCTCCGTCAGGACGGCCGCTTTGGAATCGTTGAACGCCGCCTCCCGCTCGCGCTGGGAACGCTTGCGGAAATTGTCGTACTCTGCAGCGAGCCGCAGATATTGGTCCTTCTGGACGTCCAATTCCTTCTGCATCGTATCGAGCTGCTCCTGAAGCATTGCAGCCTCCTGATCCTTTCCCTTTTCCTTCTTTTCCTTGCGCTTCGGGGATTCCTCTTTCTGCGCCGGGGCGGTGTTTTCCTCTGGCTGCTGCTCAGCCTTCTGATTCTCAGGCTCTGCGTTCTGCGTTGTATTCATCAGTCAATTCGTCCTTTCCTGGCTTTTGTCGTCTTATTTCCGCCGGGTACCGCTATTCTGTGCCCGGTCCGATATCTGTCCCCTCTTCGCCCAGCACCTCGCCGAGCAGGCGGCCGACCAGCTTTGTCAGGTATTCCACATTGGGAATCAGCTTCGCATAATCGATGCGCGTGGGGCCGATAATGCCCAGCACGCCGCCGCGCCGGCCGGAAATCGTATAGCGTGCCACGATCAGGCTGGAATTTTCCAGCTCGTGAAACGGCGTTTCCCGCCCGATGATCACTCGCAGGGGGCTCGACGCCGTGGAGAGCAGCTGGCTCATCGGCTCGCCCCTGCCCAAAAATTCGAGCAGCTCATAAGCATTGTTGCCAAACTCCCGGTGATGTAGCAGATTGGTCTGCCCTTCCAGCAGGATTTCTTCCTTCGCTGCATCCCACGCGAGCTCCGACAACGCGATCAGGATCTGCTGCATCAGCGGCGCATTGTCGCCCAGAAGGGGCGTGAGCCTTTTGATGAGCACCAGATTGACATTCGCCACCGGCTGGCCGAGAAATGTGTGCTCCGTAATGGCGTAAAAAGTCTCGATCAGCTCTGGTGTAACCGGCTCAGCCAGGCGGCATCCCCGGCTGCGCACCACGCCATTGGACGTGACCAGCACAAGCATGATCGTGCGCCCGCCCATTGGGAGCAGATCCACCTTGCGGATCACTGCGGATTCATCCGTAGGCGTGGTGGACACCGCCGCACAATTGGTTATTTCGGCGAGCAGCTCACCTGCCTGCTCCAGAATCTGCTCCGGGTCCCCCGAGTGAGCAGACATGCTCTCTTCCAGCGCACGCCGCTGCTTTGTGCCGAGCGCCTGGCAGTTCATCAGATGATCAACATAATACCGATAGCCCAAATGGGACGGGATACGCCCCGCCGAGGTATGCGGCTGTTCGATCAGCCCCAGCTCCGCGAGCGCCGCCATCTCATTGCGAATGGTTGCCGAGGAGATCGACATTTCGAATAAATTGCACAGAGCCTTCGAGCCGACCGGCTCACCGGAAGCAATAAACTGCTCGACAATCGCTGCAAGAATGCGCTGCCTGCGTTCGCTCAATTCCATGCCGGTCACCCCCTAATTCTCCATAAGGTAAAATTCTTTACTGGATTATCTACGCTGTTAGCACTCAAACGTTCTGAGTGCTAACTAATATATAGTTTACATCGCCTGTTCCGCCTTGTCAACATTCCAATTATGAACACTTTGTAAAACCTTTCTGGAACGCCATTCACAATCTTTTTCAGCGAAAAAACGGCCCTTTCAAGCGATGGAAAAATCTATACAATACGCAATGGAACATTCATTGTTATTGAAAATCCAATGAATGGATTGTAAAAAACAGACGTTTATATTATAATATACCCACATTAATTTCTACTGTTCAGCCACTATATTTTGTGAAAAAAATAGAAAGAAATTCTCTTTATGCTGTATACCGCCGGGCGTACCCTCTCCGTATTCCTTACGCTGTTGCTTCCCCTGCCCAATCTGGTGGGAGATCAGTCCTCTAGCCTTCGCCCACCGCAAGAGCCTGTCTATTCGGCGTAGCCTCATCGGCAGCGGGGGCGGCATCCTGCGCACGACCCGTTAAGAAGCTTCGCCTGATTATTTTGTGAAGTTTATCGCCGCTTATGAAAAAGAAGGCGGTTTACCGCCTTAGAAAATAAGGAGATTACATCAATGAACGAAATGGAACTCAAAGACCAGATCTGTGACGTCTGCCACAAAATGTGGCAGCTCGGCTGGGTGGCCGCCAATGACGGAAATGTCTCCGTCAAGCTCGAAGACGGCACCTTTTTCGCTACGCCCACCGGCATCAGCAAAAGCTTCATCACGCCGGAAAAGCTCGTGCGCATCAACGACAAGGGCGAGGTGCTCGAGGGGCTCGATGGCTACCGCCCCTCCTCCGAGATCAAGATGCATCTGCGCTGTTATCAGGAGCGCGCGGACGTGGGAGCGGTCGTGCACGCCCATCCGCCGACGGCAACCGGTTTCGCCGTAGCCCATCTCGATATGGACCGCTACAACATGATTGAAACAGTGCTGACTCTCGGCAGCGTCCCCGTCACGCCCTATGGCACGCCCTCTACTTACGAGGTACCCGAGGCCATCGCCCCGTATCTCCAGGAGCACGACGCTGTGCTGCTAATGAACCACGGCGCACTGACGGTTGGCTGCGATCTCATCACCGCCTACTACCGCATGGAGACGCTTGAGCTCAATGCGAAGATCAGCCTTGTCGCGCACCTGCTCGGCGGCGAGCGGGAGATTTCCCAGCAGAATATTGAGCGCCTGTGCTCCATGCGCGAAGGCTACGGCATCACGGGCAAGCACCCGGGCTTCAAGCATTACCGCGAAGAGAAATAAAATCAGACGTCAGATTCCAGACAGCAGATAACAGACAGCCTCTTTTGTCTGCAATCTGGTGTCTTCTTTCAGGAGGCTTTCTTATGCTCAAAGGCATTCCCAGCATTCTATCCCCGGAGCTGTTGAAAATTTTGATGGAGATGGGCCACGGCGATGAACTCGTCATCGGCGACGGCAATTTTCCCGCCGCCAGCAATGCGCAGCGCCTCATCCGGTGCGATGGGCATGGCGTCCCGGCGCTGCTCGACGCAATTCTCACGCTCATGCCGCTGGACACCTATGTCGACGCGCCCGTCGCCCTTATGGAAACGACGCAGGGCGATCCCCGCCCGGCGATCTGGGAGGAATATCAGAGGATTCTTGCAATGCATCAGAAAGTAAAAATTGAAACGGTCGAGCGCTTCGCTTTTTACCAGCGGGCAAAACAGGCATATGCCATCATTGCAACCGGCGAAACCGCGCTCTATGCAAATATCATCCTCAAAAAGGGCGTTGTCACCGAATGACAGGAGGGTCCACGTTGGAACATCAGACACGCGCATTGGCATTTGATTTCGGCGCGTCGAGCGGTCGCGCCATCCTTGGCACATTCGACGGTGAAAAAATTCGCATGGAAGAGGTGCATCGCTTCTCCAACGATCCCGTCGAAATCCGCGGCACGCTCTATTGGGATGTGCTGCGTCAGTTTTATGAGATCAAGCAGGGCCTGCTGAAAGCCAAACAGCACGGCGGCTTCGACACGATCGCAATCGATACCTGGGGCGTGGATTTCGGCCTGCTCGACAGGGACGGCTGCCTGCTCGAAAACCCTGTCCACTACCGCGACGGGCGCACCAGAGGAATGATTGAGGAGAGTTTTCAAAGCATCCCACAGGAAGAGTTCTATCGGCTGACAGGTATCCAGTTCATGGAGCTCAACACCGTCTTCCAGCTCATGGCGCTCCAGCGGCAGCGCCCCGCCCTGCTGGAGCGGGCGAAAACGCTGCTGTTCATGCCGGACCTGTTCAACTACCTGCTCACGGGCGAAAAACGCACAGAATATACCATCGCCTCTACCTCCCAGCTCATGGACGCTCAAACGGGCGGCTGGTCCGATGAGGTTCTTGACCGTCTCGGCCTTCCCAAAGAGATTCTCACGCCCATCGTCCTGCCCGGCACTGTCGTGGGCCCGCTGGACGAAACAATGCGGGAGGAGCTGGGGCTCAATCCCGCGCAGGTGGTCACCGTCGCCTCGCACGATACGCAGAGTGCCATCGCCGCCGTCCCCACACAGGAGAAGGATTTCATCTTCATCAGCTGCGGCACCTGGTCGCTCTTCGGCACGGAGCTGGAGGCCCCGCTCATCAACGAAACCTCCGCCGCGATGAACATCACCAATGAGCGCGGCGTGGAGGGTACGACGACCTTCCTGAAGAATATCATTGGCCTGTGGCTCATTCAGGAGAGCCGCCGCCAGTGGCAGCGGGAAGGCCAGGATTTCAGCTACGCAGAGCTTGAAAAACAAGCGCTCGCCGCAAA
>DCJV01000003.1:1849-5323 GCA_002320555.1 Ruminococcaceae bacterium UBA1691 | reverse complement strand
CAGACCGTCGGCGAAATCATGCGCTGCATCTATGAGAGCCTTGCGCTCAAATACCGGCTCGCCTTCAAAGAAATCCGCAGCTGCACACAAAGGGACTACCAGGAAATCCATGTGGTCGGCGGCGGTACGAAGGACCGGCTCCTCTGCCAGATGACGGCCGATGCCTGCGGCGCGCCGGTGCTTGCAGGGCCGGTCGAGGCAACGGTGCTGGGCAATCTTGCAGTTCAGCTCATCGCCTGCAGGGCAATCGAAAACGTCCGGCAGGCACGGAAAATCATCGCGCAAAGCGAAGCAGTCACCCCCTACTCACCGAAGCATACCCAAAGCTGGGACGCAGCTTACGATCAATTTCAACACTATATTGTCACCTGAAAGGAAGATGCTGAATATGGCAAAGCCAAAAATTGGAATCCGCCCAATCATCGACGGCCGCTGGGGCGGCGTGCGCGAGAGCCTGGAGGAAAAGACCATGGCGATGGCGCAGGCTTCCAAACAGCTGATTGAGGAAAACGTCTTCTATACTGACGGCACGCCCATCGAATGCGTCATCTCCCCCTGCACGATCGGCGGCGGTGCGGAGGCGGCAAAGTGCGCCGACTACTTCGCTACGCAGAATGTATGCGCCACGCTCTCTGTGACGCCCTGCTGGTGCTACGGCAGCGAAACGATGGATCTCGACCCGCTGACCGTCAAGGCCGTCTGGGGTTTTAACGGCACGGAGCGCCCGGGCGCCGTGTATCTCGCGGCGGCCATGGCAGCCCATGCGCAGCGCGGCCTGCCCGCCTTCTCCATCTATGGCCACGATGTGCAGGATGCGGACGACAATACCATCCCCGCCGACGTTGCGGAAAAAATCCTGCGCTTCGCCCGCTGTGCGGCGGCGGTCGGTCAGATGCGAAACAAGGCGTATGTCGGTATCGGCGCAGTCGCCATGGGCATCGCAGGCTCCAACTGCGACGCGCAGTTTTTGCAGGAATATCTTGGCATCCGCGCAGAGTGGGTCGATATGTCCGAGGTCCTACGCCGTTACCAGCTCGATATCTATGATCAGGAAGAGTTTGAAAAAGCATATGCCTGGACGCGCGCGCACTGCAAAGAAGGCTTTGATAAAAATGCCAACCCGCACGACCGTGCGCGCAAGGAATACGAGTGGGATTTCGTCGTGAAGATGACGCTTATCTGCCGCGACATCCTGCTTGGCAATGAGAAATTAAACGGCATCGGCCGCCACGAAGAGGCGCTCGGGCGCAACGCGATCCTCGGCGGCTTCCAGGGCCAGCGCATGTGGACGGACTTCATGCCCAACGGCGATTTCACTGAGGCGATCCTCAATTCAAGCTTTGACTGGAACGGCAAGAAGGAGCCGATTACCTTTGCGACCGAAAACGACGGCTTAAATGGCCTTGCCATGCTCTTTGGGAAGCTCCTCACAGGCACGGCGAGCGTCTTTGCGGACGTACGCACCTATTGGAGCCCGGAGGCGGTCAAACGCGTTACCGGTAAAACGCCAGAGGGGCCGGCAGCGGGCGGCTTTATCCACCTGATCAACTCCGGCGCGGCTGCGCTCGATGCGACCGGATTATGCAAAGATGAGGCGGGCAGGAACCTCATCAAAAAGTGGTGGGACGTTACAGACGAGGATATCGAGGCCATGACCGCAGCCACCGACTGGTGCCCGGCTGATCTCGGCTATTTCCGAGGCGGCGGATTTTCCTCCCACTTCAAAACACAGGCCGAAATGCCTGTGACGATGATCCGCGTCAACCTCATCAAAGGCGTCGGCCCGGTCCTTCAGCTCGCGGAGGGCTACACGGTCACGCTGCCGGATGAAATCCACAGCGTTCTCGACCAGCGCACCGACCCAACCTGGCCGACGACCTGGTTCGTTCCCCGCCTGACCGGCAAGGGTGCGTTTCAGGATGTTTACTCTGTGATGGCAAACTGGGGGGCAAATCACGGCTCCCTGACCTACGGGCACATCGGCAAGGACTTGATTACGCTTGCCAGCATGCTGCGCATCCCGGTGGCGCTGCACAATGTGGCAGATGACGACCTCTACCGCCCACACGCTTGGGGTGCCTTCGGCACAAAGGACCTCGAGAGCGCGGATTACAGAGCATGCGCTGCCTACGGCCCGCTCTACCGGTAAAAATCGAAGCTATAGCAATCTGAAAAGGGCTGCCAAGTGGTGAATTCCGTTTGGCAGCCCTTGTTTTATCTAACTCTTTTGCAAAGCATACTTGACAAATCATGCAAAGCATGCTATACTAAATTTGCAAAGCGAGCTTTACACATATGTAAGAAAGGTGGTGCGGCATGGAAAATCATATCGCCGCATTCCGCAAGCAGCGCCGGCTTTCCCAGGAGGAGTTGGCGCAGGCGGTCGGTGTATCGCGGCAGACGATCACCTCCCTGGAGGTGGGCAAATACACTGCTTCTTTACCGCTGGCGTTTAAGCTGGCGCGCTATTTTGGATGCGCGATTGAAGAACTGTTTCTGTTTGAGGAGGAATAACCGTTGAACGAGCCGAACAAATTCAGCAAATACAAAAAAACAATGATCCGCAGGGGGATCCTTGTCTGGATTCCGACCTTGCTCTCCGCCGGGAGCCTTCTGCTGTTCCGTTTTGATTGGAGCCCGTTTCCACAGCGCCATATGAGTGATTTCATGCGGGGATTTCAAGCCGGCATGGTGCTGGGCCTGCTGGGGTGCAGCCTGCTGGCGCTGATCTCCACGATCCTCACCTGCCGCAATCCGAAGAAGCTCCAAAAGGCCTATGTGGAAGAAACGGATGAGCGCACGCAGCTCATCCGCCGAAAAGCGTTCTCCGTAGTCGGCTGGGCGCTGTTTTTTGTGCTGCCGCCCGCCGTTATAACGGCGAGCTTTTTCAGCAGTGCCATCTATCTGACGCTGCTAGCCATAATGCTCTTCTTTATTGTTGTTCTGATGATTTCCCTTGTCTATTATAAACGGAAGCTTTGATTCCATGTTTTCATCGAATCGCTTGACGGCAACCAATAAATTCCATATACTTAAAGTGTCGAAAATACATTCTACAAAAAGATCCAACAGGGGGCGGCGGGAGCCATCTGGCGAAAGGAGTGGTCCTATGCGGCTGACGGCCGAAAACATCACAAAGAGCTTCGGTGCAAAACAGGTGCTCAAGGGCATCAATCTGGGTGTGGAAAGCGGGCGAGCGCTCGGCCTGCTCGGGCGAAACGGTGCAGGCAAGACGACCATGATCCGCATCATCATGCAGGTCTTCCCCGCGGATAGCGGACGCGTCTTGCTCGACGGCAAACCATTGGATACTAACCAGATCAAGATCGGCTATCTGCCAGAGGAGCGCGGCCTGTATCCAAAGAAAGTGATTCTGGAGCAGCTGCTCTATTTTGCGGCGCTGCGGGGCGTCTCCGCCCGGCAGGCGAAAAAGGACGCACTGCGCTTGCTTGACCGCCTCGGCATGGGCGAATA
>DCJV01000003.1:0-1724 GCA_002320555.1 Ruminococcaceae bacterium UBA1691 | reverse complement strand
GAGTTCTGCAATGAGATCGCGATCCTCAACCAGGGTAAAATCGTCCTTTCCGGTAATATCCGCGAGATCAAGCGCGGATATGAACGCAACCGCCTGCTGATTTCCACACGGCAGGCCGAAAACGTGCGGCAATGGGCTTCGGCACTTCCGGCAGAGCTGGTAACGCAGGTTGGCGAGCAGGAGGGCGATCTGCTGGTAACGCTCGCTGATGTCGGCAAAAAGGATGCGTTTTTATCCGCACTGACGGCGCAAGGCTTCGATATTGACGGATTCCGGATCTACGAGCCTTCGCTCAACGATATCTTTGTCAGCTACACGGAGGGAGCGGTATGAAGCAGTTTTTTACAGTATTCCGGTTTGAATTCAAGAACTACGCCAAAAACAAGGTTTTTATTGCCATTACGCTCCTTGCGATCCTCCTGCTTGGCGGTGTGCTCTTCTTCCCGCGCGTGAAGGAGGCGTTCAGCTCCGGCACACAGACGGAGGAGCCTGGCCAGGAGCGGGAAATCGTAGCGCTGGCGGACTCATCCGGCGCCAACGCGCAGAAAAGCCTCGCCTTTTTCTCCGCGGCCCTGCCACAATACGAGTGGATGCTGACCGATGCAGACACAGGCGCGCTCAAGGCAAAGGTGGAGGATGGTTCGTACCGCTTCGCCCTGATTTTGCAGTCCCCGCTGAAATACCAGTATATCGTAGCCAACATCAGCATGACGGACACCGTATCCAACGAGCTCGACGAGCTCATCGTCACCAAATATCGCGCAGATACCATGCAGAAGCTGGGCCTGAGCGCACAGGAATCACAGCAACTCCTCTCCGCCCAGGCACAGGGGGAGACGATCACCCTAGGCAAGGATCAAATGAAGAGCTATTTCTACACCTTTATCCTGATGTTTGCCCTATATATGACCATCCTGGTGTACGGCCAGTTTGTCGCACAGAGCGTGGTCACGGAAAAGAGCTCGAAGGCGATGGAACTGCTGATCACCTCCGCAAAGCCGAGCAGCCTGATGTTTGGCAAGGTAGTCGGCACAGGGCTCGCGGGCCTTGTGCAGCTTATCTTAATTGTCGGCTCGGCCTTTGTCTTCTTTAATTTGAACCGGAGCTATTGGGACAGCGGCTCTGTCATCACGTCCCTGTTCGACATGCCGCTGGGTCTGGTGCTCTATACGATCCTGTTCTTTGTGGCGGGCTATTTCCTCTATGCCTTCCTCTTCGGCGCGCTCGCATCTCTCGCCAGCCGCATGGAGGACACAAATACGCTGGTGATGCCAGTGATGCTGGTCTTTATCGTCTCCTTTATGGTGACGATCTTCTCCATGGTCGGTGGCAAAATCGACAGTGTGCTGATGAAGGTGCTTTCATTTGTGCCCTTTACGTCACCGATGGCAATGTTCGCCCGGATTGCAATGAGCGAGGTCGCTCCGATTCAAATTATCCTGTCGATCGTGATCCTGGTCGTCTCGATCATCGGCATCGGCTTCCTCGCGGCAGGTATCTACCGCGTGGGCGTGCTGATGTATGGAAAGCCGCCGAAACTCAAAGAGCTGGTGCGCATCCTGCGCGGCGTGAAATCGTAACAATAATAATCGGGACTGTTTGTGACAAACAGTCCCGAAAGCTTGTCGATCAAATCGAAGAAAAGTGCCCAAAAAAGCATGGTTAGCGTCAGGGGAAGTCAATTTTATTACTTTGAGTTGTGATGCAGGTTTCGCTGGCGCGAC
>DCJV01000152.1:10380-11546 GCA_002320555.1 Ruminococcaceae bacterium UBA1691 | reverse complement strand
AGTGAGCAAAGCGTTATGCTGCCTTGGCCTTCCGTCAGCGCCCAGCGGCGCCGGTTCCATAAACGATCAGAAACCATGCTTTTTGGTGCACTTTTTTCTTCGCTTAGACCTTATCGACAAGTTGAAGCGTTGCAAATGTAAAAAACACATTTTGCAACGCTCCTTTTTCATATTACAGGTTTAAACATAGTATAAGCTCTCTTTAACGCGGCTTTAACATAGAAGCCGTATGATGGAGGCACACTATAGGAATGATCAAAAAAGGAGCAACTGAATATGAAGAAAAAAATCATTGCACTCGTCCTATGCGCAGCACTTACTGTCACCATCATGCTCGCCGCAGGCTGTTCAAAGGATCCAATTGAAGGTCAGGGCGCCTCTGGACAAAGCAGCAATCCCGCTGCACTGAGCGGCACGCTGAATCTCAATGGTTCCACCTCCATGGCTGAGATTTCCAATGCACTCGGCGAGAAATTCATGGAAAAGAATCCGAGCGTCACTGTCACGGTAGGCGGCAACGGCTCTGGCGAGGGCCCGACCTCCGTCACCTCCGGCACAGCGCAGATCGGCTTGCTGTCCCGCGAGGTCAAAGACAGTGAGAATCCCGACAGCTTCGATATCTACACCATCGCCTTTGACGGCATCGCTATGGCGGTCAACCCGAAAAATGCGGTCGAAAATCTGACGCAGGAGCAGATCGGCAAAATCTATACCGGTGAAATCACCAATTGGAAAGAAGTCGGCGGTGCCGACGCCAAGATCGTGGTTGTCGGCCGCGAAGAGGGCTCCGGTACCCGCGGCGCTTTTGAGGAGCTCATCAAGGCAAATGGAGAAGCCGTTGAGGGCAAATGCAAATACGCCAATGTTTACAATTCCACCGGCGCTGCCAAGCAGGCCGTGGCCGGCAACGAAAACGCCATCGCCTACATCAGCCTGAGCGCTGTGGATGACACAGTCAAGGCGCTCAAGGTCGATAATGTCGCGCCGAGCGAGGCCACCGTGAAAGACGGCACCTATAAGGTCCAGCGCCCCTTCATCATGATCACAAAGAAGGGCACCACCAATGAGCTCGCAAAAGCCTTCCTTGAATTCGTCAACAGCGACGAGGGCCAGAAGCTCATCGCGGATAATGGCGCTGTGCCCAACAAAAACTAAGGGTGCCTTTC
>DCJV01000152.1:7387-10316 GCA_002320555.1 Ruminococcaceae bacterium UBA1691 | reverse complement strand
GCCGCTCAAAATACACATTGTTATTTTGCAGTGGCCCCTACATGCCCAGACACCCCGCACAAATACGGTAGCGTATTCGTGCGGGGGCGTTTCGGGATTTACCAGCTTCTTTTGATCATAACGCGCGAGGTAAAAATTGAAGACAAGCTTTCAATTTGAAGTTTGTCCTTTTCGGCTGGAAAGGACATCCGAAATTTGGCTTCGCCAAACCACCAGAAACTTCTGCCTCGCATGGAAAGGATGGTCATACAAATTGGACAGCCAAATGACCGGTGGCCTTCGCCAATCCGTACAGAGGCAAAAACTTGCCCTTTCTCTGCGTATTGCGGCGCTCATTCTGGGCTTTTCCGCTATATGCGTGCTGTTTCTCCCGATCTTGAATGGCGTTTTTAATAACGTCTCCTATACGCTTAACGGCTATCAACTGTTGACCGCTTCCCTGCGTGTCAACGGTGCCACTGTCTCCCTGCCCTTCTCCTTGCGGTTCGCCCTGGCAGGCGTTCTGCTGTGCTCGATTGCGGGTGGAATTTTGCTCATATGTAAAAAAACAATGGTAGCCGGCGGCGTCTTTGCAGCTGGCGCCTTTTGCGCCATCATGCTGCTCTCCGGCGGAGCCTCCCTGCAGGAGCACGTTGCATCGGTCGGGGTTGACAATATCGATCTGACCATGCGGGTGGGCTTTTTTCTCGCGCTCGCCCTTCCCCTGCTCGCCGCAGCGCTAAGCCTGCTCTCCACTGGTGTACAAAGCTTTGCAAAATCCGTCTTCCTGGCGGCTGCCTGTGTATCCATCGGCGCGGTCGCCTTTATTTGCATCTATATGGTTTTGCAGGGCGCTCCGGCCATCCTACAAATTGGTCTGAAGGAATTCCTTTTTTCTACCGATTGGAGCCCCACTGCAAAGGAGCCGTCCTACGGTATCGCCTATATGGTGCTCGCTTCCGTCTTCGGCACGGCGGGCGCCGTCCTTCTGGGCGTTCCGATCGGCCTTCTAACGGCAGTTTTCCTTGCGGAGCTCGCGCCGCGCTGGCTGCGTGGGATCGTCCGTCCTGCGGTTGAGCTGCTCGCAGGCATCCCCTCCGTCATCTTCGGATTTTTCGGTATGCGGGTCATCGTTCCGTTCCTGCGCGACTTGTTTCCTAACCGAACCAACGGCGACAGCCTGCTGGCCGTCATCCTGATTCTCGCCATGATGATCCTTCCCACAATCATCAATGTGGCGCAAAATGCGCTGGAGGCGGTTCCCGTCTCTTATAAAGAAGCGTCTCTCGCGCTGGGCAATACGCACATCGGCACCATCTTCAAAGTGCAAATCCCCGCCGCAAGGTCCGGCATTCTCGCAGGCGTTATCCTCGGCGTGGGCCGGGCCATCGGTGAAACGATGGCGATTATCATGGTCGCGGGCAATACAGTCTCCTTCCCGCATCTCTTCGGTGCCGTGCGGCCGCTGACCTCCGGAATTGCCTTTGAGATGGGCTACGCGACCGGGCTTCACAAGCAGGCCCTGTTTGGCATCGGGCTTGTGCTCTTCCTCTTCCTGATGGTCATCAATGTCGTATTTACCTGGGTTTCGAAGAAAGGAGTGGGCGAAGGTGAAAAATAGCAATCCTGCCGCTACCAATTCGCTTGCGCGCAATCGTTTCCGCGTCAAGGATGCGGCCCTACGGGCGCTGATTTATCTGTGTGCCTTCTGCACGGTCGCCGTATTGATCGCGATTCTCGGCCATATTCTGTGGAATGGCCTGCCCCACATCTCTTGGGAATTTCTCTCGAGCACCTATTCCGCCAGCCGGACAGGCAGCAAGGGGATTCTCCCCATGATGATCAATACGCTCTATGTTGTCGTCATCACCCTGCTCATTGCCGTGCCTATCGGTGTGTGCTGTGCGGTATACTTGACCCAATATGCGAAGAAGGGGCGGCTTGTCAGGGCCATCCGGTTTGCCACAGAGGTCCTCTCCGGCATCCCTTCCATTATCTTTGGTCTGTTTGGCTATGCCGTCTTCTGCATCAGCTTTCAGCTGCAATACAGCATCCTCGCAGGCTGTCTGACCATGGCAATCTGCATTCTGCCCACGATTATACGCACCACGGAGGAAGCGCTCATCGCCGTCCCACAGGGCTATCTGGAGGGCGCAATGGCACTGGGGGCATCCAAGCTGCATGTCATCTTTTCGATCCTCCTTCCCTGCGCCATGCCCGGCATTGCGACAGCCATCGTCCTCGCCATGGGGCGCATCGTTGGTGAGACGGCTGCCCTGCTCTTCACCGTGGGCGTATCTGGCTTCCGGCTCCCGGAAAATATTTTCGGGCATATCATGGGCCAGGGCTGTACGCTCTCCCTCTTTCTTTACACCTCGGCGATGGAAGCGCGCGATCCGATTTCCGTCCCCTATGCCACGGCTGCCGTCCTCTTAATCCTGGTCTTTTTGCTCAACCGCCTTGCAAGCCTTACCGCAAGAGCGCTGCGCAAAAAGCAGGGTTAAACCCGACGCTGATCATGAAAGGAGTGCAACACGATGAGCAACCCCAAAATCGCCTTGCGCGATTTGAACTTATATTACGGCGATTTCCACGCGCTCAAAGGCCTGACGATGGAGATTCCCGAAAAGGAGATCACCGCCTTTATCGGCCCCTCCGGCTGCGGGAAGTCCACATGCCTGAAAACGCTCAACCGCATGAATGATCTCGTGGAAGGCTGTAAGATCACAGGCGACGTCCTGATCGACGGGGAAGATATCTACGCGCCGCAGACGGACGTAACCCTGCTGCGAAAGCGCGCAGGGATGGTCTTTCAGAAACCGAATCCCTTTCCTATGTCCGTCTATGACAATATCGCCTACGGCCCGCGCGTCCACGGCATCAAAAAGAAGCACCAGCTCGATGAGATAGTGGAGCGTTCCCTAAGAGAGGCGGCGCTTTGGGACGAGGT
>DCJV01000152.1:0-7295 GCA_002320555.1 Ruminococcaceae bacterium UBA1691 | reverse complement strand
CTCGACCCGATCTCTACGACAAAGATCGAGGACCTGATGGCCGAGCTCAAAAAGAAGTATACCGTCGTGATCGTCACGCATAATATGCAGCAGGCCGCGCGAATCAGCGACCGCACTGCCTTCTTCCTGCTGGGCGAGATCATTGAATACGATTCTACACAGGTCATGTTCAATATGCCGCACGACAAGCGGACGGAGGACTATATTACCGGACGGTTTGGGTGAGGAAGGAAACGAGTTTTGAAAAAGCTGGGTGAAATCCGGCTTTGCAAAGCTGCTGGAAGCTTCCACCTTATATAGAAAGGATGGTTATCATCATGCCAAGAAACCTGTTTGAACGCGAGATGCGGGAGCTGAAGGAAAGCCTTGTCGATATGGGGCACCTGATCGACACCATCCTCGCGGAAACGCTCCGCATGCTGCGGGAGACAAGCCCGGAAACCGCTGCCGAGGTCGCCCGGCGTGAGGAAGAGGTCAACACCATGGAGCGGCGGATTGAGGACAGCTGCGTCAACATCATCGCCCTGCAACAGCCGCTGGCCCGCGATCTGCGCACCATCACCGCCGCCCTGAAGATCGTAACGGATATGGAGCGCATCTCCGACCAATGCTGCGATATCTGCGAGATTCTGTATGCACTATCGCCACTGAGCGAAGGTGCGAAACCCCCTGCGCATCTGGGGGAAATGCTCGAACGCGCACGGAGCATGTTTGACGATGCGCTTTCTGCTTTTGTTTCGCACGAGGTTGCGCTCTCCTATCAGGTCTGCAACCGCGACGACGAGGTGGATGCACTGTTTTCCCGCACGATCCTCGAAATCTGTGCTGCAATTGAGGGCCAGCCCGTCGTGGTGCCGCGTGGCGCCGACTATATGTTTATCGCGAAATATATTGAGCGGATCGCCGACCATGCCACCAATATTGCAGAATGGACGATCTTCATTGAGACAGGCGATCACCCGGACCTCAATCAGGGTAAAAATTCACAGGAAGAATAAATCCCTGTTGAAAAATGCATTGCAATGCATTTGCTTTGTGGTAAAATGATTTTAGAGCATCCCATAGAGAGAAAGGTGGCGGCGTGAAAACTTACCTGCTTTTTATCGAAGCTCGCCCCCTGCCAGCAAAGAAAGCGCAACAAAGCGCAGGAAAAATGGGGAATCGGCGGGCTCAACCATTCTTTTGAGATCTGCTCCGGCTTTTATGAGGCGATTGACCATGAGCGCGAGTGCCTTTGCAGGCAGAGAGAAAAAGGCCTAAGCGCTGTATTTCCATCTTCATCGCACCGGCAACCCGTTTTGCCGCCCTCAATTTTCTTCAAATCACATACCTCCCGCAATGATCGAAAGGATGATGATCATCATGCCCCTGGTCTATGTTGTAGATGATGAAGCGAATATCCGACAGCTTGCAGCCTTCGGCCTGCAAGACGCCGGCTTTGAAACGAAAGATTTCGCCTCTGGCAACGAGGTGCTGCACGCGATGCAGCAGAGAATACCGGACGCACTCGTCCTCGATTGGATGATGCCGCCGCCAGACGGCCTGAGCGTGTGCCGCACCATCCGGGAAAATCCGGCCCAGCGGCATCTCCCCATCATTCTGCTCACAGCTCGCGGTGACGAAGGCGACCGCGTTTTTGGCCTTGAATTCGGTGCGGACGACTATATGACCAAGCCCTTCAGCGTCAAAGAGCTGGCTGCGCGCGTCAAAGCGCTCCTGCGGCGCGCGGAATATCTCAGCGGTTCGGAGGAAACGCTGACGCGCGGCGTATTCACGATCGACCTTTCCCGCCATCAGCTTACCAAAAATGGCGTTCCGATCGCCCTGTCCCTGCGTGAATTTGATCTTTTCTATGAGCTGATGAAAAAGCCCGGTCGGGTACTGACCCGTGAAATGCTGCTGGAGCGCGTTTGGAAGACGGAATTCTTTGGTGACACGCGCACTGTGGACGTCCATGTTCGCTATCTACGCCAAAAAATTGAGGACGAGCCGGATAACCCGCAATATATTCTCACCGTGCGCGGCGTAGGCTATTGCTTTGCCGAGGAAAAGGGATAACATCGGTAAACAAGGGGAAACAGCGCCGCCCGGCAGAAGCCCTCGGCATCGCCCTCAAAACCGTTGTTGCCCCTGTTCACCGATGCTGACCATCCCTGGAGGAAATACGCATGAAAAAACATCTCATCCGCCTGTTTACCATCTCCGCCGTGATCAGCCTGATCGCGGCTTTTGTGCTTTCAATGCCCCTGGTGCAACGGTATAACCTGCTTCAGACGCAGATGCAGCTGAAGAGCATCCTCCTTGTCCTTAGCGTGCAGGGAGATTCCCTGCTGGAGAACCCGGACGATTTTTCCGACCGCTGCGCACAGGCGCTTTCCGGAAGCGGTCTCGATATCCGCATCACGATTCTCGATCAGGATGGGCGCGTCATGGCGGATAGCGGGCCGGACGCGACGCTCGGCCAAAGCCATTCCGACCGGCCAGAGGTACAAAAAGCACTTTCCAGCGGCTGGGGCTTCGACACGCGTAAGAGTGAATCGACCAATATCACCTATTCCTATGCCGCTTATGCGCTCGATGGGATTGTCTACCGGGCGGCCATGCCGCTTACAAGCGTTTGGCATTCCGCCCTTTTATTGAGCCTTTACGCCTGCATCGGGCTTCTGGCAGGCGTCGTGATCGCGCTGATTCTCTCCCGCATCTGGGCGGCGCGTTCCGTCAAACCGGTAGCGGACCTAACCAAAATCGCCAATCAGGTTGCTGCAGGCGATTTTTCCCAGCGTGCGCGCCAAGAGGGGGATCTGAGCGAGCTGAGCACCGCCCTCAATTCTGTCACACAGGAATTGAGTGATACAAGCGATGAGCTGCGCGTGAGCAACGAGCGGCTGCGCGCAATCCTGCAGGGCCTGGACGAAGGTGTTCTTTCCATTGAAGATAAAAAAATCACCCTTCTGACTGACCGCGCAACGAGGCTGCTCGGTCCTGTCCCCGAGGGCGTCGATACACTTCCCGGCTGCGGTGCAAACTACCTCTATCTGCAGCAGGCAATGGACGAGGCCATTCAGACGGGCGGCGAAACCACCAAGGAGATCACACTCTCCGCGCCCGTCCCCTGTGTGCTCCAGGTCTATGCAGCCAAGCTCGGTTATGCGCCCAAAAGCGCCCTGGCCGTCGTCCGGGATGTAACAAAGCTGCATCAGCTTGAGGAAATGCGCAGGGAATTCGTCGCGAACGTTACACATGAGCTCAAAACGCCGCTGACCTCTATCCGCGGCTATGTGGAGCTTTTGCAGGACGACAAACGGGACGCGCAAACGCGGGCAAAATTCTATGAGATCATCGGCATTGAAGCGGACCGGCTCCAGCGCCTCATCGACGATCTGCTTGAGCTTTCCCAAATTGAAAACAGCCAACGCCAGTCGCCGGAAACCAAGGGTACGAACCTTTCCAAAACTGCCTGCGACGTTCTTGAGCAGCTCTCGCTAATTGCAAAAGAACACCAAGTTACACTATATTCTGACCTCGCACCCGGGCTTATCATCCAGGCCGATCCCGACCGGATCGTCCAACTTTTTACAAACTTAATTCAAAATGCGATCAAATACAATCGTCCGGGCGGAAGCGTTACCATATCCACACAGGCCATACGCAATATGGCGGTCATTAAGGTGGAGGATACCGGCCTCGGCATCCCGCCGGAAAGCCTCCCTCGTATCTTCGAGCGGTTTTATCGCGTGGACAAAGGCCGTTCCAGGGAATTAGGCGGTACAGGGCTGGGCCTTTCAATCGTCAAGCATATCGTGCAGCTCTACGGCGGCGACATCAGTGTGGATAGTGTGGTGGAGAAGGGTACGGTGTTCCAGGTACGGTTTCCGTTGGCGCATGAACTGTAATCGGCTCCATAAAAGAACCCGGCAGACGCAGAATGCAACGATGCATCCGGCCTGCCGGGTTTTCTGTAACACAAAGCTTTTTAAGATAGCGATTCAATGCATCGTCAGCATGACAACCAACGCGGCATAAACCGTGAGTAAGCCAATCGATATATTCTTCCAGATGCGCCACTTGCCGCCCTGTTTGATTTCATAAATCGCTTCAAATCCGCACGCTAATCCGCCAATGAGAAGTGCGGATAGAATCAGAATATTTTGGGCTACCGACCAAAAACTCATACGCGCCTCCAAAAAATTATTTAATTCTCCAATTATGTTCTTCTGTCAATTGATCGTATGTCCGGTAAAAGCCTGTTATCATCAAGACCAAAACAAGGATTCACAATAATCCCTTCCTTCATTATAGATAGTCCATTTTATTTGTCAATATTTGTTGATTATTTTTACATCTGCCATTAAGGTTATTGCCTATACCGATACAAAAATTCATCCACAAGCTTATAACGTGCTTATAGGATGACGTAAGAATATCATTCCGTTCATTGGCGCTTGCGCTTTTCTCCAATTTGCTATAATATTAAATTCGTTAAACCAACAAAAACACAAGCGCTTGAAGGGAGACGCTCCGTAAGGAAATTGTCTCCCTTCGGCTTTGTAAATAATCTAATAAATAAGTTTTTCAATATTGTTTTTTTAATAATTTGTAGTATACTGAATACAACAGTAATGACGAGAAAGAGTAAGCAACTGAAACTTTCCAGAGAATCCCATCATCTTCGGATGTGCTGTGAATGGGTAAAGCGGATTTTGCCGAACATGGTCTCCGAGCTGCGTACCGAGCCTTTGGGTTAGGCTATGCCGGGTTCGCCCGTTACAGCGGTAGAGTTTCGATAGATCATTTCCTATCCGAACTTGATAAGGCTTGTTATCGTGAGAAGCAAGCAAATTAGGGTGGTAACGCGTGAGTATATCGCTCTCGCCCCTTGTACGATTTATGTATGGGGGTGAGAGCGTTTTTTATTTTGCAGATTTATCTGCAAAACAACTAAGTGTTACAATTATAAGAAATGAGGTACGAACTATGGAAAATATCATTGTAGGAGGAGCATGGCCATATGCAAATGGTTCGCTCCACATAGGGCATATAGCAGCCCTTCTTCCGGGAGATGTTCTAGCCCGTTATTTCAGAGCAAAGGGAAACCGCGTGTTTTATGTGTCCGGTAGCGATTGCCATGGTACACCGATTACCATCAGAGCAAAGCAGGAAAATTCAACGCCGGAAGAAATTAGCGAGCATTATCACAGGGAATTCTGCGACGTATTCAAGAAACTCGGTTTTTCGTATGATCTATATACCAAGACTTCAGATCCGAGGCATAAAGAATTTGTTTCAGAATTTCACAAGAAGCTATATACCAGTGATTATATAGAAGAACGAACAGTAAAACAGGCTTTCTGTCCTGCATGTAAAAAGGTACTCACAGATAGACTGGTTGTCGGAATTTGTCCTGCGTGCGGTTCTGCTACTCGCGGAGACCAGTGTGATGCCTGCGGAGAAGTGTTAGACGCGGATACTGTTATTGATGCAAAATGTGCTGATTGTGGTACACCGCTATCTTTCGGAGAAACAACACAATTATTTTTACAAATATCAAAACTAAAAAATGAACTCTGTGAGTTTCTCGGTGCCCATCCGTATTGGCGCAAAAACGCTATTGCATTTACAAAAAGAT
The DNA here is from genome assembly GCA_002320555.1 of Ruminococcaceae bacterium UBA1691. Taxonomy (GTDB): domain Bacteria; phylum Bacillota; class Clostridia; order Oscillospirales; family Acutalibacteraceae; genus Fimivicinus. The sequence continues at coordinate 1,669 of DCJV01000152.1, read as the reverse complement.
ATATTGACGAAGGACTCCGAGATCGTGCGATAACACGTGATCTTGATTGGGGTATTGACGTTCCCAAGTGCGGATACGAGGATAAGAAAATCTATATATGGGCAGAGAATGTCCTGGGTTATTTGTCAGCAACATCGGTTCTTTGCAAAGAAAGAGGTGTCAGCTTCAAAGAGGTATACGGAAACGAAAGCCGCCATTATTATGTACATGGCAAAGATAATATACCTTTCCACACAATTATTCTTCCTTCTCTTTTACTCGCTCACGGAGCAGGTTTGCATCTTCCCGATGAAATTATTTCCAGCGAGTATATGACGCTTGAAGGAAGGAAAATATCCACCAGTCAAAATTGGGCTGTTTGGGCTAAGAATCTCGTTGAGGAATATAATCCAGATTCAATAAGGTATTTCTTTATTGCCAATGGACCTGAAAAGCGAGACACTGATTTCTCTTGGAGAGAATTCAAAAAGCAAAACAACTCAGAACTGGTTGGCGCTTGGGGAAACTTGGTCAACCGTACACTTGCCTTTGCTGTTAAGTTTCTTGATTGTCAAGTTACGCCTGCAATTATTGATGCTGATATTAAAGAGCGAATACGGCTGTTGTACAAATCCGTTGGAACAAAAATAGAAAAAGGTACCTTTCGTGAGGCTCTTGAAGAAATATTTGAAGTTGTTCGATTTGGTAATACTTATTATGATGCCAAACAGCCGTGGAAAACAAGAGCCAGCAATCTCGAAGAATGCAGAAATACTATCAGTAATTGTACGTATCTAATTGCTAATATTGCCATTCTGCTACATCCCTTTTTACCTTTCTCTTCATCAAAGGTATCGGAATGGCTCGGCGTCGAAATTAATAAATGGAAAGAGCAAGATATCGGTGTAAACGTTATCCCTAGGGACATCTGTATACTTTTTTCTAAAATAGATTAATGTCTACAAGTATAACGAGCATCGGATTATGATCCCACAAACCGAAAAAAGGATCTAATAAAAGCCCTTGGGGCACCTTCCTTACGCAGGGTGCCTCAAAGGGGAAAGGGGATTCCTTATGTTGTATCAGCAGGCAACCGAATCGGAGCTAGAAGCCCTCTGGAATCGAAACATTGCAGAGAATGGGAATGATAAACGCTGGATTGATTGGAAAAAAGAGTTTATCGAAAATAATCGGTCAGGAAAAGCGGCAACTTTTCTAATCCTGCATAATGATGTTGCAATCGGGGAGGGCACATTACTATTATCGCCTGCGTGCAGTGCAATTGCAGGCAGAAAAGTATTATGTGATGGGAAAAAAACTGCAAACATCAATGCTTTGCGTATTCAAAAGGAATAGGAAGGACAAGGTCATATTTCTAAATTAATGCAGGAAATGGAGCAGTTTGCAATACGCAATCACCTATCAAATCTGACAATAGGCGTTGAGGCAAAGGAAACCCGAACGCTTGCCATCTACTTACACTTAGGCTTTACAAAGTTTTTATTTGCAGAGATGGAGGGGGGTGAACTGGTTTTATATTTCAGTAAGCAAATCTTTCCTATTAACTCTGGGAAATAAAGTGCAGCAAGTTATGAATGCCTTATCATCAAAAAACAGCCGTCCGGTTTTTCAACCGAACGGCATAAACTTTAATTCAAAATTCTTGTACCCTGAAAACTGAACAAAGAGA
>DCJV01000133.1 GCA_002320555.1 Ruminococcaceae bacterium UBA1691 | reverse complement strand
CTCGGCCTTCAGGAAGCTGCTTAAACGCGCAGTTAGCGGCGGGCAACACAAGGTTTCTGCAACCCTTCGTAACCCGAAAGCCAGACTTTGACTTGATCCATGAGAGAAACGCCTCCTTTTGATATGTAAACGTCTGCGCTAATCTGATAGCACAAGCGTGTAACGAAGACAAGCAAGGATTTCAAATAATTTCTATCCGGCGCTGCCCGGGGCCCTCACAGGCGAAGGCCCTTCACATCTTTGATGCGCTCAAGAATCACACGGCTGCTCACCCGCTGCACGCCCGGCAATGCGTCGATCTCGCGCAAAAGCGATTCCAGCTCATCCTGCGAGGAGGCGACGGCGTGAACATGCAGGCTGCCCTCCCCCGTCATGCGGTAAATCTGCGTAATGGTCTCGTTTGCATTCAGGCGGCCAATCACCTCCTGCAGCCGCGCCGGTGCGGCTTCAATTTCAAAATAGCAGGATACCGCCCCGCTGATCCGCTGCGGATTGATGACGGTGGTATACTCTTCAATGATTCCTTTTTTCTCCAGCGCGTCAATGCGCGCCTTTACGGCGACGCGCGAAATCCCGACCTTTTCCCCGATTTCCGAATAGGAATAGCGGGCGTTCTCCACCAGCAGAGTCAGGATGCTCCGATCCAGGGCATCCAGAAGATCCAGATACATGCTTTTCGGCTCCTTTCTACGCCAATCATTCAGATTAATGATACCACATTTTCTCTTCAAAAACAATTTGAAATATATAAATTGACATTTGTTAATCAAAACGCTATAATTCATTTCAATAAGTAATATCAATATTTCTATTAGTGCTTTCGTTTGGATGTGAAGAATGTGAAATCCATCAAGCAGGATTTAACCACGGGGCATATTACGGGTAAGCTTTTAAAATTCGCTTTCCCCATGATGGCCGGCAACCTCCTGCAGCAGCTTTACAATGTGGCGGATACCCTGATCGTCGGGCGGTTTTTGGGAGCGGATGCGCTCGCCGCAGTCGGCTCCGCCTACACGCTGATGGTGTTCCTCACCTCGATCCTGCTGGGGCTTTGCATGGGGAGCGGCGCGGCGTTTTCCATCCAATTCGGGCGAAGGGATGACGAACGGCTCAAACAAAGCATTTTTATCTCCTTTCTCCTGATCGCTGCCGTCACGGTTCTACTAAATATCGCCGCTTTCTGCGGCCTCGGGTGGATCATTCGTTCCCTCCGGGCGCCGAAGCAGGCCGCCGCGCTCATGCGGGACTACCTGTGGGTGGTCTTTTGGGGTATCGCTGCCTCCTTCCTCTATAACTTTTTCGCCGCGCTGCTCCGGTCTGTGGGAAATTCGGCGGTTCCGCTCATTTTTCTGGGAATATCGGCCGCCCTGAATATCGCCCTCGACCTGATCTTTGTGCTTGTGTTTCACTGGGGAGTAAAAGGCGCAGCGGCGGCCACAGTCCTTGCGCAGTATGTTTCCGGGATCGGCATTACGGGCTATGTGCTGCTCGTTTTGCCGCAGCTGCGTGTCAGCAGGCGGCATATGCGGTGGGACGCAGGGATCGTGAAAGAAATCACAGGCCTTTCCCTGCTGACCTGTATCCAGCAGTCCGTCATGAACCTCGGCATCCTGATGGTGCAGGGCCTGGTCAACAGCTTTGGTACGGTCATTATGGCAGCGTTTGCGGCAGCTGTGAAAATCGACTCCCTTGCCTATCTGCCCGCCCAGGATTTCGGAAATGCATTTTCCACTTTTATCGCCCAGAATTACGGCGCACAAAAAACAGACCGCATCCGGAAGGGGATCAAAAGCGCCATGGTCTGCTCGTTTATTTTTTGCACTGCGGCCAGCACCGTGGTTTGTATCTTCGCCCGCCCGCTGATGGAGGTTTTTATCCAGCCGGAGGAAACACAGATCGTCGCGGCAGGTGTACATTATCTGCGGATTGAAGCGTCCTTTTACTGCGGTATCGGCCTTCTATTTCTGCTCTACGGCTTTTACCGGGCGGTCGGGAGGCCTGGCATGTCCGTCGCCCTGACGGTGATCTCTCTCGGCACCCGGGTGGCATTGGCTTACACGCTATCGCAAATTCCATCAGTCGGCGTAACCGGAATCTGGATATCCGTCCCGATCGGATGGGTGCTCGCGGATGTGATTGGTATCCTTTCCTATCTTCTTTTTTCGCGCAAAACGCAGAAAATCGCACAGCCGAAGTAACAGCATATACCACAGAGGGCTGACGCAACAAGAGCTTGCGGACCGGCTTAGCATCAGTAACAAAACCGTCTCCAAATGGGAATGTGGAGTCTCCCGAAGTTAAAGAGACTGACCCACCAAACACAAAAACCCACGCTTACAACTGCTTTTGCTGAAAATCAAATCACAAGGCGGAGGTTTTCATTATGAGCCAAATCATTTCCTGCGAGTTCAATATTGACACCGGCTGCGTAGAACTGCTTTTCACGGATGGCAGCACGATTTTCACACCGCCGTTGAAAATGAAGTGACTGACAACCGCTTTGACCGCCCCGAGCTGGACTGGCTCATTTACAACAAGCCGCTGGAATACGCCGCCCTTGTGCTGAACGGTGGCATTGTGGAATACTGCAAAAGCTCCCGCGAGCATAGAGGCTTGAGGAGTGAGACAGATTGCGCAAGGAGGCCATACCCACCTTTGTGGGCTGGGTATGGCCTCTCCTATTTTCGCTTATTTCCGCTTTCTCTTGCCCTTGCCGTGGGACTGATACGGCCTCGCCTTTCCGCGCTGGCTGATCGGGCTTTTCATATGTCGCCGCTGGACACCCGGCAGGGTAAGGACCTCATGGGATCATTCATCGCCGACCTTGAGCTGCAAATTCTGACCTTTGTGGCACAGTCAGAGCTAATCCGTAAGCGGCAGGCGGAGGGCATCGCGGCGACAAAAAGCAAAGGAGTGCGGTTCGGAAGGCCACCCAGGCCATTGCCTGAAAGCTTTTACGGTGCCTATCAACGCTGGAAAGCTGGATCGATCACCGGCACAGCGGCGGCAAAGGAATGCGGAATACCGCTCGCCACTTTCCGCTGCCAGGCGGAGAGCTACCAATCATTGTAAGCAGAAGTTTCTTACAGAAACGTGTACCTTTTTGTCGAGAGAACCGTTTATTTCTTCCATTCGCTGGGTGACGAAACTTTTCTAAAATAAGTATTGTAATATTTTACTATATATGATAATATAAATGAGATGGGCCGGCTCGCGCGGGAGAAGGGCATGTATTTCGACCGGCTCATGGAAGAAACCGATCCAGACCTCGTCTATCTGCTCTTCGATACGGGCCATCTCGCCTTTTCCGGCGAGGATGCGCTGCGGGTGCTTAGAAAATACGCGAAGCGTATCAAGCATGTGCACCTCAAAAGCGTGCGCAACGACGTGGTAGCGAAGGCGAAGGCCGAGGGCTACAGCTTTCTCGATGCGGTGCGCGCAGGTGTGTTCACTGTGCCGGCGACGGGGATTTCGACTTCCGGCCGGTGTTCGATATCCTCGCGGACAATGGCTATGAGGGCTGGGTCATTGTGGAGGCGGAGCAGGACCCGGCGAAGGCAAACCCGTATGAATATGCCGTAATGGCGAGGGAGTATATCCGCAGAACGGCGGGATTGTAAGGTCAAAATCATTTCTTCGCAAGGAACTGTAGCGGCTCGAATCTTGAATCTATGTAAAAGCAGCGTATAAAAATGAACCAGCCGGTCCGGATAGGATCGGCTGATTCGTCTTTGATACACTTATTTTAATGCAATATGAAAAAGAAACATTCTTCCATACGGTGCGCTTATACGCCAAGGATCAGGCCAATTAGAATCATGGAGTAAATCATAAAGAAAACCACTGATACAATCGCATACTTTTTCCAATTTTCATTTCCATAATGAAGTCCCGCGAGCGCCTGGTAAGCCAAAAAGAATCCGATTCCCAAAAGGGCAGATATCAATAATGAGCCGGCAAAGTACCTACCGAAGGAAAGCGACAGTAAGGAATAACGCATCGTGCCTCCCCCCCTAAATAATCCATATATGCTCTTCTGTAAGCTGGACATAGCAAGACTTTCCAACTGGAATAGAAAATCCAAGCCCAAACGGTGTACTGAAATCAATCGAATTAAATAACAAGTCATATCTTTTATGTGCATAAGTTGCCCAATGATTCACGGATGTAGTGCTGGAATTATTTACCCGTCCTTCAAAAAACACAAATCCTGTTACAGAATTATAGTGAATACTCATTTCACCAGGCTTTAATGAGACGGCACTAACCGGCATTTTAAATTCAAACGCATAACCATAACCATTATTATCCCTCTTAAGCTCATTATATGTCACATCATGAACATCTTCCTTTTCTTGAGTAATGTATTGTGTACCTTGTGTATAACTCATTGTATAAGTATAGGAATAAACACCTGATGCTGTTTTAGGAATGATACTAGTGGTTACATCTCTGGAAAGTCCAAACGCATCTGTTCCTTTAAATAAAGGCATCGTGGACCATTGAAATATTCCTGCCACACCATAATTATCTCTCCCTGCTGCAATCATTAAGATAACGAGATTCAGAGTTCCGCCATTTATTTTCGAGCTATTACCGGGTGAAATAATAACAGAATCGGAGAGGGCCGATTTCGCTTGTATCTGTTTTGAGATATGGTCAAACTCTTCCTTCTGGCTTTTTTTACTCTTTTCGACCGCTACTCTATATGTTGCTGCATCCACAGATTCCATTTGACCCGGAAAAAGAGGAGACTCCACATAATAACTTGACTGTGCAGTGATTTCCGTTGCCTTCTGGATGAGGTCTAGTTGGTCTTCAGAAAGAGATTGAATCATTTCCCGAGAAATGTGAAAGGGGCTTAGCTTCTTTTCGGCAATATCTAATGTGGAAAGGCCTTGGTACTCTGATGCTTGATAAGAAAATTTTTGAATATCTGTCATAGGATTCGAAGATTCTGCTTGTATGGGTAGAAGAAAAACATATAAAAATAATCCTAAAAGAAACAAAGTAAATATTCTCTTTTTCATAAATGGTAACCTCCTAAAATTCACTTTGTAATAACCACTATTTTACTGCAACCAATCAAACAAGGCGGGTCTGTCTCTCCAATCGAACCACTATAATAAATTTGGATAGTATCCCCCTGCTCGATTGCTTTGATGGATATTGTATAATCCTCTTTTGACAGTTTAGTATTGCGGTCAACCTCCACCTGAAAAGAATTCGGATATTGCGTATCGTTTTTTTCAATGCTACCGTCAAATAATTGATCTTTTTGGCAAGAACTGTAGCCTCAAATTATGTGACGAATCCTTTCTAGATTGACTCACAAAGTAACAGATGATACTTCCTAATAGTATGACAAGAATCGTCATCGTCAATATAACACATTTTTATGCATATATGATCCCCTCCCCCATACTTACTGTATATTTAATCTAAAACATTGGAATCGCCTCCTTATTATTTATATAATTGTTAGTTTAATTATAATATATTTGAAAATAATATCAATATTATGTAACAAAAAATTCTAAATAATACAGATAAAATCTTTCCCTTTCTAAAATTTAAAATACCCAAAATACATATATGATAACGGAAAGCATATCTTGCATTTTGCATTCGTTTGCGATACACTGGGCTAGGATTCATACTTCAGCTGATTTGAACCTCGATGTCTGTAAATGTGAAAGATACGGCACGATCTACAAAGCCTGTGTGAAGAGCCCATCCCCTCTCTTCACTTTTTGTGCCATCCCTGATTTCCCAAAACGACTTGACTCAAGGAGAAATGTTTTATGCTCTTTCTCTGGTACCCCAAATGCACCACCTGCCAGAAGGCAAAAAAATGGCTCGACGAGCGCGGCATCCCATATGAAGCGCGGGATATCAAGCTGCAAAATCCAACGGAAGCGGAGCTGCGGGAGTGGTTTCAAAAAAGCGGGCTGCCGCTGAAACGTTTCTTCAACACCAGCGGGCTTCAATATAGGGCGCTCGCGCTCAAGGACAAGCTCCCGGACATGACACAGGAGGAGCAGCTTAGACTCCTTGCAACGGATGGCATGCTTGTCAAACGCCCAATTTTAGTGAGCGAGAATTTTGCAGTGGCAGGCTTCAAGCCCGCGGAGTGGGCAGAAAAGATACCAAAATAAAACCGGCTCATATGGAATACTTCCTGTCATGGAATCCATCTTCCGGCATAAAACGGCGCGGCGGAAAGCTCTGTACTTTCCGCCGCGTTACGGTTATCGGGCCTCATTCAAGATCATCCCATCCCGCATATGGACTCTTCTCCGGCAGCCCGCTGCAATCTCTCCATCGTGTGTCACGATGATAATTGTCATCCCGTTTTGATTCAGCTTCTGAAAAATACGCAGGATTTTTCCGCCTGTTTCCTCGTCGAGCGCGCCGGTGGGTTCGTCCGCGAGCAGCAGCTCCGGGTGCCCGGCGACCGCGCGCGCAATTGCCGTACGCTGGCACTGCCCGCCGGAGAGCTCGGGCGGGATGGTGTTTTCCTTTCCGCCCAATTCAAACTGATCCAGCAGCTCATAGACGCGCTCTTCGATCTTTTTTCTGGAATAGCCTCGGTAGCGCAGCGGAAGCGCGATATTCTGAAAAACCGTCATATCCTGAATCAGCGCAAAGTGCTGCACCACGAAGCCGATCTTTTGATTTCGGAAGTCCGCAAGCTGACGGGCAGAAAATTGGGAGACCTCTTTCCCCTCGAAAAAATAGGAACCACCTGTCGGCTTGCACACACCGCCCAGAATATTTAGGAGCGTCGATTTTCCACAGCCGCTCTTTCCAGTGACGGCCAGAAGCTCTCCCCGCTCCACCTCCATATCCACGCCGCGCAGCGCATGAACGGCCCCATCCCCCTTGCCATACGTCATGTGGATTTCCTTTAAAGCAAGCATCTGCATTATTCCTTCCCTCCAATCAAATCGCTGATATCCATCCGGTGGACGTGGGAAAGCGGCACAACACAGGCCGCCGCCCCAATCAGAAGCGCAAGGCCCTGCATATACAAAATCGCCTGCCAGGATTGATGCGAAAGCCAGAGGCACAAAATTGCCAATATATCGCCACCCAGCACGACGGCTCCTACAACCGCCGCAACATCCCACACAAGATCGCTCCATCGTGCGCCGTTGAGCAGGAAAACACCATATTCATAATGCTTCTCGCGGATAAATCCATTGACCGTGACGGAAATGCACAGAATTACAAAAACCGTCAGGATCATCAGCAATGCGTTGAACTGATCGGAAACCTCCTGCGTCATCGCAGAAAGGTCGGCAAGCTCCGAGCTCGTGGCTGTGGGATCATTCAAATGGATAAAATCCGGAAGCCCCGCCGCTTGCAGATGCGCCGAAACGATCGCCTGAACCGCTTCAAAAGATTGATCCGTTACAATAAAACCGGATGCCTGCTGCGAAAGGCGCATTTTATTGAACTCTGTCGGCTTTTCCGGCTGAGGATCCAACTGGGGGAGGATCAGATACCGGTCGCAATACTCCGGCAGGCCGCCTCTGGAGAAGGAAGCGTCCTTTTCCAAAAAGCCCACAATTTGTAGCGTCAGCTCGCGGCCCAGATAATTACATAGCAGCGTATCCCCCAGCGAAAAATCCGACCGGTAGCCGCTGCCCGCGACGACGGGCAGCGTTTCCGCCTCCACATCGGCAAAATCCGCTCCCTCCAGCAGCCTGCCCTCCTGCGCCCGGAGCTGGAATTCAGAGAAGAAATGCTCTGATACCTGGTAGCTATTGACAATTGTAACCATCCGACCCTTTTCATCCTCTAGGATAGCGTTGTCCGCCTGTCCCTCTTCATAACCATCAACCAGCTCTTTCGGCATCGAGCGATCAATCACAGTAATATGCTGCTGTGTCGCGACGATATAGGAAAAACGCTTTTCCGCCATCATCCCCTGCACAAAATGCGCAATCTCTGGGTAATACAAATTTTCTTCATGCATGAAGCGGTAAAAATCTGTCTCGCTCATATCTTCCGATAGATTATAATACCGCTTCTCCCCGATCCGCGTCTGAAAATCCTCGATCTTCCGGCCGCTCTGCATCGCCTGGTTTGCCACTGTTCCGGCCATGCCGAGGCAGAGCGCGCATTGGAGGATCAGAAATAGGGCGAGCATCCGGTGCCGCTTGAGAATCCGGCCGGACTGGGCAATATTCAAAAAGAACCGTTTCATTTCATCGCCTCCGTGATGGGCTTTTCCAGCAGGGAGCACACCATAATCAGGCTGAATACCAGCGCACACGGCAGATAGCACGCAAAGCCGAGCCCCAAAAAGCGGAGATACCGCGGGAATAGAGCCGCACAAAGTAATGCGCCCGCCGCCCCGGCGGCCACCACCATCGCACCATATTCCAGGCAGATTTCCCAGCCGACACGCCGCGTGGGGCAGCCCAGCAGTCGCTTGATGCAAACCTCCTTCTGCTTGCGGTTTTTCCACTCCAAAGAGAGCAGGGCAACACAGAGCAAATCGCACAGGAGAATCACCAAAAACCACCTGCCATAGACCACATTGGGGATCAAACGCGACAGAGTGGCAGCGGACTGCGCGATCTCCTCTGCCTCCGCCCCATAATCGGCCTGCATTTTGGCGGCAAAGGCCTCCGCCCGCTGCTCCCCGTCGGCCCGGAAAAAATCCAGCCGGTAAAGGAAATCCCGGAACAACTCCGGTTCTGCCAGCCCGTTGATCAGCACGGTGGAATCAAACGCCGTCTCCTCCTCCGGGCCCATGACACCCAGCACCTCAAAGGGAACGCCCTGCAGCTCGATATAGGCCTTTCCTTCACGCCGGATGATCTCTCCACGCCGGTTTTTGCCGATCACCGCGCAGCGGTTGCCAGCCGTAAAATCCGATTCCTGAAAAAAGCGGCCCTCCATCATGGGGATATTCGCATAGGTTCCGCTGAAATAGATGGCCCGCACCTGCTCCGGGCCCTTGTAATCCTGATATACGGCAATATTTTTGCCGCAGGCCGCGGCAACGGCTGCAGCTTCGCGCATGGTTATGGATTCTTTCCGGATCGCAAAGGCGCTGGAACTTGTCCCCAAAAAACCGGCGTCCATGCCGACGATCGTCTCGCTGACCGTGATATGGTGAATCATCAAAATCGAGGCGGCCGGCAGGAATAAAAACGACAGGATCAAAAAAAGGGAAATGATGTGAAGCCGTTTTTTCAGCGCTCTCATCCTCTCATCTCCTCTCGGGGAAGTGCTCATCCACATAATTGAGAAGCGCGTCCGGGAAGTTCATGCACGCTTCCCGGACGCGATTAAACAAGCGATACTTCCTAACTGATGCCGTAAAAAGCGTAGGCACGCAACAAATAAGTAGCAAGATTGCCTGACAAACCCGTGCCAGTAAAATGCCAGTTGGTATTCAAACGGAACTCTTTTGGATATGGTGCTGAAACCCATACTTTCCCAGTATCTTCTAGATAATCTCCCAAATAGGCACGCAAATAATATCGCCTCTTACAATCGCCCATTTGTGCCCACGCACGCTTATACCAGTTTTCTTTTCCGCTTACAAATCGAACATCCCTATCGCTACCGGAGGAAAAATAAGAATCCAAGGAACCGGCGGAAACGGGCACAATCAATGCGGACACAACGAGTAGACCTAAAACCAAACATAAAATCCTTTTCACTTTCATTTGTTTTTCTCCTCTCTAATTCTAATATGGTTTTCTAGGTAAATTATGAATAAACCATTTGTATCACCCCTTCCATTTTTATACTAACACTTTATATACAACATGTCAACTATAATTATAATATTATATTATTTTAACTATAAGTACAATTTTTTCTTATTTACCATTAATAAACAAACAAGCCCGGAGCAACCTCCTTTCGGATGACTGCTCCGGGCCATTTACCTTAGAACTTTCATTCGCTGTTTTTTAATCCTTACGCAGCAGCTCGCCCGCGCTCGTCGCAAGGCCCGCAAGGCCCTGAATATCGGACGGGATGATGATCTTCGTCGCCTGCCCGTCGGCCGCCTTCTGGAAAGCCTCCAGGCTCTTGATGGTGATGACGCCCTCGCTCGGGGCCGCCTCGTTGATCATGCGGATACCCTCGGCCTCCGCCTTCTGCACGGCGAGGATCGCCTGCGCCTCGCCTTCCGCCTCGCGGATTTTCGATTCCTTCACAGCCTCTGCGTGCAGGATCGCGGCCTGCTTCTCACCTTCCGCAGCGAGGATCTGGCTCTCCTTCTGGCCCTCGGCCACCAGGATCTTGCTGGCCTTTTCGCCTTCAGCGCGCAGGATGGATTCGCGGCGCTGGCGCTCCGCCTTCATCTGCTTCTCCATTGCGTCCTGAATCTCGGCGGGCGGTACGATGTTCTTGAGCTCCACGCGGTTGACCTTGATGCCCCAGGGGTCGGTCGCCTCGTCGAGGATACCGCGAATCTTTGCATTGATCGTATCACGGGAGGTGAGCGTATGGTCAAGCTCCATCTCGCCGATGATGTTACGTAGCGTTGTCGCGGTCAGATTCTCGATCGCAGAGATTGGGCGTTCCACGCCATAGGTATAAAGCTTCGGGTCCGTGATCTGGAAGAAGATAACGGTATCGATCTGCATCGTGACGTTATCTTTCGTAATCACGGGCTGCGGCGGGAAATCCGCCACCTGCTCCTTGAGAGAAACGACCTTCGCGACGCGCTCCAGGAACGGGATCTTCACATGCAGGCCAGTTTCCCACGTTGTGCGGTACGCGCCCAGGCGCTCCATGACATAAGCCTTTGACTGCGGTACAATTTTAATATTGAGCACCACAATCAGCAACAGGAACAACACGATCGCAAGCAGTACATAAATCATTTAAAAAAGCCTCCTCATTTTTATTGGAACAGATCGTATCTGCGCCCTGTTCTTTTCACAATTGCACCCTTGTGTTATCCAGGCGCGCGGGTGACAAGAACCTTGACGCCTTCGATCTTCTGTATGACGACGCTGGCGCCCTTTTCAATCAGCTCCCCATTCAGGGAGCGCGCCGTCCAGATCGTTCCCTTGATATTCACCTGACCCGTGCCGATTTCATTGTTGATATCCTCGGTCACGAGAGCCGTCGCCCCGATGCACCGGTCCGCGTTGGTCGGCTGCGCCTTTGCGTTGACCACCTTTTTGACAAGCGGGCGGGTCGCCAGCAGGCACACGGCGGATACCGCAACGAAGACGATCCACTGCACCAATATGCTCGCGCCTGCGATATTCGCAATGAGGGCAACCAGACTGCCCACGGCGAACCATATCGTGACAAGCTGCACGGTCACCGCCTCTATAACGGTAAACGCGACCATCAGGCCAATCCAGACAAACAGCATAATCGTATTGGGTTCCATGCACTTCTCTCCTTTCTTCCGGTTTTGCTATAAATATGCGCACAACCAAGGACACAGGACATAAAGTTTTTCTCAGCCCCCGAGTATGGCGCTCATCTCCGCCTCCGCCTTTTGCCTGAGCCTGGAGGAGATGCAGGCGAACGTCATGATCTTGAGCGTTTTGCCCAACTTTTCATGGGAATCCTCCGCCGGGCCGCGATAGCCGGCGATATGGTCCTCGATCACCTCGTCGAGCTTTTTCTCATCCAGCACGGGCGCGTCTTCCAGCTCGAAGACGATCGCGCACAGATAATCGTAAAGCTCTCCGTCCGAAATGATGTCGTCAGACACATCCTCGACGCTGCCGTTGAGGTACTGCATCAGCTGAGCGATGCTGTCGAGCTGAAGGGACGCGCGCAGGGTATTGATCAGAATGATTCGCATGACCTGGCGCTCCCCATAGCGCTTGGATTTCGGGTTGGCCACCCAGCCGCGCTTGACCCAATTTTGAACCGTAGAATTCTCCAGCCCTGTCAGCTCTCGAATCTGGGAAAGTGTCAACCCCTTTGTGATAGACAGAATCGGCTCGATCAGGCTGTATGCACCGCGGTCATCCGTCTGGCTGCGCTCTAGCAGAGTTCCCGGTAATGTATGAAACATGACGATTTTCTCCTTTCTCCTGAACTTTTTATTTGTTGACTGTATGATATCACAAGTTCATATGAACTTCAATAATAGTTTTTAGACTCTTTTATGGGATTTTATGATTTGGAATGTTAATCTATCAATTTAGCTCCTCATTTTGAATGCAATCTCGTTTTTTCTCCTTTTTTTAATGTTTTGGATAGAAACGAAAACGGGGGCTAAAAAGAATACGGAAGCCTTTCAGATGCCACGGCAATATCTGCCGACCAGCGATTGAAAAGGCGATGAATTTCTTTCAGAAAATAGACAGATTGTATTGTTTTTATCGAAAAAGTCGTATATAATAAAATAGGTATGTAGATACGGAGGTGGACGCATTGACGGACAAAACAATTCAATTCTCAATCAAAGAGGAGCGCGACGAAGAGATGCGGCAGGTGCTGCGTACCGTCTATGACGCGCTCAGCGAAAAAGGATATAATCCGATCAGTCAGATCGTCGGCTATATCCTTTCGGAGGATCCGACCTATATCACGACGCACAACAATGCGAGAAGCCTTATTCGCAAGCTGGACCGTGACGAGCTACTGCAGGCTCTGGTGCGATGCTATCTTGACGCCTAACCTTTTTCCCTGTGCGGAAAAGGCCGGAAGACGGCCCTGCCGGTTGGCGGGCCGCCTTTTTTCATGAGCTTCGGCTGAAGCGTTTTTGACAAGGCACAGGAAGTATGGTATGATATTAAGGTTCTAGTACGGGATGATCTTGAAGATGGGAGGAAACAGCATTGGCGGAAAGCAAGAAAAAAGCGCCGTTTTTAATGTATAAGGGCCGCCCTCTGGTCCGCAAGGGCAATACGCTTTACTATGGCAGCATGGCCGACCCGTTTGTTATCATGATGCAGATTACCAGCACAAAAAAGGTTAAGGATCTCGAGGTAGCCAATAAGGTGACTGTACAGCTGATGAATACGGATCCGGATGTCCGCCCGCGCGAGCGGATCGTAAAGAAAAGCGAAAAAAACGGGCTGTATGACGCAATGGATGTTGGTTCTATCTGGCTGGACCGCGCACTACAAAAAGGCTGAATGTAGAAAATAACGAAACGAGGGCGGCACTTCGGTGCCGCCCTTAGCCTGTTGTATCGTCAAACGGAGAGCGCCGCCGGGCTGTAAAAGCAATCCGGCGGCGCTT
>DCJV01000113.1 GCA_002320555.1 Ruminococcaceae bacterium UBA1691 | reverse complement strand
GAGGCTGTTGTTCCACAGTGCGTGAAATCCTTTATAAGCACAGGAAATTGCGCAAAACTTTTTTGTTTGTGCTTCGCTTTTTCTGCACCAGAATCCACCTGCGTCATAGTATGGTATTGAAGTTTTTACAAAATTTCAATCTACTCATAGGAGGAAACACTATGGCGGACAACAGATCCTGCTGCAGCACTGCAGATGTCGTCAGCGGCGGCATCCGCGAGGCTGTGTGCATCGATACCAACCGCGTGTACGATTCGTGCGCTGATAAGGATTGTCTTGCCGATATGCGCGTCTATTTTACCGACAGGGCGCAGTGCGTTATCGACAATGCAACTTCCGTACGCTGCCGTTCGTGCAAGATTATCAACAGTTTTATCGACGTGGAGGCAGTCCCTTTCAACCGCGGCTACTATTCCGTCGACATCACCTTCTTCTTCAAGGTTTATCTCGACGCTTACACCACGCCGATGAATCCTCCCTGCACCGTTGAGGGGCTTACTTCGTTCTCCAAGAAATGCATCCTCTACGGCAGCGAGGGCAATGTACGTATTTTCTCGTCGGAGTTTTCTCCGGACGAGGCAGACGAACAGTTCCTTCCCACCAGCGCGAATCCGAAGGCGAAGGTTCAGTGCGTCGATCCGATCTGCTTGGAGGCAAAGCTTTGCCGTCCATGCGACTGCTGCGAGTGCGAAGGCTGCTGCTCTGCGCCTGGCTGCATCCGCAGATTGTTTGACGGAGATTTCAACGTTGCTTCCCCGGAAAAAGCAGTGCGCGTGACGCTCGGCCTGTTTACGATTGTACAGCTTGAGCGCGACGTTCAGATGCTGATTCCGGCATATGATTTCTGCGTGCCAGAGAAGGAGTGCTGCCACGACATGGAGAATGACCCGTGTGACGCCTTCAAACAGATCCGCTTCCCGGTCAATGAATTCTTCCCACCTACAGAGTGCCATCACAAGAAAAACGACGGCTGCGGTGGAAGAGAGCGCGAGAATAACTGCGGCTGCGGATGTGGCTGCCAGCGCTGACCGCAAGAAGCGGAAAGAATAGGGCGAAAAGAGTGCGGTTTTACGCGGAACGTAAAATGAGCCGCCCTGTGGGACGGCTGGATTTCATTGGCGTGATGGCCAAATAAGCATATCTATACAGCCGCCGTACGCTTTTTCAAGCGCGGCGGCTTTGCATGCTCCTCTGCAGGTCAGCCGCTGCTGTAGCCGTAATTGCCGAGAACGGGGAATGGAAAGCGGCGCATCTTGGCTTATCGGTATTATAGGGGCTGAGGATATCGGATGATATCAAAGCAAAAATAGGCATTGTCCTCATACCATAAGGGAAAATTAGTGCCCCAGACATTGTTATGCAGGATGTAGGAAATGCCATTTTTCTCAACATCCTCGAACTGGTTGTCGAAGCGGAGAATTTTTCCTTTACCCAACCCGATCAGTGCGGCGTGGTGGTTTACAAAGCGGTAAGAACCAAAATGCATGTCCCATACGGCAGACAGATTGCGGTTTCCGTTTTTCACGACTGTCATCGGGTCAACCTCGGTATCGATTTTATGATATCGGATTTCTTCCTGTGTGCAGGCCGGATAGAGACGAAAAACGGTGCTTTCCGTCAGCCGGTTGGCGGGCTTATCGATCCAGCATAGCTCGATTTTCAGCCCTTCAGCGTGCAGGGTATAGACGAGCTGTACGGTTTTCGCAGCGCCCAGCTTCTCATGGCATTCCGGCGCGATGGAAAGGTGCACGGAGATTTGCAGACGGTTTGCCGCAGATTGCACGCAGCCTTGCTGAAAGCGATAGGAAAAGCGCCCCTGCGGGTATTTTGAATCGACATATTTTAAAAGCGGCCTCGCGAAATCCCCCAGGGACCAGCTGGCGGTCTCCTTCCGATTGCGCGTGTAATGGGTCAGCCAGAAATCGTAATTTGATTTGCCATAGGAGTAATATTCCACAGCGGGGCGGTTGTTTTCGCGGATGACCTGTACCCCACCGTGAGAAAGCGCGCCGATTCCGCCGTATTCATTGATGCGCAGAGTCCAGTTTTCAAAGCGGTAGTCCACATTGCGCTGCAATGTTTCCCCCGCAAGCGATTCGAGCTGACAGGGCCTCAGAGAATCGAGCGCCTGTACGGCCTCGCCTTGTAAGGCGGCCGGCAGCTTTTCGAGCGCCTTGTCGAGATAAGCCAGCTGTTCTGCCCAGCTTTTTTCCATGGCACGATAGGAGCCGGGGCGGTAAACGCCTTTGCGACGTTGATAAATGGTCAGAAGATTTTGCGGAAATCCGCGTAGGGGATGCTGGAGCTCTACCACATCCTTTTGGCGTGCCTGCTCGAAATCTGGGCGGAGATAATGCTCATAGTCGGCAAAATAGGCCTTCATATCCAGCCCCCAGGTGTGCTCGGCGATACAGAGCAAATTGACGGCAAGCTGCGCATAGGCCTCGTCCGTCCGGCTTAGCCTGCCGTCGGCCAGCCATTTGTTTTTCAGTTCAATGAGCGTGCGAAGCCCTGCCGTTTTATAGGGATCGGAGGCGACCCCATGGATCCAGGTGTCACCGATTTCCGCTGTTACTACGGGAAGCTGGTCTTTTACCTGCCAGATCAGCTCTGCATAGTCATCCAGGCGCCCGGCGGCCACCTGTGCGCCGGGATATTCCTTCTGGATTGCTTCAAAATGCGCTCGTATTGCAGCGGCGTTAGGCGCGCCGTGATTGCCGAGCGTATGGTCTAAATAGAGTACGCTGTCGGTCAGCTCATTTTCAAAGGCTCCGCCATAATCGCCGGAATAGATGACGACGACCTCGCTATCCCCACATTTCCAAAGGAAGCAGGGGGGGACGTCCGGTATGGCGGACGCTTTATTGACCCCGATATGTAATAATTTGATTCCATGCCTGGCGAGCAGGGGGACAAGGCCGATCGTATGGCCGGGCACGTCCGTCATTTTGGCGGCGATGGTCTTGCGCCCTGTGATCGTATCGATCTGATCCACGATGGAAAGCCCGTAATCGAGCGTATCTGCATCGAGCAGCTCCGTGTGCATGGTAAAGGGCATGGCGTGCGGTGCGATATTGCCGCTGCGCAGGGCCTGCAGGAGTGCAGCCTTATTTTCTTCGCTTGCGTTTTCGAGCGCCTCCCGGAGCAGCCAAGAGCCTGTTGTCCAGACGAAACGTTTTGTGCCGTCTGCATTCAGCGCATTTGCGATGGAGACAGCCTTCGGAATGAATTCATTGAGATATTTTTGCCGGACCTTTTCCGCATAATCTGTGAAGCCCAGATCCAGGTGAGTTTTGGAGACCACAATGACTTTTTTCATCTTTACGACCATCCCTTTCAAACGAGGCAAGTCCGCCTGTTTTTTGTCAGCGTCTGTCCACTGCCAGCATAGCATACCGCTTGACAGCTTACAAGGGGGAAAATAGACATGCAGGTTGAAATAATGTTTTTTTCTGGAAGAAAGAGCTACCGCCGCCGGCCGTGCGGCCTGTGGCTTGTTTGACAGGAAAGCGAAAATCGAATATGATACAAAAGGAAAGCTCCCATTCAACCGGGAGGACGACCCCTTATGACACACCCGAAGAGAAAATCCTAGCGCACAGCTTTTGCCGCGTCAGGTGGGACTTCACCGCCTGAAAATGGCACAATGATCAATTGCGATCTCTCGGAAACAGCGGGACGGAAAACAGACGGCTTCGCCGGCATGCGCGGCGGGGCAGAGGAGGACTTGATATGACAGAAACTCTCGAGCAGGTCAAAACAGCGCTCCATAAGCATCACTCCACCTGCGTGCTCCTGACCAGGGACGGACGGATGCTGGAATCCTCGCTCTCCGGTGTGTCGCCACTCTCGGATTGGCTCCAGAAAGATTCGGAGCTTCTGCGTGGCGCATCAATCGCAGACCGCGTCGTGGGAAAGGCGGCGGCACTTTTGATGCTCTATGGGGGCGTCAGGGAAATCTATGCGGATGTCATCAGCGAGCATGCGGCGGTTTGTCTTGGGGAACGGTGCGTCCCGTTTTACGAGGGGGAGCGCGTACCGTATATCGTCAACCGGACGCATACCGGCATATGCCCGATGGAGAAACTCTGTTTGGATACAAACCTTCCGCGCGAGGCCTACGAGCGCATTTTGAGAAAGCAGGAGGAAATGGCCCGTCAAAGAGGAGAAGCACATTGACGGGACGATCGAATTTTGCTATAATGAGTGCGATAAAAATGCTGTCCAGAAGGGCAGTTGTCCGGCAGAAGCAGGGCGAAAAAGAAGCGATATAACGTTTTGGTAAGCATTGAATAAAAAGCGCCAACCAGGCCGCAGTCTCCGCAGAAGCGGACGACGGTTTGGTTGGCGTTTTTGTATTCAGACGCTTATCACCTGAAAGGATGATTGAATCGATGAAGCACTCCCATACGAAGAATCTGGTGATCACAGCCTTTTGCCTTGCCCTGTGTGTTGTGCTGCCAATGGCTTTCCACGCCATTGGCGCGGGCCAAGCGTTCCTGCCGATGCACATTCCCGTGCTGCTGTGCGGCTTTCTGTGCGGCTGGCAGTATGGCGCAGTCTGCGGCTTCCTCGGCCCGCTGCTTTCCTCCCTGCTGACCGGGATGCCGCCGATCTTTCCCATCGCTCCGGCGATGATGCTGGAGCTGTGCGCTTACGGCCTTTTAACCGGGCTTTTTTACCGCAGGCTCGGGGGAAATCTTTACCTATCTCTGATCGGCGCGATGCTGGGCGGCCGCGTGGTGTCCGGCATTGCCAACGCCGTGTTGATGGGGATCGCGGGCAAGCCCTATGGCCTATCCATGTTTTTAAGCGCGGCGTTCGTCACTGCGCTGCCAGGAATTCTGATCCAGCTTGTCGCAATTCCACTTCTGGTAGCGGCGCTGCAGAAGGCGGGACTGGCGGAGAAGCCGAAACGGCATCGTGCCGCCTGACCGGTCAACAAGTAAGAACTAAACAGGGAAGCTAATTGCCTCCCTGTCCGTTTATAGGCTGAGGGCGAAAGCGGCTTTCCGCTTTCGCCCTCACAGCTTGTCGATCAAGCCGAGGAGAGAAAAAGTGCATAAAAAAGCATGGCTTCTGATCGCTTTTGGAACCGGCGCCGCTGGGTGCTGCCTTGGCCTGCAGATAGCTATTTTGGGCGCAGTGAATGTGCAGCGTTCGCTCCTGAAGTGTAACCTTATGATTGGCAGACAGAAAGTTGCTGCGCAGCCGGTCAATTTGACCACCACACA
>DCJV01000153.1:15665-21269 GCA_002320555.1 Ruminococcaceae bacterium UBA1691 | reverse complement strand
GCATCTTTACAAGGAGATCCATCAGTTCATCTCGATTGAGATTGAGAGTGATGCAGGAGGGCGCACGGCGCGCAAAGGTACATAGGCACTCATATGCATCTGCGATTGTGTCACAGGTGAAGGATAGCGGGTAGTCGCCGTTGGCGATTGTGATTTTATATTGTTTCATGGGTGGCTCCTTTCTGAGTTACTTCCTCCTCCACCCTGCATTCGCGCATGATATCAGCCATGTATGTATCGATATCGCCTCGCGAGAGGATGCGCAGCAATGCCTGGGCGTGATTGGAGGGTTTGGATATGCGTACTACGGTTATTTTTCTGCCGCCGAGCGGCGGCGCGGGCGCTCTGGGCATTTGAATGTGCCTCCTTTACAATTTACGCGGGCAAGATATTGGTCTAAGATCCCGTTTACTATTGGCCCAAATTGTGGTAATATTGTGTCGAAAGGACGTGGATTTATGCCCCAAACCGTAACGTCAGACAAAATAAAAATCAATGAGAAAGCTCAAGAAGATTTGTTGCGTAGGCTACTAAAATTTCCTCGAAATGCATATCACTCATCATTGTCAAAAGAAGACACAAATAAATTTTTTGAACTCTTCTCAGAAGAACAACGAACAACTGTTTTTGAAAATTTAAAAATTATGGCTAGTCATGGCCTGATCGATTTAGGTGAGCCAACTTCGGGGAACCATTATTTTTACGTATATGCAATACAAATCACAGAAGAAGGTTTAAATTATTTCGATCATAAGCTTCGGCTAAAACAAGAGAGTAGACGTAATTTTTGGAAAAACTTTTTCAGTCAATTCTTAACCGGATTTATCTCTGGTGTGCTTGTGGCTTTGGTAGCTGCTTATTTATTGTTCAAACTAGGATTACAATAATTTAAGCAATAATAAGGTCAGCATAAACCCAAGAACGGACCCTAAAATAGTAGCCAACGGGTTAGATTTATATCCCACGCTGTCCATCACCTCACTTTCTGCATTAAAATTTTGGAGGGATAAGATGTCTGAGTTCAGATTAAAAACCGAGATTGATGAACTTATCAATTCTAAGGATAAATTTATTGACGATGCCGTTCGCCGGTCTTCGAATTTTGAAATTGAAGGGCCAACAATTGGAGAACAGTTAGATAAGATCAGTTCTAGCATTCAAGGCATTAACTCAGCGATTGATTCTGAACGTGAAGAACGCAAGGCGGAAGATGCCAAGAACATGAAGTATATGAAGCGAATGGATCGGATCAATTTAGCAATCGCGATTGCTGGCCTTGTTGTTGCTATTATCGGCGTCGGCGTCGCGCTTGTCGCGCTTAAATGATTCAGGGCGCATCACAAGTAAGCAGACTATGCTCGTCAGGGATAGAGCTACCCCTATGCACGATATAATCAAGGCAGCGATCTGAATTGCAGACATATGTTCTTGTCTCCTCCTTTTAAGATGCTTTGGGTGGAATAGGTTCAATTACATCCGAAGGAGACATATCCAGAACCCATAAAATCACAGCCAGTTCATCATATTTAAGGACTCTTTTGCCATTAAGCGAGGCATTTAAAGTGTCGTACGGAATTCCGGTTATCTCGGACAGCCACGCTTGCGTTTTACACACGTCAATCAGCTTTTTTTTGATTTTGCGTCCAATATTCATTTGGCACACCTCCAAGTCAGTTTTTCTGGAACTGTTTATATAATAAGTCATTTAAACTGTCACGTCAATAGGTTTTTCAAAAATATTTCAGATTATCTGACATTCATTATTGAAATACGTTATTTTGTGTGGTATAGTAGCAACAAAAGGAGGTAAGTTCTAATGACATTAGGGGAAAAAATTAGAGGCCTACGTAAGCAGGCCAATATGAAGCAGTCTGAGTTGGCTGACAAATTAGGTGTGGCAAGAACCGCTATCAGCAATTGGGAATCTGATATCAACAAGCCTAACGTAGACTTGATTGCAAATATGTGTTATTTATTTAACGTTTCACCAAATTATTTCTTTGAAGTTGATTTGCCAGAAACAAAAGAATCCCCTGAACCGGATGCCACCGATTCAGAGGATGAAAAAGATGAAATTGTAAAGGTTTTGACCGAAGGATTATCCCGACTTGGCTTCTTGGATAAAGATGGCATGATCAGCGACCAGGATTTCAAGTTTCTCTGCTCTCTTGTTGATCTGATGCTTGCCCATTTCGACCAAGCGGACTAACCCCTTTGCCCGTTTGGCGTTTCCTCCGTGTGCATGTATGTATTCAGCCAACTCATACACGCTATGCTTCACCTTTGTACATCCCCTTCCTTACATCTGCCTCCTTGCGGAGGCCGCCGTCATCCACCATCCGCAAAATCCCCAACGCTTACTTCAAGCGCCCGCGCGATCCGGAGCAGCGTCGTATAATGCGGGTCGGATTGCCCGCTCTCAATACGCACAATCTGGCTTTTGTTGATACCGGCCAGCTCGGCCAAGTCGCGGATTGATAATCCCCTGCTTTCGCGGACCGCCTTTATTCTGCTGCCCAATGCCGTAAGCTCATTCCCCATCCATTTGACACCTCCGGCACTATCTTGCGTCGGAGATGAGGGATTATTTGCGTTCGGTGACGGATTCTCACAGGGATATTATACCATGCATTTCGGGGAGCCCGTACGCACGTGTGCGTACACTTTGGCAGATTTTTTGCAAATTGACGTAGAAAAACAAATTGCACTATTTGTACAAAACGGAGAAAACAAAAACAGCTATAAAACTTTGTCAAAAATGACGAAGAATCAAGTGCAACATTTTGCGAATTTTTACGTTCGAAAAATACTTAGTTAAAAATTTTGTTGATGCCAATATGGGGAAAATTCAAACATTAGTCAAGTCTTACGCGATGGAAAGGAGCCGATTATTTTGCGCGCTGTCGCCTACTGCCGGTACAGCACCGACAACCAAACCGAAAACAGCATTATGTACCAGATCAGCGCAGCGGAGGATTTCTGCCGGCGCAATAACCTGGAGCTCGTCGACGTGTACTCCGACGAAGCGAAAACCGGGACGAACACCAACCGCGACGGCCTCCAGCGGCTGCTGGCGGACTGTAAAACGAACAAATTCGGCGCGGTCGTGATCTACGATCAATCCCGCCTTTCTCGCAGCGTGACGGACTGGTTCTCGCTGAGGGAAACGCTTAGTCATGCAAATATCCGGCTCTACTCCTGCTGCGAATCGCTCAGCGAGGATATTCTCGATTCTTCTGCCTTCATGAGCGAGGGCGTACATGCAATCTTTAACCAGGTGCATGTACTGGAAACGCGCAAAAAATCAATTGCCGGAGTTACGACGAAAGCGAAACGCGGCGAATTTTGCGGCGGTACTCCCCCGTTGGGATACGATGTTGTGGAAGGCCAGTATGTCATCAACGAGATGGAAGCATCCGGGATCCGGCTGCTGTTCAGGATGTACGTTGACGGGTACAGCTACCAGCAGATTATGGACAAGCTTGAGGAGGGCGGCTACCGCACCAAGCGCGGCAACAAGATCGGCACCAATGCGATCTATTACCTGCTGATCAATGAGCGATATACCGGCGTGTTTACCTGGAACAGGTATCAGTATAAACAGATGCGCAAGCGAATCGGCAAGCGTGACAACCCGAATTATGTGCGCATCGAAAATGCGGTCCCGGCCATCATTACCAGAGAAACTTGGGAAAGGGCGATGAAAAGAATGCAGAGCAATAAACGAGCAACCAATAAAGCCAAGCGGGAATACTTGCTCTCCGGCTTAATCGAATGCGGATACTGTGGCAGTACATATACTGGCTTCGCTAGCAAAAACCGTTCCAGTGGCGAGGAGACCTATTACTACATGTGCGGGAATAAGAACCGTCTAAAGACCTGTCACGCCAAAAATGTCCGCGCAGATCAGATTGAATCCGCGGTGTACTACATCCTGAAGGACGAGCTGCTCAACAAGCAGCTGATCGAGCGGACAGCTGACGTCATCATGAACATCCGCGAGCAGTCCCCCGATAGCAGCACGGAAATCAAGAAGCAGATCGCGGAGAAAAAGCAGGGCGTAAATAACCTTCTGAAGGCCGTAGAACGCGGTTTGAATACGGACGCGGCCTTCCCTCGTATTGACGACCTGCAGACCGAAATTAAGGCTCTGGAGGCCCGTCTTGCGCATTGCCAGCCGGATGGAACGATCGATCGGAAAAAGCTGATAAAAAAATTAAAAGCCGACGCCGCACGAATCGATGATGATTTCATGCAACGTCGGGCTGTGATTCGGGAATATGTGAATAAAATCATAATCACCGATGACGGCATCGAAGTGCAGTGCATCGGTGATTACGATATTACTGGAGGCGCCACCCAGATTTGAACTGGGGAATCAGGGTTTTGCAGACCCTTGCCTTACCACTTGGCTATGACGCCATTTTGAAAAAGGACGCTTAATCGTATTGCTACCTTTTAAGCGTCCTTGGAGCGGATGACGAGGCTCGAACTCGCTACCTCCACCTTGGCAAGGTGGCGCTCTACCAGATGAGCTACATCCGCAAAAACTGGTGCCTCCGACCGGAATCGAACCAGTGACACGAGGATTTTCAGTCCTCTGCTCTACCGACTGAGCTACAGAGGCAAAAAATGGCGACCCGGAACGGGCTCGAACCGTCGACCTCTAGCGTGACAGGCTAGCGTTCTAACCAGCTGAACTACCGGGCCATTTTTTGGTGGGAACAACAGGGCTCGAACCTGTGACCCCCTGCTTGTAAGGCAGGTGCTCTCCCAGCTGAGCTATGCTCCCGTTGCCTGCGCCGCGAACCGTTCAGTGTGGCGGCGACGTGTTATAATATACTACAAATCGAAGTGGATGTCAACCACTCGGCGCAAACTTTTTCCAAAAAAATCTGTAATTTTTCTGCACAGCAAGTCTGCACCGCAAACGCACGTATCTACACTCTTTCAGCGCGATTCCTGCAGCAGCGCTTTAAGCTCAGCGCTTTCAATCTGATATTTTCGATCGCAGAACTGGCAGCAGACCTCCGTGATCGGATCCTGTAAAAGCTCCTCAAGGGACTCCCGCCCAGTTGCCGCCAGCGCGCGCAAAACACGCTCCCGGCTACAATTGCAGCGGTAAACCGGCTGCTCCTCGTCGAGCACCTCCAGCGAGAATTCCGGCAGCACTGCCCGGCAGATTTCCTCCGGGGCAAGACCGTCCTCCAGCAGCTTCGTCACCGGCGGCACCTCTGCCACGCACCGCTCCACCGCGTCGATCACCGCATCGTCCGCCGTGGGCAGGAGCTGGATAAGGAAGCCACCCGCCCTGCGGATGGTCAGATCGGGGTTCACCAGCACGCCCAGGGCGCACACGGTCGGCACCTGCTCGCTGGCGGCGAAATACTGCGTGATATCCTCCGCGATCTCGCCGGATACCAGTGGAATCTGGCCCACATAAGGCTCCTTCAGCCCTAAATCCTTGATCACAGTCAGCGTGCCGTCCGTGCCGACAGCGCCTGCGACATCCAGCTTGCCCTTCTCATTGAGCGGCAGCTCGACGACCGGCGTGCCGACATAGCCGCGCGCGTTGCCCCTACTGTCTGCAACGGCGAGCACCGT
>DCJV01000153.1:4398-15549 GCA_002320555.1 Ruminococcaceae bacterium UBA1691 | reverse complement strand
CCATGACGGTGAGCGTCCCATCCTCTGAAATACAACGAACCAGTTTCCCCATCTATCCTTGAATCCTTTCTTTTTTTACCAGATACACCGCGCGCTGCGTGTCCTTTTGCGGCGGTGTGCGCATCATTTCCTCATAGCAGCCGATCAACGAAAGCCCCACATTCTCCAACAGGCCGCACAACATTTTATGGCTGTAAGCGCGCTCTGCAAACTGCTCTCCTGAGCGGGTATAGGAGCCGTCTTCCCCCTCCTCAAAAAAATCGAGTAGGATGTCCACGGTATCGTCCTGCGCGTCGTAGGCATTCTGCCAGACGCAGTAGAGCCCCTCGAGATCATATACGAAGGTATTGTCCCCTAAAATCTCCCGGTGCTTATAAGGCGTGTTGACATCGAAAATGAATAGCCCTCCCGGCTCGAGGAAAAGAGACACGCGCCGAAAAACCTCCCGCAGCGTGTCCGGATCTGTGATATGATTCAGGCTGTCGAGCGTACAGACGGCGGCGTTCACCGTGCCGTAAAGGTCGAGCGCTTCCATCGCCTGGCAGAGAAAGAGCACGTCCGCTCCGGCCTGCATGCATTTTCCCCGCGCTACGCAGAGCATATCGGGGCTCGCATCCACACCGATCATTTCATAGCCACGCCTTGCAAGCTCCAGCGTCAGGCTTCCCGTCCCACAGGCGAGATCGAGAACCGTGCCCTTCTCAACACCGTTTTCCGCAAGCAAGCCGGTGAGATAGTCTGCCCGCTGCGGATATCCGACATCTCCCGTCAGCCGATCGTAAAAGGATGCGAAATCCGTATAGCCGCTCATTTCTGAGCATCCTTTTCCGAATTCGCCTGATCGATTCGGGCAAAAATTTTCTCATAGCCGTCGCAACCATAATTCAGGGAACGGTTAACACGGCTGATTGTCGCGGTGCTCGCGCCTGTCTCGCGCACAATATCGCTGTAAACACGCTTTTGGCTGAGCATATGGGCAACCACAATGCGCTGCGAAATTGCTTTCAGCTCCGTCACCGTGCAAAGATCCTCAAAAAAGTCGTAGCACTCCTCCATCGTTTTGAGCGCCAGAATCGCCTGAAATAGAAAATCGACGTTATCGTCCTTGAGTTTGTTATTCAAAATGATACCTCCTGCGGTTCATTGATACTTTTCTATTTTAGCACTCTAAATCTTAGAAGTAAAGAGGAAGTGAGAAAGAGCGGTGGGTTTTGCCCTCCGCTTTTTTGCAGCCGGGAGATTGGTTTCCATACGAAGGCCTTGCGAACCCTGCATGATATGCGGTAGAATAGACCGAAAACACAGGCGTAGAAAGGGCGGAAAAAACATGGAGGAAGACGATTTACTTCTAGCGGGGATCGAGGATAAAATCGACCAGTGCGAACGATATGCGATGCTGACGCACTCTGCTTTTCTCGATCTGCGGCAGGGCGCGCTGGCGCGGGCGTACTGCGAGAAACGCCGTGGGCTGCAGGTTTGCTTTTATGGCGGATACGGGGAAGCGGAGCGTGTGATCGCCGTGTTTTTCCCGGATTATCTCTCCCTGCCCACCGAAAAAGATTGGCTTTCCTGGCTCGCGGAAAACGAGGAGGACAATCCACTGACCGTCCTGCGCGTGACAAAGGATCCGTTTCACACGCTCACCCATCGCGACTATCTGGGCGCACTGATGGGGCTCGGCATCAAGCGGGAAATGGTGGGAGATCTTCTGGTAACGGAAAACGGCTGCGACATCATCCTACTCAAAAGTGTTGCGCCCTATCTCAAAGACAACCTCACACAGGCGGGCCGCGCCCGGCTCGACGGTGCGTTCGTCCCGGTGAAGGAGCTGCGCAGAGTGGAAGAAAAACGCGAGCTTATCCCCTGCGTGGTCGCATCCTTACGGCTCGACAACGTGGTATCCGCCGCATTCTCCGTCAGCAGGGCGGCGGCCGCAGCGGCGGTCCAGAAGGGGCTGATTTTCGTAAACTCCCTCCCCTGCGAAAAAACGGCCGCCTCTGTCAGGGAGGGCGACCGGATCGTATTCCGCTCGAAGGGCAAGGTCCGGCTGGCAGAGGTTGGCGGAACGAGTAAGAAGGGCAGGCTGCATATTGTAATTGAGAAATACTGCTAAGGATGATATCAAGCAATTGAATCAGTCCCTTACTCTTGCACATCTTTAGCCGCCTTTACAGAATTTCAAAAAGCCGGCGCCGCTATCCCGTCAGATAGCGGCGCATTTGCAATAGGATTGCTTTTTCCCGCCGGGAGACCTGTACCTGCGACATGCCCAGGTGCTCGGCGGTCACGGTCTGCGTCAGCCCTTTGAAATAGCGCAGCTCGATGAGCTGTTTATCCCGTTCGGGCAGCCTGTCCATAATCTGCTCCAGTGCGAGCGTATCGGAAATCATATCCTCCGGCGGCGCGACAGGGATGTCGATCTGCCCGGAACCGTTTTCCTCGTCCGCCGTCAGGGAGACGGGGGGCATGGAGGCGGTCAGCACCTGCGCCGTCTCCGCGATATCCATCCCCAAGTGCTCCGCAAGCTCGCCGATGGTCGGCTCCTGCCCGCGCTCAGCGGTCAGGCGCTCCTTTTCCCGCAGGGCGTTGCGGGACTTCTCCTTCATAGCCCTGCCAACCTTCACCGTTCCGCCATCGCGAAAAATCCGGCGGATTTCCCCCAGGATCACCGGCACGGCATAGGTGGAGAAAGCGAAGCCGCGCGAAGGATCGAAGCCATCCGCCGCTTTAATCAGGCCCACGCAGCCAGCCTGAAAGAGGTCGTCATATTCCACACCGCGGCCGCGGAAGCGGTTTGCGCAGGAATGGACAAGCCCCAGATTGTCTGAAATCAGGCTCTCTCGCGTGGCCGCCTGCTCAACCACGGCTCGCATCGCGGCCTGCGATGCGTTTCTCTAAAATCACGCTCGTGCCCTGCCCTACCCTAGAATGTACCTTGACCTTATCCATAAAGCTTTCCATCACGGCAAAGCCGAGGCCGGCCCGCTCGCCGGCAGCAGTCGTATACAGCGGTTCCATCGCTTTTTTCACATCCTCGATCCCGCGGCCCTTATCCCGGATCTTGATTTTGACAAGACCGTCGTCATACAGGGAAACGGTTATGTAAATCCTGCCGACCTTGTTTTCATAGGCGTGCACGATGCAGTTAGTCACGGCCTCGCTGACCGCCGTTTTGATATCGTTCACCTCCTCGATGGTCGGGTCGAGCTGCGCTGCAAAGGCAGAAACGACAACGCGCGCAAAGCTCTCATTGACGGACCGGCTTTCCACTTCCAATTTTACAGTATTATTCGCCTTCATGTTTGACGTCCTCCTTCTGACGGATCACCGCGAGCTTATCAAGGCTTGCCAGCTGCATCACCTTATAGGACTGCGGAGTGAGGTTTACCACCTCTACCTTTCCCCCCAGCACACGCATCACACCGATGCGGCCCATCACAAGCCCCACGCCGGAGCTGTCCATAAAGCTGACGCCCCCGAAATCAATGCACAGGGTTTCCGGCCTGTGCTGATCAACTGCCTCGTCGATACATTCGCGCAGAGCGGCGGCATTGTGGTGGTCGATCTCCCCTTCCAAAAACGCGGTCACGCGGCCAGGGGCAAACTCCAATCGAATTGCCACGTCTGATTCCTCCTGTTCCTCTTAGTATTGCCTGTCCAGATTTAAATGATTCATAAAAAATAAAAAATCCCTTACCCGATCAGGATAAAGGATTTCTAATGCATATTTTGTTGAACGCTGGCAAACGACGCAAAAAATCATGCAGAAAAACGAATCAGCGCTTTCCGCACATCCGAGGCAAGATAGAATGAGCCGCAAACGAGCACCGCGTCCTCCGGCTGTGCCTCTCTGAGGGCCTGCAAAAACGCTTTCTCCGGCTTTTCCACCGTCCGAACATCTCTGCAATAAGGCCCCATTGCCCTGGCAAGTCGTTCGGCGGGCAGTGCGCGCGGGTTCGACGGTGTGGTCGTGATGATCTTGTCGCACAAGGGGGCGATTTCCCGCGCGGCCGCATCGTAGGCTTTATCCGCCATCATACCGATCACTGCGACGATCCGCCTGCCGGAAAGGAATCGGCGCACAGCCTGTGCCAGCCGCTGGATTCCATCCGCATTGTGCCCGCCGTCGAGCAGCACAAGCGGCTGCGTCTGAAAAATCTCCAGCCGCGCCGGCATCTGCACGCCGGCAATCCCGTTTATAATCGTTTTACCCGTAATCCTGCGCAGGCCGCGCGAGCGCAGGGCCTCCGCCGCCAGGACGGCAGTCATGCAATTGCCCACCTGATGCGCGCCGATGAGTGGGATATGAATATGTAGGCCGTTATAGACGATATCCGTGCCGGTGATCTTTTCCGCCTCAATATGGATATCCCCCATATTCTGCGTAATCAATACGTTGCTCTGCAAAATCGCCGTATGGTATAGGATGTTGAACACGCGCCGGTCCTGCTCCGGATAGATGACGGTGATCCCGCCGCGCTTGATGATGCCGCATTTTTCCGCCGCAATCTCCTCAATGGTATTGCCGAGCACGTTCATATGATCCATCGAAACGGAGGTGATCACGCTCACCAAAGGCGTTTTGATGATGTTGGTGGAATCGAGCCTCCCGCCGAGGCCGACTTCCAGCACCACGATATCGCAGCCCGCCTGCGCAAAATAGAGAAAGGCGGCGGCTGTGATGACCTCAAACTCCGTGGGCTGCATGTCCCGTTTGGCAAGCATGTCCGCCACAGGCTTGATCTGCTCAATGACGGCAGCGAACGTTTTATACGGGATCATCTCGCCATTGATCTGCATCCGTTCCCGGAATTCGATGACATAGGGAGAAGTAAATAATCCGGTTTTATAGCCGGAGGCCTGTAAAATCCCTGCAAGCATCGCGCAGGTGGAGCCCTTGCCGTTTGTGCCCGCAACATGGGCAAATTTCAGGCGATCCTGCGGGTTGCCAAGCTCCGCCATCATCGCGCGCATGCGTTCCAATCCCGGCCTTACGCCAAACGGGAGCAGGGAATGCACATAGTCGACTGCTTCCTGATACTGCATCCAATCCCTCCTTTGTTTTTCATTCTGAACAAATCGTTTTTCTTTATTTTAGCATATTCTTGTCCAAATCACAAACCCATTCGATGTAAAAAACGAATGTTTGCATCCGGCATTGAATCGAAGTATAATACTACTTAGTTTTACGATGAAGAAAGATGGTCATGGCTATGGACGAACAGGAACAAATTGAATTGCGCGGCAGTGTGGAGGACGTCACGTTCTACCGCCCGGATACCGGCTTTACCGTGCTGGACCTGAACAGCGACGGGGAACTGGTAACGGTGGTGGGTGTCCTCCCGGCTCTGTCTGCCGGGGAAGAGCTGCGCCTGATGGGGCACTGGGACGTGCATGCATCTTTTGGCCGCCAGTTCCGCGCGGAGCTGTGCGAGCGCAGCCTCCCCTCTACAGCGGGGCAGCTTTTGAAATATCTCTCTTCCGGCGCGGTCAAGGGCATCCGTGCCGCCACGGCGGAAAAGATCGTCGAGGCCTTCGGCGATCGGACCTTTGACGTCCTCGAAAACGAGCCGGAGCGGCTTGCCACAATCAAGGGCATTTCCCGGGAAAAGGCGCATAAAATCTGCGCGGAATTCAAAAAGCAGTTTGCCGTGCGCGAGGTGATGATTGCTCTGGAAGCCATCGGCATGACGCCTGCAGAATGCTTGGCAGCCTTCCGGAAATTCGGCGCCTCCGCCATCGACCGCATCCACGAAAACCCGTATATTCTCTGCAGCGAAGAGATCCATATGGGCTTTGAACGGGCGGACGCCATCGCCCAATCAATGCCCAACCGCCCGAATGAGATCCACCGGGTACGCGCGGGCGTAATCTACGTGCTGCGCCACAACCTGCACAACGGCCACACCTGCATTCCGCGCGAAAAGCTGTTGGCGCCCTCACGTGACCTGCTGGATACAGATACGGATACCATCGAGATCGCGCTTGACGGGCTGTTGGAAGACCGGCAGCTCGTTGCAAAGGAGATCGGAGGCCGGGAATTCATCTTTCTACCCAGCATCTACAGCGCGGAAAAAAGCGCGGCAGAGCGTATCAAAATCATGCTGCGCTTCCCACCGGCCGGAAAGCCGACGCTGGAAAAGGATATTGAGCGTATTGAAAAGGAAAACGGCATTCAATATGAGGAGAAGCAACGCCTCGCCATTATAACAGCCATCCAGAAGGGGCTGCTCATCCTGACCGGCGGCCCCGGCACCGGCAAAACGACCACGCTCAAGGGCATTTTAACGCTCTTTGAGCGCGACGGGCTGGACGTAGCCCTTGCCGCACCGACCGGCCGCGCGGCAAAACGCATGTCCGAGCTGACGGGTAAAGAGGCAAAGACGATCCACCGCCTGCTGGAGGTCGAATGGACGGAAAACGACCGCCCCGTTTTCGCGCGCGACGCACGCAACCCGCTGGAGGCGGACGCGGTGATCGTGGACGAGCTCTCCATGGTGGATATCAATCTTTTTTCAAGCCTGCTGGAGGCCCTGCCGCTCGGCTGCCGTCTGATCATGGTGGGAGACAACGACCAGCTCCCGCCTGTGGGCGCGGGAAACGTATTACAGGATCTGATCCAATCCGGCCTGCTGCCGACGGTCCAGCTGACAGAGGTGTTCCGCCAGGCGATGGAGAGCCTGATTGTGACCAACGCGCACTGTATCGTGCGCGGCGAAATGCCGGTGCTCGACCGTAACGACGCGGACTTCTTCTTTATGAACCGTCCCGCGCCGTATCTCGCCCAACGGACCATAACGGAGCTGTGCGCCTCCCGGCTGCCCAAGGCCTATGGATACTCCCCTATCTCGGATATCCAGGTGCTCTGCCCATCACGCAAGGGCGACCTCGGCACGGTCAACCTCAATCGCGTGCTGCAGAGCGTTCTCAACCCGCCGGAAAAGAAAAAGCAGGAGATCACGATCAACGGGCGCATCCTGCGCAGCGGCGACAAGGTGATGCAGACCAAAAACAACTATGACCTCCCCTGGACGCGAGGCGGGGAAAATGGAACGGGCGTTTTCAACGGCGACGTCGGGATTTTAGACCGGATCGAGCACGCAAGCTCTACACTCTATGTGCTATTCGACGACCGCACGGCAATGTATTCCTTTGAATCGGCGGCGGAGCTGGAGCTTGCCTACGCCGTGACGGTGCACAAAAGCCAGGGCAGCGAATTCGAGGCGGTCGTCATGCCCGTTTTAAATGTTGTGCCACAATTGAGCTACCGAAACCTGCTCTACACAGCCGTCACCCGCGCAAAGTCCAAGATGATCCTAGTGGGAAGCAGCAACGTGGTACGGCGCATGGTGGACAATGATAAAAAGGCGCGGCGCTTTTCCGCCCTGCGCGCTTTTTTGACGGAAGAGGAAATTTGAGGAGCTCAATTTTTAAACTGCCTATTCAAAAGGATTGTTTTTACTGATGAAACGGAAAGAATGGCTTGACCGGCTGCTCTCCATCCTCTACCCTCCCCGCTGTGTTTGCTGCGGGGAGGTCCTTCCGGCTGGGGAAACGCTCTGCGAAGCGTGTGAAAAACGCATCGTCCGCATTGAAGCGCCTGTCTGTCTGCTCTGTGGGTACAGCTTGCAGGACTGTGGGCGCAAGCATCCAAAAACGGCGTATCAAGAGATCACGGCGCCGTTTTACTATGAAGAAGCTATCCGGGAGGGCATCCATCGCTTTAAATTCCGCGACAGGCCGCAGTCTGCCATCTTTTTTGCACGGGAGATGGCAAAAAGCGTGCGGGAAAACATGCCCGGCATCTCCTTTGACCTGATCGTCTGCGTCCCCATGCTGCCTGCCAAAGAAAAGGAGCGCGGTTATAACCAGAGCGCTCTGCTCGCCCGGGAGCTTTCTGCCTTGCTGGGTGTTCCCGCCGACTGCCATGCACTGTGTAAAAGCATTGATACCCCTGCACAGCATGAGCTCAAGGGGGCTGAGCGCAAGGGCAATGTGTTCGGCGTGTTCGAGGTCCCCTGTCCGGAGGCAGTGGAAGGAAAAACTGTGCTGCTGTGCGACGATGTGAAGACGACCGGCGCAACGCTGGACGAATGCGCCAAAATGCTGAAGTTCGCGGGAGCGAAGGACGTGTACTGCGCCTGCATCGCGGTAACAAGAAAACAGGATAAAGCGAAACAAGAGCCTCCCAGCCTGTGAAAGGCGCGGTATGATGCGGTTGGGGAAAAATCCATCGTGCAAAAGCTCAAACAAAGCCGAACGGGCTAAGCATTGTAACAAAAAATATACCGCTGTGGGAATTCCACAGCGGCGCATTTCATATGGTTATATGTCCTTTTCTTTCTTGTCCGTCTCTTCCTGATTCTCCTTTTTTTCTTCTTCCGCAAACCGTTTAATCTTCTGCGTCGTCGTCTTGACGAATTCATTCTCACGGACAACGAGCTTTTTGATGTTTTTATAGGAGGGCAGCTTTTTATTGACCTCCTTGACCACGCTGGAGAGCGCCTTGACGATCTCCTCCTTGGACACAGACGTTTGCTTGAGCTTCTCTCGAATTGCATCGACATTCGGGAAGACCTTTGCCGTTACCATCGTTTCATTGTCCTCATCCTCGCCGACGACGATAGACTCTGCCACAAGCGGATTTTTATTGAGGTAATATTCCACCTCTTCGGGATAAATGTTTTTGCCGTTTTTCGTTACAATCACGTTTTTAATTCGGCCCGTGATCCGGTAATAACCGTTTTCATCCACGGTGCCGAGATCGCCAGTGTGGAAAAAGCCATCCCCGTCGATGACATCCGCCGTGGCCTCGGGGGCGTTGTAATAGCCGAGCATGACCATCGGGCCCTTTACGCAGATTTCACCCACGCCGGAGAAATCCGGATTGATGATCTTCGCCTCTACGCCGGGCAGTGGCACGCCGACGGAATCCGGCAGCTCAACACGGTCGTTATTGCCGATGACGAGCGGCGAGCACTCCGTCAGGCCGTAGCCAAGATAGACGGGAATGCCGAAAGTTTTGAAATCCCTGACCACCTCCGGGCTGATGGCCGCCGCACCCGTGATGATCATGCGGAGCCGACCGCCGAAATTGCGTTGGATCTCGCCGAAGATCTTATCATTAATATCCACACCCAATGCGCTGGTCGCATTGGAGATCACCTTGCCGATGCCGAGCATTAGCTTGCCGCCCTTTTTCTTTGCAGCGGTCTTTAAAATGCGGTTGTGCATCTTTTCGAGCATAAGAGGAACTGTGACGAAGATCGTTGGCTCGATTTCCTGCATATTCTTGACGATGTAGCGCAACCCCTCGCAGAACGCAATACATGCGCCGGAATAAAGAATCATGATAAATCCGAGCGAACATTCATAAGTATGATGCAGCGGCAAAATTGAAAGCAGCTGGTCTGTGGGATGAATCTTCACCACGCCGCTGAGCGACATGATATCCTCACAGATATTCCGCTGGCTGAGCATAACGCCCTTAGCCATCCCGGTCGTACCGGAGGTAAAAAGGAGCGAGCCAAGGCCCTCCGCATCTATTGGCGCGTCTTTCAGGCGCGTATCACCCTGTTTTAAAAGTGCATGGCCCTGCTCAAGCAGCTCATGCAGCGATAGGATTCCCTGCGCCGCATCCCCTTCTCCAAAAGAAATCATCCTGAAATCCGCCGGCAGAGATGCACGGTTCTCAAGCACCTTTTGCGCTGCCTTTTCATCAAATAGGATCGCGGCCGCGCCGGAAACACGCAGGATATTCTCAATGTCGCAGGCAGGCAGTTCCTTGTCAATTGGGACGACGATGCCTGTGCCGCAGGTGACCGCCAGATAGGAGGTGCACCACTCATAGCAATTATGGCCAATAACGGCAATTTTCTCTCCCTGCAGCCCCAGGTCGATGAGCGTCGTTCCCAACGCGTATACGTCGGCCTGGAAATCCGGATAGAGGACATCGTAATACTCGCCCGCGTCATTCTTCAATTTAAAGGCAGGCTGGTCCGCAAACAGCTTTGCGCTCTGGGAAAGCATGTCGCGAAAATCTCTGATCGGGCGGATGTCGTAAAAAGGCGTATTCTGATACATAGCATGCTCTCACTTTTCAGTCAAATCTGATTTTGCGCTTCTTAAGGCAGCCGACCGACACCTTTTCCCTCTAAATACCCCTTCGGAGCCTAAGCGCATATTTTGAATATTATAGCACAGTTACGGGCTTCCCACAAGAAAGGAAATAGAAATTCACAGATTATTATTTGATTCCTACAGAATTTGGAGCCCTTTCTAAACAGCGGTATTGGAGAGATGAACATGGGACCTTTAAACATCATCGTTATCGGGCTTGGGCTAGCCATGGATGCATTCGCCGTGTCCGTCACGAGCGGCCTTGCCGTCCGGCGCGTACGCGTGCGGTATGCGCTGAAGCTTTCGCTGAGTTTTGCTTTCTTTCAGGCGCTGATGCCGGTCATCGGCTGGCTTGCAGGCATAAGGTTCAGCGAAAAAATTCGTACGGTCGACCATTGGGTTGCCATGCTCCTGCTCGCGGCGATCGGAATCAAGATGATCCTCGATACGATAAAAGAAAACGCGAATTCCAACTGCATTTATCCAACACTCTCTAATACAGGCGAGGTCAGTCTGCGCACCCTGCTCGCGCTCGCAGTGGCGACGAGCATCGATGCGCTGGCGGTGGGGGTATCGTTTTCCTGCGCGGATGTCGACCGCTTTTCCCTTCTCCTGCTGGACGCGGGGATAATCGGCCTGATCACCTTTCTGTTGTGCTTTCCGGGCGTGTATATCGGGTGCCGGTTCGGCGCGGCGTTCAAGGGGAAAGCTGGGATTGTCGGTGGAGTGCTGCTCATCGGGATGGGAGTAAAAATTTTTGTGGAACGGTGCATGGGGGGCTGAGTAACAAAGCAAAGGGCCATTACTCCCACATCAATCAAAAGGATTACGGAGCTTTTATGTATGAGAAAACGAGGGAATCTTCAGTTTTCCGTTGTTTCGTTG
Organism: Ruminococcaceae bacterium UBA1691; assembly: GCA_002320555.1. Lineage (GTDB taxonomy): Bacteria > Bacillota > Clostridia > Oscillospirales > Acutalibacteraceae > Fimivicinus. The sequence continues at coordinate 4,545 of DCJV01000153.1, read as the reverse complement.
CTGGCTTCCTCAATCCCTTTTGCGGCAGCCGTCATCATCTTCAAGTCCTTTTCGCTCATGCCGTCGAGCATGGTATCAAGCTGACGTCGGCCTTTTCGTTTCCCCGCTGCGCGAGGAAAAAACGGGCGCACAAATTGTTTGAGCGCC
>DCJV01000153.1:0-4339 GCA_002320555.1 Ruminococcaceae bacterium UBA1691 | reverse complement strand
CCGCGCGGCCTGAGCGCGGTCCAAGGGAAAAAGAATTGGTGCCCTAAGATACCAAATACTACTTTCTAACAATTATTTTTATAAAAATTTTGGAAGAAACGGTTGACTTCTACTTTTAATCTGTTATAATAAAAGTAACAATTATCATTATTGATTGGATGGTTCCTATGGCACTTACAAAACGAAGCCGGCAGCGCGAGGCAATCCTCAGCGAGCTGTGTGGTAGGACTGACCATCCCACGGCGGAGGAGCTTTATCTCTCGTTAAAAGAGGAAATGCCCAATCTCAGCCTCGGTACGGTCTACCGCAATCTTTCCCTGCTCAGCGAGGAGGGAATCATTTTAAAGCTCTCCTGCGGAGGCGCGGACCATTTCGACGGCAACACAGCGCAGCACTACCATTTTTTATGCAACCGCTGCGGCCGTCTTTACGATCTGTCCATGCCCGTGTTTGAGGAGCTCGACCAGCAGGCGCAGAAGTATCTCCCCTGCCCGGTCGATTACCACAGGCTGACGTTCTATGGTACCTGCCAGAGCTGTATGGAGAAGCACTGATGAAATTCCGGCGGCAAAAGAAGCCATATTTCATCAGTGGTTTCTGCGAGGGCCTGCACAATAAGGATAATTCAAAAATAAAGACATCTGATGGAGGTAACTGGTTATGAAAAAGTTTGTTTGCAGCGTTTGCGGTTATGTTTATGAAGGCGAAGAGGCTCCGGAATTCTGCCCGGTCTGCAAGGCGCCCCGTGAGAAATTCAATGAGGTCAAGAGCGAAATGGCTTGGGCCGACGAGCATCGCATCGGTGTGGCACAGGGCGTGGAAGAGGATATCGTTGAGGATCTTCGCGCCAACTTCATGGGCGAATGCACCGAGGTCGGCATGTATCTTGCCATGAGCCGTCAGGCGGACCGCGAAGGCTATCCGGAGGTTGCCGAGGCCTATAAGCGCATCGCGTATGAAGAGGCGGAGCATGCTGCAAAGTTTGCAGAGCTGCTCGGTGAGGTTGTCGTAGCGGATACGAAGGAAAACCTGCGTGTACGAGTTGAGGCTGAATACGGCGCAACGGAAGGCAAGCTCAAACTCGCAAAGCGTGCCAAGGCTCTCAACTATGACGCGATCCACGATACCGTACACGAAATGTGCAAGGATGAAGCCCGCCACGGCAAAGCCTTCAAGGGCCTGCTGGAGCGTTACTTCGGTTAACATTTAAAACATTTCATAACTCCTGTTTTTTGAGCGGAAGACGGTTGCCCCATATGGGACAGCCGCCTTTTGTATTTTATAGAATATTATACCATTTTCGTCGATATTTTTGAATTGGAATCAATTATAGTAACGATATTCCAATCGATGGTTTCATGGGAGCGGCGTGGTTGGCTGCTCCTATTCTCATTCCTCATTTTCTTCGCCGAGCAGTCAGTATAACTCAGCATATGATTTTATAGGGGTCTTGATTTTCCTTAAAGTCTTACCCCATTGCACATAAGAACGCCTCAGACAGCTTTCTCCGTCTGAGGCGTTGCTTCTTTTATTTTCTTTTACACCATCAGCTCGCATACCGCATTCGAGAACGCCACCGGGTCCTCCACCGGCATACCCTCGATCAGCTCCGCCTGCGTATAGAGCAGCTGTGCGTAGGTTTTCAGCTTCTCCTGATCCTCTGCATAAAGCTTTGCAAGCTTCTCAAAGATCGGATGGGAGGCGTTGATCTCCAACACGCGCTCGGCCTTGACCTTCTGGTCGTTCGGCATAGCGTTTAAGACCTTCTCCATCTCGATGGAGAGCATCCCCTCGTTAGAGAGGCAGACCGGATGGCTCTTCAGGCGCTTGGAGAGGACAACCGCTTTTACCTTGCCATCCAGCGCATCTTTCATAAAGGTGAGCAGATCTTTATTCTCCTCGGCCTGTTTCTCAAATTCCTTCTTCTCCTCTTCGGTATCGAGGTCGAGATCGCTCGCGGAGACGGATTTGAACTCCTTCTCGTTATAATCGTGCATCATCTGGAGTGCGAATTCGTCCACATCGTCCGTCAGATACAAAATCTCATAGCCCTTATCCTTGACGAGCTCGGTCTGCGGCAGCTTCTCGATCTGCTCGCGGCTCTCGCCGCCGGCATAGTAGATATATTTCTGGTCTTCCTTCATGCGGGAAACGTATTCTTCGAGTGTGACAAGCTTCTGCTCGCTGCTCGAATAGAAGAGCAGCAGATCCTGCAGCAACTCCTTATTCGCGCCGAAGCCGTTGTAAACACCGCATTTCAGCTGGAGGCCGAAGTTTTTGAAGAACTCCTCGTATTTCTCGCGGTCATTTTTGAGCATGGAGAGCAGCTCGGATTTGATCTTCTTCTCCAACCGGGAGGCGATCACCTTGAGCTGGCGATCATGCTGAAGCATTTCCCTGGAAATATTCAGCGAGAGATCCTCGGAATCGACCAATCCCTTGACAAAGCTGAAATGGTCGGGCAGGAGGTCCTTGCAGGAGTCCATGATGAGCACGCCACTCGCATAGAGCTTTAGGCCCTTCTCATAATCGCGCGTATAGTAATTATAAGGCGCCTTTGCGGGGATAAAGAGCAGAGCATGATAGGTCGCCGCGCCCTCCGTATAGGTATGAATCACTTTGAGCGGGTCGCTGTAGTCAAAGAATTTTTCTTTGTAAAAGCTGTTGTAGTCATCATCCGTCAGCTCGTTTTTATTTTTGCGCCAGATCGGCACCATGCTGTTGAGCGTTTCCACTTCCGTGTAGGTCTCGTATTCCGGGGCCTTTTCGTCGTCCGCTTCCTCCCCTTCCGCCTTCTCCTTCATGCGGGTCTTTTCAACCTCCATGCGGATCGGATAGCGGATATAGTCGGAATACTTGCGCACCAGCTCCTGGATGCGGTAGGATTCCAGGAATTCGCTGTATTTTTCATCCTCTGTATCTTCCTTAATGGTCAGGACAATCTGCGTACCGCTCGATTCCTTCTCACAGGGCTCAACGGTATAGCCCTCCGCGCCGTTGGATTCCCATACATACGCTTCGTCCGAACCATACGCCTTGCTATAAACCTTCACATTGGAGGCCACCATAAAGGCGGAATAGAAGCCCACGCCGAACTGACCAATAATATCGATATCCTCTTTGGCCTCGTTCTCCTGCTTGAAGGCAAGCGAGCCGCTCTTCGCGATCACGCCGAGATTGTTTTCCAGCTCCTCCTTCGTCATGCCGCAGCCGTTATCTGTGATGGTCAGGGTGCGGTTGTCTTTGTCAATGGCCAGCTGGATGGAGAAATCGTCGCGGTTGAGGCCTGTAGTCCCATCGGAAAGCGCATGGTAATAGAGCTTGTCGATCGCGTCGCTCGCATTGGAGATCAGCTCCCGTAGGAAGATTTCCTTGTGCGTGTAGATGGAGTTGATCATCAGATCGAGAAGGCGTTTGGATTCTGCTTTAAACTGCTTCATTTTCATACTGACAGACACCCCTGTATCAAAATTTATCATCCATAATTTTAGCACTCATTTCCATCGAGTGCTAAGAGATATGATACGGGGTAATTATGAATATATGATTGGGAAATTATGAACGAATTGAAAACGAACGGTCGCTTCTGCTTGTGATGACACCTTTATATGGGGTTATATTTCTTTAATTAATTAGCAAAAAAGAAGAAGGCGCAAAGTTTTTCTGGTGTGACTTCATTTTCGTTGGCCGCAATCAATCATGAAGCCGGAAATGGGGACGCGCTCATGCCGCGCGGGCCCACGCCTTTTCTCTTGTTAGAAAAGGGTGCAAAAGAACATTTTTGCACGGCACTGCGGCAGCGGGGTGCTCCCCGCGGCTCTTTTTGCTTCCTTTTGTGAGAAGACAAAAGGAAGTGCCCGCGCGGCATGAGCGCGTTCCTGTTTCCTACTCCGTGATAGAATAGCAGCAACGAATTTTGAGAGACTGAAAAAGCTCGATGCAAAACGCCAATCATTTTGCATCGAGCCCTTAACTTATTTCTACAGCCTTAACACGGCATTTTTCCATCAACGCAGGCCAGCACTGACCAGGCCCTATGCAAATACAACGGCATTTTTCTCAGCCGATATCGTGATCATCCGTGATCTCGACCGCGTTCGTCCGGCACCCTTCCAGCTCCAAAACGATGATCTCATTTTCCTGCTTCAAGATCGTGCCTGGCACATAGAGCGATTTCTGCGGGCCGATCTTCCAATAGCGGCCGAGATTAAAGCCGTTGATGAAAACATAGCCCTTCGTAAAGCCCTTGAGGTGCACGAAACAATCCGCCTGCGAGTTGGTGGTGAAGCGGCCCTTGAGGAAAGCGGGGAAATCGTCGCTTCCGCTGTAATCGAGCGCG
>DCJV01000023.1 GCA_002320555.1 Ruminococcaceae bacterium UBA1691 | reverse complement strand
TGCTTCCTTACCGTACATGAGCATCATCGGCTGGCGTGTATCGAAACATATGAGTACACATCTGGTCACAGCGACCTTCAAGGCCACTTACCGGGATCGGGGACGGCCACAAAACCTGACCTTTCACAGTGACCGGGGTAGCCAGTATGTTTCAAAAACACTAACCGGTCTGTTTCAACAGTATGATGTAAAGCAATCTTTCTCTGCAACGGCCAAACCATTGGATAACGCCGTAGCCGAAACCTTCTTTTCCTCTTTCAAGCGGGAGGAGGCTTACAGAAAAGACTACACCTCCGAACAGCACTTTCGTAGGAGTGTGGAGGAGTATATTCGGTTCTACAATGAGGTGCGTCTCCACCAGACGCTGAACTACAAGACACCGCAGGCATTTGAGGAAAACTACAAGCTCATTTTATCGGAAAGCGATGTCTAAATAGACGCCACATGTAAAAATAATAGTTTTGCGTTTAGCGAGTTTTGGAAAGACGGCATCTTAATATAAAAAAGTGGAAATCCCCGTATTACAAGGATTTCCGCATATGGCAAGTCCCGCTTTTCGATAAAATGGTTCGAAAAGCGGGACTCGTTCATATGGTGCGCCCGCCTGGATCCGAACCAGCGGCCTTCCGGGTCGGAGAACTGTGACAGACAGATTTAAATGGCGTAACCGTGCTGCTTTTAGATGAAGTGAACAAGTTGTAAAGACTAATAAAAAGCTCGCGAAGCCTGATATCAGAAGGCTTCGCGAGTTTTTTGTATATTGGTAGTCGAATAGTAGTCAGCCAGTTTTCAATTTGGACTTCTCATTCGTTTGTTAGATGTACAATTTTTCTTAATAGGAGGACAATCAGATAAAACTGAAAGAGATTTTAGGACTTATCTGATCAAACAATGTGATGAGTTCTTCATCGTAGCCTTCTTTGCAGATACACTCGCGGTCAATGAGCATGGTATGATGGTGCGCGGCGCTCATCGTCTCCCATTGGGGAAGATACTTGTTGTTCGGATTGCCGTATTTGGTGAAATTCAGTACCAACGTGCTAAAAATGTTGGCCAGTTTCTGTCCGTAAATCGGCTCGTTTAGAACAAAAACCTTGTCTTCGTTCATGAAAATATAGCAGACCTCGCCGCCGTGCCAAAGCGGGATCCATCCATTTTCCGGGGCGCAGTAAGCAGCCAGAAATACATAGGTATTATCTTTGTTGTTTTTTGCGTGTTCCAGAGCAGTTGCGACGGTGGGAATGCGCACCATGGAATCCATGTAGGCAAGATCCAGAATGTCATGTGTAGGGTAGGCTTTGCGGAACAGATCAATCAGGTGATCCGCCTGTGAGCCGAACCGCTCCCGCAGGAAGCGGAGCTTTTCCTCCTCTGTCATGGCCATCTTTTCATCAGCATCCAGAGGAACATTGGCGAATTCGCCCAGCGTAGAACCGTAAATGATGGGTTTGTCAGCAGAGCCGGGCGCAAAGCCGACCGTTCCGGGGAAACCGGGGAAGTAGTCATTGGGGACAGGACTCCAGTTACAGTTTACGCCAGCTTCACGCAATTTGGGCGCGGCCTTTCGATATGCTGCCACCAGTTCTTCATACGGAACTTCATAAATCTTTTCGATGGTTTCACGTGTAATGCCCAGTTCTTCCAGAATGCTTTTGGCGATTTGGCGGCTATCGTGGTCGCTCATCTCGAGGGACCCTTTTAGCGCGCCGCTCAGCACGATACCGCGCTGGAAATAAGGGGCGGCTTCTTCAAGCTGATACATGCACTGTACTTTTCCGCCGCCGCCGGAGTGCCCGCAGAGCGTTACGTTCTCCGGGTCGCCGCCAAAGGCGGCGATGTTTTCGTGAATCCACTTCAAAGCGGCCACCAAATCGGCGATGCCGACATTCACGGAGTTGGAAAATTCTTCGCCGTAATCGGCCAGATTCAGGTGCCCCAGAATATTCAGGCGATGGTTGATGGAAACAAAGATCACATCTCCGTAATGTGCCAGATTGAAGCCGTCAAAAGAATACTCTTCCAATGCGTTTCCGGCAAAGTAACCGCCGCCATGCATCCAAACAAAAACGGGCTTTTTTTCGCCGTTCAGGGATTTGGGTGCCCAAATATTGAGGTTCTGACAGTCCTCGCCTTGCTTTTGCAGCATATGCAGGCCGCGATAATACGGCGGCGGATTCGGCGGCAGCATCTGAGGCGTAATAGGGCCGTAAGTATAGGCGTTTTTGATCCCCGTCCACGCCTGCGGTTCCTCAGGCATATGAAAGCGTTTGGCGCGTGCATAAGGAATGCCCATGAAAATGTTGACGTCGCCGTAGGTTACGCCGCGCAACTGGCCGAATTTTGTCTGGACAACCGGTTTTTGAATTTCAAAAGTATATTGATTCATAGTAGTTTCCCTCGCATTCATAATGCAGTTTGTGCGTGTTGTTTATTGATGCATCGTAAAGCAATTGGCCCCGGACGGATCTTTTCCGACGATGGAGAAGGCACCGGTGCGCAAATCGGCTTCAAGGCAGGCAGCATGGTCAAGATGGCGCCAGATGATTTGTATCGTGCCGGGAGCGGGACAGAGAAACTCCATTTGGGCGTCAAACCCAAAAGCGGGAAACTGATTGCGCCATTTCAGCAGTTCAAGCTGACGCTGAACCACGGGCCGCTGCAGACCATCCTCGATTTGAGCCATGGTCAGATTGGTTCGGTTGATCTCCTTATGGCCGCCCGCACCGGCACGGGCGACGGCCTCGTGATCGTTTTTGCCGGCGAACAGATCCAAATACCATACTTGCGGCTTCCCGGGCATAAACAGGTGCAGTGCGCGTGCAAGAAGCATTTTTCGGTCGTCTTCGCCCAAAGCGCTGTAATAGGTGGCGTTCACCTGATAGTAGATGTTTTTGGCGCCGTGCAGGTCTTTGACAAATCCACCTCTGGAGACGACGGTATCAATCAGATTTTGGATGCGTTCGTCAGGAACAAGCCCTTTCAGATCCAGCAGAGGAATGCCGTCATGACAGCCCAGCATGGTTACCGAACGAATGCCGTCGCATTTTTGTTCTTGGGCCCAAATCTGCAGAAAATGTCCGTCTGCGTTTTCCAACGCATCAATGATAAGGCCCGGAAGGAAGAAGTCATACGTCATATACCCCTTTTGGGCGATTTGCGCGTATACTTTTTCGCCGTAGCTGGCATGAATTTCGGGAAGAAGCGTCAAGCCGTACCGGTTGGCGAGTTCCTGCACTTTCTCAAGAAGATCCCATGTGCCGGGAACATTCATAAAGTTGTGGGCACCCGGTTCTTTGGGCGCATAGGCGAAGGCGTCTAGGCGGACAATCCGGGCACCGTATTCGCTCAGGCGGCGCAGGGTGTCGTCATAAAATTCCCAGACAAGAGGGCTTTGGATATTCAGATCCATTTGTCCCAGATAACGGCGCCGGCTTTCCAGCAGCTGTACAACAGGCTGCTTCCATTGCTGCAGCGCGCCAAACGCAATGTCGTCCGGAATGACCCCGGAAGCCAGTGCCGGATTCACCAGTTTGCATACGGCATCAGCAATACCGTACTGCATGCCGAGAGAATGCATCAATTCCTGAGGCTCCAGAACGGGGTAACGAACTTCCTGATAAAAAGTATTCCAATAGGGAACGTCGCGTCTGTCGGGAAAACGCACCATCAAGATGGGCAAGCCCGGCTTACGAAAGAACATTTTTTGGATGAGCGCATCATCAGGTTGAATGTATCCGGAAGGCGTCATTGTTCCGTGGCCTTCCCAGAATTTGTTCCAGTTGATAAAGAAATCCTTGTAGGGAGAGTTTTCGCCATTTTGAATGATGTCTTGAAACTGCGGGCTTAAAACAGAGGCGTGGTTCAAAATGAAATCCAGTTTTAGGTCGATCCCCTGTTCCCGCAGGGCGTCAAGATCCTCGGGAGCAGCCAGCAGCTGGTTGAGAGAGTAATCAATCACGGAAAAGCCGCGATCGAGATCGGTGTGAAACAAGCTGGGGAGAATATAAAAGGATGTGAAAGCGCCGCGCAATTCAGGACGGGCCAGCAAAGCTGCAATGTCAGCCAGAGTGCCGCCCATGCTGTCCGGGTAAGCGTTCAGCATAGCGCCGCTGTCAGCAGTGATCGGAGATTTCATAACATCCTCCTTTAACTCTGCGCCATTAAGGCACGGTACTGCGCATAACTCAAAAGTTTGCCGCTTTTGGCAATAATAAAGGCGGCTTTGTGCGCCTGCTGCTCCAGCAGCCGCTGCTCAATTTCCAGCACCATTGTGGTGAATGCGCTGTCTGTCTTGCCGTCTCGGTTGCGCAGTTTTCGATAGGCGGCAGTTTCCTGCGGGGTGCTGTTGAGCAGGATGGGGATATCCACGCCCGCATAATAATCGCTGTTGCCGTGCGTCCATTCGATTATAAGTACGCGCACAGCGGAGAAATCCACATTCTCATAATACAATTCGGTGTCTGAGCGGCCCATGCGCTTGAGCCAAATTGTATCGGCTCCGTTTTTAAACTGGCGCACAATTTCTGTCAGCTGCGCAAAATCCTGTTCAGCAGGATGCCCCAGATAACCGGCCAATGCGGCGCGTCCGGCTTTCTGATAGAGGGCAAGCCACGGATATTCTTTTACTTTGGCGGGGGCGGCGTCCTCCTCGCTGCACCAAAGCTCCCGCAGAATTGCTGCGGCGTCGGCACAGTAGACCCCGCTGGTGATCAATCCCCGGATGCCACCTTCACGGAAGATGCGCAGGCGTTCGGCGTCGTTGTACATCGGGACGCGGTGCGGGTAGTTGTCCCCGCTGAGGGTGTAACTCCCAAGCCCGGCTTGTGTGAAGTAGTAAGATAGCAGAGAGGCGGTCTCGCTTTTGCCGACACCGCTGCCGCCGCAAACCGTCACAACACAGCGCCCGAAAGGATTTTGCTGCAGCACGGCTTCGGCTTTTTCAAGCAATGCAGGAAAAACACGGTTGGCTTTGGCAATGTGGTCGTCACCGATGTGAACTTTGTCGCCCGGCATATCTCCGTGTGGAATCTCGGACGGCAGGGGCGGGGCGGTCCATGTTTTGAAATCCGGCAACAGTGCAGCGTCTAATTTTTTCATGATAAATTCCTCCGGCATTCGGCAAATAGATAAGGGAGATAGTGATACAGGTACTGATAGACGGCTTCATAAGCGTGCACCTCGCCATTGGCCAACAGAAAATGCAGATTGCCGCAGGCGCAGTCTTCACTGAAATGAAACACATCTGTCAGCTGTTTCATTTCTTCAATTTGCGGAGTGAGAGATTGATTGGCGGCATCCTCTGTGCCGGTGGCGGCAAAAATGTGAAAATCCTCTGGGGCGAACGCGGAATTCCGGATCAGATCATGCAGGAATTGAGCGGTTTCTTTCGGCTTGGAACGACCGCCCAGCGGCTCAATTTCCCAGCAGTCGCCGCTGAGCGGGACAAAGCGTGAGAAATATTCCGGACAATGGGTCAGCACGGCCCATGTGGTGGCGCCGCCCATTGAGAATCCGCCGAAGGCCCGGTGACCGCGCGCGGCCAGCAGGTCCTTTTCCGAAGTACTTTCGGCGTAGGTGTGATAGCGACCCTCTACGGCGGGCATCAACGCGCAGATGAGTTCCTGCAGAAAGAAAAGCACATTCTGATATTCATAGTTGGCGTCCCGTTTTCCGGTGCGAGAGATGGTTTCTTTATAAAAAGAGGGAAAAACCACGATCATCGGTTCGGCTTCGCGGGTGCTGAAAGTGTGATCCAGCATGTTCTTGATCGGGCAGCAGTCCAGCCATGCATCCGGATTTCCGCCGCTGCCGTGCATCAAATAAAGGATGTTATAGCGTTTTGCAAGATCGGAAGCATCGTATCCGTAGGGCAGATAGACATTGGCGTATTTGTTCAGAATCTTGCCCGCCGGGGTTGTGACCGTATAGATAACGCGTTCAATGGTGCCGCGAAAATCGACATCATGATAGTGATATTGTTTCATAAGCTTTTACCTTTCCGCGAGGGCGCTGCAAACGCAAAAAACGGCAGTGTCTAGGATTTGAACCTGATTTGCAAGGGGCATGGGAACAAGCGGGACGCAGGCGTGTCCCGCGCCTACAGGCCCAACGCCTCATATGTGAGATCGCGGAGCGTGGGATGAATCTCGCTGTACGCCTCGATCATGCCCAGAATCTCGTGTGTATAGAATATGCCGATATGGTTTATAGGATCGACAAGACAGTAGGCGCCGGCGGCGCCGTCCCATCCGAATTCTCCAAGGGGACTGCGAGAGGCCGAGGCGTCGATCAGCGTGCGTACCCCCAGACCGTAACCGTAACCAACCTTTCCGCTCGAGCGGGTGAAATCCGCGAGTTCTGTCTCATTCAGCCAGTTGCAGCTCATGGCGGCAATCGATTCCGGCTTGAGGATGCGCTGCCCCGTGCGACCGATTCCGCCGTTTGCGAGCGCTTCGATAATTTTGCTGTATTCGTCGACGGTGGTGCAGATTCCTGCCCCGCCGCTTTCGTAATTCTTGGTAAAGCGGAAGCGCATCTCACGATTGGGAAGCACTTCGCCCGTGTTCCAATTTTTTGCGTATTGGGCGGACACCCGGTGCGCCTCATCCGGGGGGACCTGATAGAACATTTCAGCGATGCCCAAAGGTTCAAATACATGTTTGCGCATGTACATGCTGAAGGTCATACCGGTGACGACCTCGACTACGGCCGCCAGCACATCGTGTCCCAGCGCGTAGGAATAACGCGTGCCCGGCTCGCATAGGAGCGGCATTTCCGCCATGGCACCAACAAGCGCGCGTGTGTCGGCTTCGCCGTTGGTTTGCTCCACAAGACGCCGGATCGGCGCAGCTCCCGTGTCATAGCTCATGCCGGCGGTCATGGACATCAGGTCGTGAATCAGCATTTTGTTTTTCGCCGGAACAAGCGTCGAGTCCTGCGTCGGCCATGTGATGGGAAAACGTCCGATGGGGAAATCTACCGCACACTGCATCTGGGCAAATTCCGGCAGATATTTGTCGAGCGGGTCGTCAAGGCCAATGCGTTCTTGTTCGACAAGCTGCATAACGCCAACCATAGTGATGACTTTGCTGGCGGAATAAATGTCGTACAGATCCCGGTCGGATACCGGCACAACGCCGTCGTAGTCGCTGTGGCCGATCATGCGGCGATAGACTGTGTCGTGCTCTTTTGTGATTTTAATATCCAACCCGTGTATACCATAGCGCTGTGCCAGCGTATTCAGGTACGCCGTCAGCTTGGAAAAATCCATTGTGATCGCTCCTTTCCGCTTTTGGAAAAATGATGAAAAAAACTATGCCGGCTGGCAAAAGTGCTCGATGTATGATTCTCCCCGGCGTTCCGTGATGCAAAAGCTTTTGTCGGCAAGATCGGCACACAGTGTAATGGAACAGGCACTGTTTGTCCAAGTGATCGTCAGCTTGCTGTTGTCACCGCCTGTCTTAACGCAGATGTCTCCGTTGAAGGCGGGGCAGGTGTTACGCAGTCGCATCAGGGCCTGCAGCCGGCGCACGATCGGTCTTTGCACAGATGCGGCAATCTCCTGCTCTGTAAACGGATGCCGGTTGACGGCACGGGGATCGGGATTGGTGCGCAGTTCCTCCACATCGTTCTCGCCTGCCAGCACTCCGACATAGTACACCTGCGGGATGCCCGGAGAAAAAAACTGAATGGCGCGCGCCAGCAAATAGGCGCGGTCATCGCAGCCCAGAGCGGAGTAATAGGTCGTCATCATTTGATATCGCTGCACCGGTTTGCCCGGGACGCGTACGACGGAGGGGAACGGCAGATAGGGTCGAATGTCGGCGGTGAGCGCATCGACAATTTCCTGCGTTGCGTCGATCTCGTCGCCGGTCAATAATCCCTCTGCGTCTACAAGGCCGATGCCGTCGTGGGTGTCGAGCGTGGTGAATTGCTTTCGGGGACAGATATTCAGCCAATGGATCAAACAATCGGCTCTGCCGAAATGCAAGCCATGGAGCAGGAGCATCGGAAGTGCAAAATCATAGACCCAATGTCCCCGCTCTGCCATTTTCATTTGAATCGTATATTTTTCGTGAATTTCCGGGAGCATTTCCGCCCCTGCTTTGCGCAGGGGCTCCATACCGATTTCAAGGATGTTCCAGATATCCGGTTCAACAAAAAAGCAGGATGTTCCGGGCCGCTTAGAGGCGTAAGCGAAGGCATCAAACCGCACAAGGGGCACATGGCTTGCCAACAGGCCAAGATTGTTTTGATAGTATTTCTGCGTCGGTGCGGCATACGGATTGATGTCAATCTGTTCTTCGAAGAAGGTGTTCCAAAGGCGCACTGTCTTGCCGTCGTCCCGGACGAATGTCCGATACGGGCCGCCTGCTTTTCGGCGATAAAGAGTGTTCAGTTCCTCCTCGGACGGTTCTCCGCCCGGCCAAAATGTATCCCAGTGAATGAACATCTCACGAAAGGGCGAGGCGTCGCCGCGGTGCATATAGTCCCGGAATTCCTCGCTGCGGATCGAGATGTGGTTCAGCATAAAATCAGCCATAAGGTAATATTGCTGGCCAAGCCGATCCACGTCATCCCACGTGCCGAAGCGCGGGTCTACAATGTCATACCGGATTACGGCAAAGCCTTGGTCGCCGGACGAGGGAAAAAACGGCAGGATGTGGATGCCGCCGAACGCGCCGGGAAAATACTGTGCCAACACGCGTTCCAACTGCGCAAGGCTGCCGCCCAGCGTGTTGGCATACGTGATCAGCATGATTTTATTTTCGATTTTTTTCATAAGATGCAACCTCCGGCGGGCATCTGACAATCAACAAAAAGAAAAAATACAGACCGCTGCTCAAAGCTTGGCAGGTCGGCCGATTCGGATGGTGGCCGACGCACCTTTTTCGGAGAGTTTTTTCCAGAAGTAGGCGTATTTTTCCTGCTGCTGTTCGGTGAGCATATGGGTGTTGTTGCCCAGCTCGCACACGTCGAAAGCAGAGGTATAAGGATCCCACTGGGGACGTCCTTCGCCGTTGGGATCTCCGCTTGCGGCAAACTGATACCAATAGCCCTGAATTAGTTCCATGAAATCGTAGTCCGCGCCGACCCAGTGGTATAGGAAGAACGGATTGCGCTCTCCCGTATCAACGCGGCCAAACAGGTATGGCATTTCGGCGCAGTGCGGAGAGCCGTCCCGATGGCCGCGCTCGGTTTCGTTCTCTTTTGTCATCAGCCAGACATATGCGCGGCGCCCGGTGCGGTGGCATGCGTCTGCAAGCTTTACGGAGCTCATCAGGATGAGGTCAGATGCAATAGTAGACGCCATTTTCGCGGCTTCCTGTGGCGTAGAGGCAGGGAACCAACGTTTCATATTGTCTATATTGTCGGGGAAGGATTCCTCCAAATAGTGCGCATATTCCTCGAGTGGCATTCCCTCCGGCCCTGCGACGGGGAATTCCTGGGCGCAGCTGCCGATCATGACGTCAAAATCATTGAATCGTCCGGCATCGATACAGTCCGTGTAGGGCTCCGGAAGGAACGTCCCGTCGATGCAGAAGGAAAAGCCTTTGTCGAGAGCGCCTTTGGTGATTTCCTGATATGCGTCAAACAGCTCCCACGCATCCCGCTTGCGCAGCTCATCGATGGACTGACAGCCGACGCGCTCCATGAATTCCACACCGCGCTGTTCCATTGCCGCAAGCGGCTGCGGCTGCATAAAGCCCCAGTAGATCGGTCCGCTCTCAATGGAGACGCGCTGAATCAGCCCTTTCATGAGCGGCGAGGCGTGCAGTGCACCTGTGGCCGCCGCACCGCCGGACTGACCGGCAACGGTGATACGATTCGGGTCTCCGCCGAAGGCGGCGATGTTGTTTTTGACCCACTCGCACGCCTTGCGCATATCGAACAACGCATAGTTGCCGGAGCTTCCGTCGCCCTCTTTGGTCAGTTCGGGATGTGCAAAGAACCCAAAAAAGCCAAGGCGATAGTTGATCGTCACGACGATGACATCGCGTCGCTTGGCAAATCCCTCTCCATCACATACGCACTCCACGCCTGAACCGGCCACCATGCCACCGCCGTGAATCCAGAGAAAGACGGGCAGTTTTGCGTCTGACGTTTTGGCGGGGCTCCAGATGTTCAAATACAGGCAATCCTCCTCGTACTGGGAAGGCATCATCATTTGAGGCACACCGTGGACGTTTGCGGGGAGCTGAGGATTCTCTTGAACGACCTGGATTGCGGCGGCGCTGTACTGCACCGCTTTGCGCACACCGCGCCAGCGCCCTGAGTCGACAGGACGGCGAAAGCGCAGTGCGCCTACCGGCGGCGCGGCATAGGGAACCCCTTTGAATATTTTCAGTTCTCCCTCCGTGTACCCCTGAAGCCAGCCCTCACGGACAAGAACCTTCGCGTTTTCGAAATCGGACATTACAGACAGCTCCTTTCATAGCGATGAAGAATTTGGTTACGTCCCCCATTAAATCATGAAAAAATGGGGGAGTAAAGCATGTGCGGAAAGGTTGGCGCTGCGGGAAAAGAAAATAGCGTTTTTTTGAAAGAACGGCTGTCCGGTGTGTGTGCTATGATATAATAAACATAGGAGTGATAATATGAGACTAAACAGACAAGCGGACCTCCAGCAAGGCGAAACCGAGCTGCGCAGAAGCAAGCTGCAGAAAAACTCCATTGTATTTAAAATCAGCATGGTTATTACAGTGCTTTTCGCGACAGTGATTTGTCTTTTAGTCGGATACAATATCTACTCTTTTTCTGCAGCGTCACGCGGCGTATGGGAACAGCAGCAGCGAGTGCTGAACATCTACACGCAGAAGATGGGCACACTGCTCGGCGATGCAACCACGATGCTGGACGAGCTTGCACTGGATAATTTGGGGCGCACCAGCACGATGCCGAACACGACAGCGTTTCAGCGGTATATCTCCTCCATTGATTTGGCAGGAGTGCTCTCTACGCGCGTGGACCGAAATCCGCGTTTGACGTGCCTGTATTTTCTGTATCCGGAGATTGATGTGCTGCTGATGCGTTATAGCGTCACCCTTGACTGGACGCAAAAATTTCAGCTCGATGATTATCTGCGCGCCGAGCATGCATGGAACAATGATGCACTGTCCGGCGTGTGGCATGTGCGGGAACTGGGCGGCTCATTTTTCTTGCAGCAGAATTATCGCATCGGCGAGGCCGACATGGGCGTACTGATTAAAGCGCAGGAGCTTTTGATGAGCGAGGATAGCGAGAGAAGTTGGAAATCCGTGTATTTTTTGACGGACATGGACGGCCGGATCGTTGCGACAGAAAACGCAGAACTGTTTCCCGTAGGAGAATCGGTATCAAACGATGAGGCGTATCACTTGGAAGAAAATATGGTGCTGTTCACCGATGCGCTGCCGGAGGGTGGCCTGCGCCTTTCGTGCGCCGTGCCGGGCAGCGAGGTCTATGCCGGCTTCGGACGCACGCAATTCTATTTCCTCACCATCGGCACGCTGTTTGTGTTCGCAATGGTGTGTATCAGCCGTTACCTGAGCCGGAATATTGTCGACCCGCTCAAGGAGCTTTCACGCGCGACGCAGGAGCTTGAAAGGGGGAATATCGACTACCGCATTCAGACGGATCGCGCGTATGCCTTTGAATTTTCCGACCTGTTTTCTCTCTTTAACCATATGACACAGGAGATTAGCGCCCTGAAAATACAGAATTACGAGGAGGCACTGGAGCGAAAGAATGCCGAAGTCAAATATTTACAGCTGCAGCTCCATCCGCATTTTTACCTGAATGCGATTACCACGATTTCCAGCCTTTCCATGCGCGGAGAGAATGAACAGATCCAGAGCTTCATTCGGGCGCTGAGCACATACCTGCGGTATTTGTTTACGGACAACCAAAACGCTACGACGGTGGAGTCTGAGATTCGGCATGCGGAGGACTATATTCGTTTGCAGCAGATTTCACATGCGGATACGATTTTTTACTATACTTCCGTAGATCCGCGGGCGGCGCAGGTGCCGCTGCAAAAGCTGCTTGTGCAGACATTTGTGGAGAATATTTTCAAACACGCGTTTGACGGCGAGGCGTCCATCTCGATATTCATTCGGGCAAGTATCGTGGAGGAGGACGGCGAGTCGTATGCACAAATTACGGTGGAGGACACCGGGTATGGCTTTCCGCAGGAACTGCTCGATAAAATGCCGATGCCGGACGAGAAAAAACACGTCGGTATTTACAACATCTGTCAGACGATGAAATTCACCTACGGCCGTACCGATCTGATTCGGCTGAGCAACAATAAGCAGGGAGGCGCGTGCGTTGAGATACACGTGCCGCTCGATGCAGAAGGAGAGTGGACAAATGAAGCTTCTGATCGTGGATGATGACATTCCCACCACACAAGCGGTGCGCAATTGCGTATTGGCCATGAGCGAGCTGACGTTTGATGTGGTTGAGACGGCGTACAACGTTGTGACGGCAAAGGAGATGATACAGGAGGAACAGTACGATATCGTCATCTGCGATATCGAGATGCCGCGCTATAGCGGGATGGATCTGCTGGAATGGGTGCGTGAGCAAGGGGGAACGGAGGAATTCATCTTCCTCACATGTCACGAGAGCTTTCACTACGCGGCGCAGGCCATCCGCTATAAAGCCGAGGCATATATCATCAAGCCGGTGGATTATGAAACGCTGAAGGACACTCTCATCCAGACGGTGAAGAAGCTGATTCAGCAATCGGAACAGACGCGGCGGAGCGTGTACGGAACGCTGTGGCTTGAACACAGCGAGCGGATAGAGAACACGCTGTGGCGGGAGATTTTATTTGCAGACACGGTAATAGGCCTAAAAATAGACAAACCGCGCGAGGAGCACATCAAAGCCAACATCCGCTTTGATATCGAATACCAGCTTGTACTCTGCGTCGTATTAAATACGAATTTCACGCAAAATCAATGGGATGCCCCCACATTCCGTTGCGCTGCGGGAAATGTCGTCGGTGAGATCCTGTTTGGCACACCGAGCCTCGCGCGCGTATTTGATTATAGCCGCAATGGGCGTGTCTATGTCGCTGCTATCGTGGACGCGGCACAAGAGAATTCCGCGCGTTGTGAGCGGCTTGTGCAGGTGTGCAGGGAGACGTTGCGCTGCAAGATGACAGTTTATCTGGGCAGGCCTTGTTCCATCGCGCAGCTCTGGGAGCGCAGGCTGTTCTGGGAGCAGATGGATCTGGATAACGTCACGCGGACGATATCTGTCGTACAGAGCGAGGCGCAGATTCTCCCACAGGAAGAAAGCATCACGCTTGACACAGCCCAATTCGCCGAGACACTCCGGCAGGGCAGAGCCGTGGAGGCGGTAGACATGATACGCCACATATTGGATACGGCGGAGTACGGCGGCTTGATCTCCGCACAGGCGCTGCACAGTGTGCGACAGGATGTGATGCAGATTCTATTCGCGTATCTTATGCAGGAGCATATTCTTGCGCACGAGTTGTTCGAGGACAGGAATGCAAAGCAGCTTGAAGCAACCTGCAGCAATTCCGTATTCGATATGCTCAAGTGGGTGGACTATATCGTAAAAAGGGCTATCGACACGGTCGCACAGGCGCGCCAAGGTGAGTGTGTTGTAGAAAAGGTCAAGAGATATATTGAAGAAAATTGTTGTAAGGATGTCACGCGCGAGGAGGTAGGACGGTACGTGTTTCTCTCTCCGGGCTATGTTGCCCGCCTGTTCAAGCAGGAGACGGGGAGATCGCTGCGGGATTATGTGAACGAGTGTCGTATTACCCGTGCGAAACAAATGCTCGCGGCAGGAGGAAGAAATGTGAGCGAGATTGCCGCTTCGGTGGGCTTCGATAATTTCTCTTATTTTTCTACGCTGTTTAAGAAATACGTGGACTGCCCGCCCAGCGAATATATGCGCAAAAATGAATGAATAATTGTACCGGTGATCGCCTTAGACAATCATCGGTACTTTTTTAAGGATGAAAATGCCGCGAAATTGAAAGGAGAGTGCCGCATTTTAAAAGAAGCAGCGGACAGGATGTGTTACGATGAATACAACACATCCGGCGGAAAATCCGCTGAAAAAGGAGGATATTATGAAAATGATGAAACGTACGCTTTCGATTCTGCTGACGATTGTTGTGGGAATCGTCCTGCTGACGAGCTGCGGACAGAGTGGAAGCTCGCAGCCCGCAGTTTCCGCAGGTGGTGCTTCTGCCGGCGATACGCAGAGCGCATCTGACAAGGGCGAGCCGACGAAGGTAGTTTTTGCCATGCAGACGTTCAATGTCGTACCGCCCACAGAAACGATTCAGACTGTTGCGGACGAAGTGAATCGCTATATCCGAGAGACATATCCGGAGGTGAATATCGAACTCGAATGGGTGCTGTACGGCCCCGGAGACTACACCAAGAAAATCAACCTTATGATGCAGAGCGGCGACCAACTCGATATTTTTATCCCTTCCAACATAGCGACGTCGCTTTCCACAAACCAACTCGCTCCCATTACTGAGGCATTGGAGACATACGGCCAGGATCTGACGGCGATCATTAAAGAATATTGCGGTGACGATGTGTTCGAGACTGTGACGCAGAACGGCGAGATCATGGCCGTACCCGCCAACAAAAATATGGGCCTTGCTGCGGCACTGACGTATGACAGGGATATGCTGGCCGACGTGGGCTTCAAGGATGAGGATATCACCGATCTCGACAGTCTTGAGCCGATTTTTGAGAAGCTGCGCGAAAAGTATCCGGACGTGTATCCGTTTGTCTCTACAGATGTCGCGAACAAGAATCTGCCGTATTATTTTTACGCAAAAGAGCAGATCGACTCCATCGGCAATGATTTCGGCGTCGTGTTCGGCGATTCCGGAAAAGTCGTTAATCTGTTTGAGACCGAGGAATACCGCGCGCTGTGCGAACAGATGAAAATGTGGTACGACAAGGGCTTTATGCCGCAGGATATGGCCACCTCGACCATGCGAGGAACGGAATATATGAATGCCGGGCGCGGCTTTTGTACGTATGCGAGCTACGGCGTGCGCGAGGACTACACCGATTTTGGCAAAATGCAGTCCAACAGCACCGGACGCAACATCGGTGCGAAAAAGATCGGTGATCCATATCTCACCACGGATTTCGCTTCTGCGGTACTCGGCATCCCCAGTACGTCCAAGGCCGTGAATGAGGCCATTCAGTTCCTCAATATTGCCTATACGGATGAGTACGTGTACAACACGTTGCTCTGGGGACTTGAGGGCCGCGATTATGTGAAGGTGACAGAAGACACTGTCGATTATCCGGAAGGACTGACGGCGGACACCGTACCCTACTGTGCGTTCATGACAATGGGCGAATGGGGAACGGAAAGTTATATGTGGGGGCTTGAGGACGGCAAGACCGAGGAGGAGAAACAGGCGAATCGTGACTATGCGCTTACTGTTAATAAGACGATTCCCAAGTCCCCGTACTACGGCTTCCGTTTTGACGGCAGCGACGTGAAGAACGAAATTACCGCACTGACGAATGTGTTTGAGCAATATGCCTATCCGCTCATGTGCGGCAGCGTGGATGTGGACAGCACGCTTGAAGAGTTCAACAAGGCGCTGTACGATGCAGGCCTTCAGACCGTGATGGACGCCAAGCAGGAGCAATTGGACGCTTGGGTCGCTCAGAATAGCTAAATCGCTCAACAAACGATCCCACACGGAGGCCGTCAAGCGTCTCCGTGTGGGATTTTTAGAAAAAGCCTTTTATGTCTCTGAGGAAAGGAATGGGGATATTGGAACTGAACAAGAAAAAGCGATTTACAGATTTGAAAAAGAACCTGCCGCTGCTTGCGCTGACCATCCCGGGTATGCTCTATCTTCTTATCAACAATTACTTTCCGATGTTCGGCGTGTTTATTGCGTTCAAGGATCTGGACTATTCCAAAGGAATCTTTGGGAGCGACTGGTGTGGTCTGAAAAACTTTGAGTTTCTGTTTAGAACGTCGGAAGCCGGGAGAATGATCCGCAACACCATTTTATACAATCTTGTTTTTATCATCCTCGGTACGGTACTCGCCGTACTCGTGGCGCTGCTGATGAGCGAAATCACCCATATGACGATTTCGAAATTTTATCAAGGCAGCATGATCCTTCCAAACTTGATATCTATGGTCATCGTCTCCTACATCGTGTATGCGTTTCTCAGCCCGGAAACGGGTTTGCTGAATGCTGTCATCAAATCGTTCGGCGGTGAGCCGATCAGTTGGTACAGCAAAAAAGAGGCGTGGCCGTTCATCCTTGTAATCGTGCAGATGTGGAAAACAGTCGGCTACAATTCCATCGTTTACATCGCGGCGATCACAGGCATTGACCCAAGCCTGTATGAGGCGGCGCGTATTGACGGAGCAGGCAAATTCAAGCAAATTTTCCGTGTGACGCTTCCGCAATTAAAGCCGATGATTACGCTGATGATTCTCATGAGCTGCGGCCGCATCTTCTCCTCTGATTTCGGCCTGTTTTATCAGGTCCCGCAGAATTCGGGTGCGTTGTACAGTGTGACGCAGACAATCGACACATATGTATACCGAGGCCTAATGCAGCTTGGCGACGTGGGAATGTCCAGTGCTGCCGGCCTGTTCCAATCGGTCGTAGGTTTCCTGTTTGTTTTTGGTGCAAACGCAATCGTGCGCGCGACAAACAAGGAAAACGCCCTGTTCTGAGAGGAGGAAATGTTTATGAAAAACGCAAAGCTTCTGACAAAGGGCGAAATCGCCTTTCGAAGGCTCTCCGTTGTTGTGCTGGGGTTCACGTCGCTCATCGCCATTCTGCCGTTTATTCTGATTTTTATGGCTTCCATTACTGAGGAAAAATCGCTGACGCAATACGGCTACAGCTTTTTTCCAAAACAATTCAGTTTAGACGCCTATAAATATCTTGTGAATCAAATCTCCACGGTAGGGCGTGCGTATCTCACGTCCATAGGGCTCACAGTAGTGGGTACAGTGGGCAATATGCTGCTAACGACAATGTTCGCCTATCCTCTGTCAAGAGAGGATTTCAAGTACCGTGGGATATTCGCATTCATCCTGTTTTTCACCATGCTCTTCAACGGTGGTATCGTGCCTTCCTATATGGTCTGGACACGGCTGTTGCATATCAAGGACACGTATTTCGCCTTGCTGCTGCCGAATCTGCTTATGGGCGCGTTCAATGTGCTTTTGGTGCGCAATTATTATAAATCCAATATTCCGGCTTCTATTGTCGAATCGGCGCAGCTTGACGGCGCGGGCGAGCTGACGATCTTCTGGAAGATCATGCTGCCGCTCTCCGTGCCGGTCAACGTCACTGTCGGCCTCTTCGCCGGTCTCGCGTATTGGAACGATTGGACGAACGCGCTGTACTACATCGATAATACGAAATACTACGGCATTCAAAACATGCTCATGCGCATCATGGAAAATATTACGTTTCTTACGTCCGGGCAGGCCAGCCGCGTTGTGGATACGAGCGCGATTACCGTGCCAAGCGTCGGAATGCGCATGGCGCTTGCAGTCATTGGTATCCTGCCCATCCTCGTGCTGTATCCGTTCCTTCAAAAATATCTCATTAAAGGCATCGTTGTCGGTGCAGTAAAGGGGTGAACTACAGATGCGTGCAAATAAGATAGAGCAGATTATACGTGAGCACTATGCGGGTGTGAATCCATCCATGCCTACATGCGACGGGTTTGTCTGCGGAGACCCGGATACCGATGTTACGGGCGTTGTGACGACGTTTACCGTCACGGCCGATGTCCTTCGGGAGGCAGAGCGAAAAAATGCAAACATGATCATCACGCACGAGCCGACGTTTTTCATCGAATGCCAGGGCGCTTGGACGCAGACGGATGCCGTATTCAGCGAGCTGCGCCGGATGGTACGGGAAGGGCATTTTGTAATCTGGCGATGCCACGATATGATGCATGCGGCTGTGCCGGACGATATTTATGAGGGGTTTACAGATGCGATGGACTGGCGCGCGTACGCACAGCCTGCCCGTGAGAAAAGCGGCAATCTGGACCAGTTTGAGGAGGACTTCTTCGATTATTATGATATCCCTCAGACGACTCTGTCCGGATTGGCGGCAGAGGTGAAACAAAAGTTGGGCTTGCAGGCTGTTCGATGCGCGGGAGATCCGTTGCGGCCGTGTACGCGTGTCGGCGTGCTCGTTGGCGGAGGCAGCCTCGGCTTCGGCCGGATGCCGGAGCTCCCCCTGCGGCTATTGCAGAAAAAATCAATTGACGTACTCGTCTGCGGGGAGATCATGGAGCTTTTACTGGGTACGTATATGGCGGATGCCGCCGCGCTTGGGGCGCCGGGCGGTATGATCGTACTTGGCCATGAGCGCAGCGAAGAATGGGGAATGCGCGCCATGCACTCGTGGCTTGCAAAAGAGCTTTCGGTTCCCGTCACGTTTGTAGATGCAAAAGAGCCATTTTATTATCTGTGAGAAAGGAAGAGGACCATGGCGGTTTTTCATATTACAATGTTTTCAAATGCACTGCACCGGTTGACAGAGATGACGGCAATCGTACCGGTTGAAATCAATGAAGGCGCGTCGGCGGGACAATGTCCGCAGCCGGAAGGCCCTATGAAAACAGTGATGCTGCTGCACGGCTTTTCGGGAACGCACAGCGATTGGCTGTTCGGCTCGCGGATTCAGCAGCTGGCTATGAAATACCACATCGCGGTACTGTGTCCCACCGGAGAGAACGCTTTTTATGTGGACGACACGAAACGCGACGCACTGTATGAACGCTATCTGTGTGAGGTGCTGGCATTTGCGCGCAAGGTGTTCCCGCTCAGCGAAAAGGTGGAAGATACAATAATCGGTGGCCTGTCCATGGGCGGCTATGGAGCGCTGCGCAACGGGCTGAGACATCCGGAGTTGTTCGGCGGCATCATTGCACTTTCCTCCGCGCTCATCACAGACGCACTGGCACAGCAGCCGGAGCATCAGGGAAACATGATGGCGAGCGCCGATTATTACGAACACGTGTTTGGCAAACCGTCCGAGATCCTCGGCAGTGATCGCGACGTGAAATATCTTGCGCGGCAGGCGCAGTCCGGTGCATATGCCGTACCGGAGATCTTCATGGCGTGCGGCACAGAGGATTTCCTTCTTGCGGCCAACGACGATTTCAGTGCATATCTTGATTCCATCGGTGTGCGGCATACATATATCAAGAATCCCGGCATACACGATTGGGCGTTTTGGGATGCACACATAGAGATAGCACTGGAGCAGTTTTTCGGAGGCGCGCAATGAGAAAAGAATTTGAGCGTGTGACGCCGGAATCCGTCGGAATCCGCAGCAAGGCGATTATGGATTACATTGACGCCTTGGAGCGCAGCAATACGGAAATGCATGGCCTCATGATCATGCGCCATGGAAAAATCTGCGCCGAGGGCTGGTGGCAGCCGTTTGCGCCCGGTCTGCGCCATGGCCTGCAATCCCATACAAAGACATATGCGGCCACAGCAGTGGGCATCGCTTATACCGAGGGCATTCTGCGCCTGGATGAACGGTTGATTGATATTTTTCCGGAAGAATCTCCCGCACAGCCCAGCGAGAACCTCAAAAAGCTTACAGTGTGTGATGTGCTGTGCATGGGATGCGGCATGGACACGATGCCGTGCCCGACAGAGCATTGGATCCGCGATTTTTTGCACACGCCGGTTGTTCATGAACCGGGGACGACCTATATGTATAATTCTGTGGGTTCGTCCATACTCGGCGCTATCGTGCGCAAAAAGACGGGCGAAGGACTGCACGAGTATTTGACAAAACGTCTGTTCCGGAAAATCGGCATCGACCCGGAGAATATCCGCTGGTATTATATGCCGGACGGCATGGAAACGGCCGGCGGCGGAATGCTTGCCACGACAGAGGACAATTTGCGCCTCATGAAACTGTATGCCGACGGCGGTGTCTGGGAGGGTGAACGAATTTTGGCGGAGGATTATGTCCGCCTTGCCACCACAAATCAGAATGATTCCGCAACGGAATCCATCAATAACCCCGAGGCAAGCGACAATTTTCTCGGGTACGGTTTCCAAATCTGGATGTGCAAACCAAAGGGCGTGTATCGTGCGGACGGTGCAATGGGGCAATTTACCATTGTATGCCCGGATCAGGATATGCTGATCGCGATCAACGAAACAGCGATCGGCGCGCATTGGGCACAGAGCACATTGGATATCACATGGGAATTCTTAAAGCAGATTCAGGATGAAACGCTGTGCGAAGATAGCGAAGCAGCGCGGCTTTCGGAGAGACTGCGGCGTCTGAATCTTCCCAATCCTGTCGTCCGTCAGCAAAGCTCGCTGGCCGCACAGCTGAACGGCAGAGTGTTTACGGTGGAGAGCGGCGTATTGAGCGCCGAGATCTATAACTTTATGTCGGGCAAAGATATTTGTCCGGTTGAAACGTTCTCATTCTTATTTAATTCATACGGTTGCGAATGGATCACGCAAAGCGCAGAAGAAAGCCGGAAGATTTTCGTCTCAACGGTCGGAAGCCGGTTTGCGAACATCGTCGGCGGCCAACAGGACCAGACGCGCCTGCTCGTATGCGATGGTGCGTGGACAGAGGAATGTGTTTTTGAAATGAACCTGCGCTGGGTGGAGACGTGTTTTACAAAGCGGTTGACATTCCGCTTTGCGGACGGCAAAGTGTACATTGAGGACGTTGACAATAACGCGTTCCGCTCGGATGGACCGAGGTGTATTGTCGCACGGTGAATGCACTGGGCGCTTGGGCGACAAGAGAGGGGTTTTGATTTCTCGTGGCGGGAAAGTATATTGAGACAGATACAAGATTTTATAAGAGATTGCTTGTGATCGCTGTTCCTGTTATATTGCAGAGCCTTATCACAACGGGAGTGAACCTTGTAGACAATATTATGCTGGGACAGCTCACAGAGACGGCGCTCAGCGGTTCGACACAGGCCAACCAGTTTATCACGCTGTATACGTTTGTCACCATGGGAATCAGCATGGGGGCGTCGGTGTTGTCCTCCCGTTATTGGGGCGCGCGGGATCTTGTTTCTCTGAAAAAGGTCATCACCATTGCACTGCGGTTTTCACTTGCACTGGCACTGTGTTTTACTGCGGCGAATGTGTTCTTTCCGCAGTATATCATGAGCCTGTATTTCCAGCCGGACGCGGTTGGCGAGATCGCGGCGGGCGTTACCTATTTGCGGTGGTCAACGGGGTGTTTTGTCCTGATGGCGATATCGCTTGTGTTGACAAATATCCTGCGCAGCATGAGTTTGTCCGCGGTGCCGCTGCTCGCCTCCGCCTGTGCTTTCGGCATCAACATCGGTGCGAACTATGTGCTTATTTTCGGGAAATTGGGATTTCCGGCGATGGGCGTAGCCGGTGCGGCGCTGGGGACATTTCTTGCCCGTATTGTGGAGACAGGCGTAATCATGGTTTCTTTCTTCAGAAATCAGCGCCTTCGCTATCGGCTCAAGGATATTTTGCGCCCGTGCAAGGATCTCGTTATGGAATTTCTGCGTATCAGCGTGCCGGTTATGCTTTCCGATAGCCTGCTTGGGTTAGGGGATAACGTGCTTGCAATCATTATGGGGCAGATCGGTTCCGGATTTGTTTCGGCCAACTCCATAACGGTGCTTGTGCAGCGCGTCAGCACGATATTTATATCGGGGCTGTCTTTTTCGGGCTGTTTTCTCACAGGGCAAACACTCGGCGAGGGGCGGACGAAGGAAGCGTACAGACAAGGGTATACATATTTGTTTCTTGGCGCGGTCGTAGGTGTTGGCGCGGCATTGATCATTCAGGGAATCAGCGGAAGGATTATCGAGGTGTATAAAATCACCGATGAAACGAAAGAGATTGCCCGTCAGCTGATGAATGCGCTGTGCGTGATCGTTGTGTTCCGCTCGACAAATTCTATTTTGACAAAAGGCGTGCTGCGCGGCGGTGGAGACACACGCTTTCTGCTGATGGCGGATATGTCCACAATGTGGCTCGTTGCGGTTCCGCTTGGTATGCTCGGCGGACTTGTTCTGCGCCTGCCTGCATTCTGGACGTATCTATTCCTGTATTCCGATCAGATCATCAAGGCCGTATGGTGTGTGTCCCGTCTGCGCAGCGGGAAATGGATTAAAAAAATAGACGCTCATGCCGACTGTGCAGATTGAGTTTCGTAAAGAAAAGGCGTCGATCAAAGGAGGATCTATATGGGTAAACGGTTCGATACGCTGGTGTTCCCCGGAGGCAAAGGCAAGGCGTGCACCTTCAGTTACGATGACGGCGTTGTGCAGGACCGCCGGCTGGCCGAATTGCTGCGCAGGTATGGAATGAAATGTACATTCAATTTGAACTCTGCGCTGCTGGGACAGCACGCAGAAGGCGCTGCACCCGGTAAGCGGACGGTGGATATCTCCAAGGTGAGCCCGGAGGAGCTGGAGACGGTCTACGCCGGGCATGAGATCGCCGGGCATGGCCTGTTTCATTCTGCGCTGAACAGCGTCGGTACGCCGTTGGCTTCCTATGAAATTACAGAGGATAAGCGCAGGCTTGAAGCGCTCTCGGGAAAACCTCTGCGGATGTTTGCGTATCCGTTTGGTGTGTATGACAATGATGTGATTGAGATACTAAAGCAAGCTGGATATCAGGGTGCAAGGACGATTCGCTCCACGCATGCTTATTCCATCCCGGAAAACTTTTGGGAGTGGAACCCTACCTGCCACCACGGTGATCCGGAACTGATGACGCTGGCACAGAAATTTTTGGAGGGTCCGCCATTTTTGCCGTCACTGTTTTATGTGTGGGGACATGCGTATGAATTTGATGGCGATGACAACTGGTCAGTGATCGAGGAGTTGGCGGCGTTTCTGGCACGCCACAGCGATAAAATATGGTTTGCGACGAACGGTGAGTTCGTTGAATATGTGATGGCCTACAAGCGCCTCGAATACTCCGTGGACGGCTCTGTCATTTACAATCCAAGCGCCATTGATGTGACGATCCGCGCCGCGGTGGAACAGACAGAGCTCCTTGGAGCGGGTACATTCACAAAAGTAGCACCAACGGCGCTGTAAGAGTGGAGCCTTTAAATCAGGTGCCTGATGGTGTGGGCGCTAAGGGACGCGAAACATCCATTAAGCAGGCTGCAGCTATGTGAAAAACGCTGATGGGAACGCTCACAAAAGGATATGTCCTGTAAATCGTTTTGGAAAATTCACAGAGGTATAGAGGAATACGGGATTTCATTGATACAGCCTTATCGGTGTTCGACGATACAGGTGAATTCTGTGGTTGTTTTAAGATGAATAGGAAAGTCAAGGCCCACCGCGGTCAGCGGGATGATGTCCGGGGCGCTGGATGCATTGAAGCAGTGGCATCTGAAAATGCGGGGAGAGGTGGTTGGGGATGCGTTGCTGCTTGTCAATGAGAAGGGTTCAGAGCCGGCCCCACAACGCTCACACACTGGCCTAGGAGACTCTACGACAGGAATGGATTCAGCAGAGAATTTCATGTACAAACACTGAGCCACTATGCGATTACGACGATGCTTGCAGAGAGGATAAGGGAGCAGATGGTCGCGGAGATCGCGGAGCATGCAAGCGCGGATTTTCTGGAAAGAACCTACCGACACCCGCAGATGGAGAGCAGGATGTTGGCGGCGGAACGGCTGTCAAACGCATTGTTTCCGTCACAGTATTGAATAAAACCAGCAGCGCCGGTGTGATATGCCAGCGCTGCTGCTTTTGTATTGGTAATGCCAAATGTTTTCGTTGGTATCGTAGAATAGCAGGTTTAAATAGTGTCTACACAAGATCAGGTCAAAACAGTACACCAAATAGCAATGCAACGAATTTGCACAGCAGCCAGAAAAGATGTTGTAGTTTTTGCATATCGAGTAGCAATGCCTCGCCAACGTTTCAGGTGCAAAAAAGCATTTTCCACCAGATGACGAAGCCGATACAAGTAACGGTCATACTCCCGCTGCTGCTTGCGATTTCGTTTAGCCGGAATGACGATATTCATTCCAGCATCAGCGGCATAAGCAATGATTTGATTGGTGTCATACCCACGATCGGCCAGTAATGTTTCCGCCGATATTCCATCAATCAAGTGAATAGCTTCTTTGCAATCAGCTCGGGTACCCTCTGTGATAAGTACTCGGACCGGCATACCATTTGCATCCACGGCAAGGTGAATCTTGGTATTGAGCCCCCTTTTGTACGGCTCATGTCCTGATTACCGCCACGGGCTCCTGCCGCATGTGGATGCACCTTACAGTGGCTGGCATCAATCATCAACCATTCAAAATCGGGCTCATCAACCAGAATTTCCAGCAGTTTTTCCCAGATCCCCTTGTCACGCCATCTGCGGAACCGCTGATACACGGTACCCCATTTCCCGTAGAACGGCGGTAAATCCCGCCACGGTGCTCCTGTGCGTAAAATCCAAAACACGCCATTGATAAATCGCCGGTTATCCTGGGCTATTCCACCCCACTGCCCTCGTTGTCCTGGCAGATGCGGTTCCAGCAGGCTCCATACCGCATCGCTGATGTCGTGGCGTTGTTGTTCATTGCTCATGGGAACACCTCTTTCGGCTCTCTTGCTCCCATTATACCATATCGCTCGTGTAAACACTATTTAGAGATAGACTTGCTAAACAAAAGTAAAGTGGAAATTTCAAATAGGAGAAAAAGACCACACGAAGCCAGACCACCGAACAATTCAAAAATACAAAGGCGGTTAACCAGCGAGGTGTTCAACACGAGTTGGATCTGTGCCAGTGTGTTTACTTTAATGTCCACTGAACAAAAAAAA
>DCJV01000158.1:10696-15285 GCA_002320555.1 Ruminococcaceae bacterium UBA1691 | reverse complement strand
TTTGTGCGTCCCGCCGAACGGATTCGGTCGTGGCTCCATCTTTCCGCTGCCGAAGTGCCGTGCAAAACGGCCCCTTTTGCTTCCTTTTCCGGCCGAACGGAAAAGGGAGGGCCTGCGCGGCCCGAGCGCATTCCAATTTACGAGATTGTTCTCATGCATTTTGACAAAACAATATGCCTTTCTGATAAGCTGAGCCGCCTGCACCATATCTCGGTGTGGGCGGCTTTTTGCGATCCTGCTCTCTTGAAAAAGTTTTTCGGCAGCCCGTTTTTTAAGTTCCATTTGGTTTAGATTGCTATACTTTCCAAATATAACAAAGGAATGTTTCCCTTATCATTTGCGAAGTAAAACTCAGCGGGAGGAATTTTGCCATGAAAAAACATCTGGCCATTCTGACGGTTGCTGTCCTCGTGATGCTCGCCGGATGCGGCTCTGGGGCAGAAGCCCCCGATCAGACGACGAAGGCCTCTTCATCGGTCAACGCGATCTCGGCCGATGAAATCGACACTTCAGTGAGCAAAGCCGATCAGGATGCATCCTACGACGAGAGCTCCGCCACCAAAATATCCCTCAGTGGAAGCAGCGCGTCCATCTCCGGAGACGGCGCCTCCGAGAAAGATGGAACCATCACGATCCAGCAGGAAGGCACGTATGTGGTAACCGGTACCCTAAACGACGGCCGGATCGTCGTCCAGGCGGCGGATACGCACAAGGTCCGCATCGTACTCAAGGGCGCGTCCATCTACTGCGCCGACCACGCAGCCTTGTTTATAAAGCAAGCGGATAAGGTCTTCCTCACGCTGGCGGACGGCTCTGATAACACGCTGGGCAGCGGCAGCTCCTACCGTCTTTCTGATGAGGAAAGCAATGTGGACGGTGTCATCTTCAGCCGGGCGGATCTGACGCTGAACGGAAGCGGCAAGCTGACGGTCAACGCCAAATATAAGCACGCGATTGTATCCAAGGACGATCTGATCGTCACAGGCGGCACCTATGCCATCACAGCGGGAAACGGAGGCGGCCTGTACGGAAAGGACTGTGTGAAAATCAGCGACGGAACATTTACCATTCAAACAGGCACGGACGGCATTCAGGCAAGCAATGCGGAGCAGGCCGACCGAGGCTATGTTTACATTTCCGGCGGGGCCCTTCACATCACCGCCGGGACCGATGGCATCCAGGCGGACACTGTGCTGCGCATTGATGGCGGCACCTTCCAGATCACCAGCGGGGGTGGCAGCGCAAACGCCAGCACAGACCAGAAGGGCAATAAAAATCCCGGCTGGGGCATATGGGGGCCGGGATCCAAAGAGGAAACTGCTGAAACGGAAGACTCCACTGACACCTCAGCTAGTGCAAAGGGGTTAAAGGCCGGCGCGTCCCTGTCAGTACACGGCGGGACGTTCACGATTGATTCCTCAGACGATTCCGTCCACTGCAACGGCACGGTCACAATCGCCGGCGCTACATTCGCCTTAAGCTCCGGCGACGACGGCATCCATGCGGGCGACGCGCTTTTAATCCAGAACGGCACCATTGCAATCAGCCAGAGTTACGAAGGGCTCGAGGGGTTAAATGTAACCATCAGCGGTGGAAAAATTCAGCTCACTGCAAGCGACGACGGGATCAATTCCGCCGGCGGCAGCGACTCATCTGCGCTGGGCGGCAGACCGGGCCAAAACCAGTTCAACGTGAGTGAAGATTCTGATCTCTTTATCAAGATAAATGGCGGCAGCGTCACTGTGGACGCCGACGGAGACGGTATTGATTCCAATGGAAATCTCTTAATTGAGGGCGGCACGGTTTTGGTCAGTGGCTCCGCCAATAACGGAAACGGCGCGCTGGACTACGAGGGAACCGCCAAAATCACCGGTGGTACTGTGGTCGCGGCAGGCATGAGCGGTATGGCGCAGGGCTTTTCCGACTCCTCCAGCCAGTATTCGATTCTGCATAACTTTAGTACGACCCTCTCCGAAAGCGATGCGGTCACCCTGAAGGATTCCGACGGCAATACTCTGGTGACCTACACGCCTGCAAAGGCCTATCAGAGCGTCGTCATCAGTTGTCCGGACATGGAGAAAGGGCAAACCTATACGCTCTCAGCTGGCAGCCAATCGGAATCCCTGACGCTCTCCTCCGTGGTCACCTCCAACAGCACCGGCGGAGCGGGCGGTGGAATGGGCGGCCCGCAGCCGGCGGGAAGGCGATAATATCATCCAATCCGTTTCTAATGTTCATTAGGGATATATGCGCTTTTCCGCAGATTTCTTTGGAGAAAAGCAGGGGGAACCAAAGCGGATTCGCACTGGTTCCCCTGTATGTTTTTCAAGCGCTTCCCGTTTATGGAAAGCCTTATTCCCCATGTGCTGATTTTCTGAAAGCACAACTTTGCTCCATCCCCAAAACCGCCACTGCGGGGCAACCGGGTACTAGCAAGGGCAAGGCCGATTTTTGATCCATACGCATGGAATTTTCATCTTCCGGCAGCCGGTGATATCGGATCAACCAACCATGATCCTGCCCTCGGGCAGCACCTCTCCACCGCTGCCCTCGCCGCGGATGGTCAGCGCCAGCGCAAAGGAGATCGGGCCAATCCGCCCAATAAACATTGTCACAATCGTTGCAATTTTTGCCGCCAGACCAAACTGCAGGGTGACGCCCGCCGTCATCCCCACGGTTCCAAAAGCGGACGCCGCCTCAAAAATTCCATCCACGCCGGAAAGGCCCGGCAACGAAATCAGATTGACCGCCGCGTTCATCACCACCACCGACAGTCCCAGAGCCGCGATGGTCATCGCCTTATAGACCGTCTGTTTTGCCACACGGCGGCCGAGCACCACCGTATCGTCGCGGCCGCGGATGACCGAGACCACAGTCATGACCAAAACGAGAAAGGTCGTCACCTTGATGCCGCCCGCACACGAACCGCTGCCCGCGCCGATGATCATCAGGAAGATCATCACGACCTTGGAAAAGTCCTGCATCTGGCTCAAATCAAGGCTGGCAAAGCCAGCCGTGCGCGCTGAAACAGATTGAAACAACGCTGCATTGATCTTTTCAAACAACGGCAGGGGGCCGAGCGTTTTGGGATTTTCATATTCCACGATGAAAAAGATCAGAAAGCCGACCGCAATCAGAACGGCGCTCATGATCAGCATCGCCTTTGTATGCAGCATGAGATGACGATGTCTCCTCCAGGAAAGCAAATCCTGAAACACCATAAACCCGATGCCGCCGAGAAAGATCAGCGCTATGACGGTATAAAGGACGATGGCATCTCCGTTATAATGGATCAGCGATCCAAATGGGGTTTCATTACCCAAAATATCAAAACCCGCATTGCAGTAAGCGGAGACAGACGTAAAAATCGAAACCCAAACGCCGTGTACCCCATATTTTGGAACAAAACGAATGGATAACAGAATGGCGCCGAGCGATTCGATCACCAACGTTGTGACCACGATGATGTGCAGCAGGGAGCGGATATTGTTCAGCGACCAGGCGTTGGTGTTTTCCTGCGCGAGGCGCAGGGTTCGCAAGCCAAGCTTTTTGTGCAGGAAAAACATAAAAAAATTGGTCAGCGTCAATAACCCGATGCCGCCGATTTCAATCATCAGCAATAGCACCAACTGCCCAAAAAAGGTAAACTGCGTATACGGATCCACCAGCGTCAGCCCGGTCACGCAGGTGGCCGAGGTCGCCGTGAACAGTGCGGTCAGCGGATGCAGCATCTCCCCATTCTTTGAGGAAACCGGCAGCATCAGCAGCACTGTTCCCACAAGGATCACGCCCAAAAAGCTCGCGGCGATGATACGTGCCGGTGAAAATGGCCGTACCGGCCGACGTTCTCTGTCTCGTTTCAAAAAAACACCTTCCTAAATCATGCAGAAGCGGCCTCGCCACTCTGTTCCCCCATTTAGACTTGTCCGTCATAATGCCTCCTAATCCTAATACAGAATGCCCAAAAAGGCAAGTGGTTTCGTCTCCTTTCTTCCTCCAGCATCCCCCTCATTGTGTCCACGCGCATATTCCGTATGCGATTTTCACCAAAAGTAGGCCTTTTCGCATGGCCTTTTTCTCTCTCTGCAGATTAAAACCTCCTCTTTGAAACTTGCGGAAAAAGAGGGATTTGAGTATAATAGGGTTTAGTTCTGTTCCCGTGTTGGAACCGATCCCAATGGATGTTAACATCGAAAGGAGTTACGGATTATGAACTATTCCCGCGAAGTGGAAAACATGTGCACGGTCGCCAAAGGCCCGCATCACGGCCCTGCGCCAATTCCCGAAGAGGGGAAATGGGTAAAGGCCTATGAGATCAAGGACATTTCCGGATTGACGCACGGCGTGGGCTGGTGCGCTCCGCAGCAGGGCACTTGCAAGCTGACGCTCAACGTCAAGGAGGGTATTGTGCAGGAGGCGCTCGTCGAAACCATCGGCTGCTCCGGTATGACGCATTCCGCTGCTATGGCGGCGGAAATCCTGCCCGGCAAGACCCTGCTCGAATGCCTGAATACAGACCTTGTGTGCGACGCGATCAACGTTGCCATGCGCGAGCTCTTCCAGCAGATCGTATACGGCCGCAGCCAGAC
>DCJV01000158.1:0-10662 GCA_002320555.1 Ruminococcaceae bacterium UBA1691 | reverse complement strand
ACGATGTACTCCACCGGCGCGAAGGGTGTGCGCTACATGGAGATGGCGGAAGGCTATGTCACCAAAATGGCGCTCGACGCAGATAACGAGGTCATCGGCTATCAGTTCGTAAAGGTCGGCAAGATGCTTGAGGATATCCGCCACGGCGTTGACCCGAAGGAAGCCTATGAGAAGAATATCGGCACCTACGGCCGCTTCGACGAGGCCGCGAAATACATCGACCCGCGTGAGGAATAAGAAGTAAGGAGGACAGGAAGAATGGCTAACGATGTAATGTTTGAAGGCAAAGAGAGAAGAATGCCGAAAATCGAGAAGTGCCTTGCCGAGTATGGCATTGCCAGTCTTGAGGACGCGCGCGCGCTTTGCCTTGAAAAAGGAATCGACGTAGAAAAGATCGTCAAGGGTGTACAGCCCATCGCATTTGAAAACGCTGTCTGGGCCTATACGCTCGGCGTTGCCATTGCGCTGAAAACCGGCGTGAAGGAAGCAAGCGAAGCCGCCGCAACCATCGGCAAGGGCCTGCAGGCATTCTGCATCCCCGGCTCCGTGGCAGAGCAGCGCAATGTCGGCCTGGGCCACGGCAACCTCGGCGCCATGCTGCTGGAGGAGAAAACCAAGTGCTTCGCGTTCCTTGCGGGGCATGAGTCCTTCGCCGCCGCGGAGGGCGCAATCGGCATCGCCCGCACCGCCAACAAGGTCCGCAAGGAGCCGCTGCGCGTCATCCTCAACGGCCTGGGCAAGGACGCCGCGATGATTATCTCCCGGATCAACGGCTTCACCTATGTCAAGACCGACTATGACTTCTACACCGGCGAACTGAAGGTCCTCGAAGAGAAGGCCTATTCCGACGGTGAGAAGGCAAAGGTCCGCTGCTACGGCGCGAACGACGTGCTCGAGGGCGTGGCGATCATGAAGGCGGAGGGCGTCGATGTTTCCATCACCGGCAACTCCACCAACCCCACTCGTTTCCAGCACCTTGTCGCCGGCACCTATAAAAAGTGGGCAAATGAAAACGGTGTGAAATACTTCTCCGTCGCCTCCGGTGGCGGCACGGGCCGCACCCTGCATCCCGATAATATGGCCGCCGGCCCCGCTTCCTACGGCCTGACCGACTCCATGGGCCGTATGCACGGCGATGCCCAGTTTGCCGGCTCCTCTTCCGTGCCTGCGCACGTGGAAATGATGGGCCTGATCGGCATGGGCAACAACCCCATGGTTGGCGCCACGGTTGCCTGCGCGGTCGCGGTCGCGGAGAGCTATTGATCGTTCCCTTTTCCCTACGTATGAATAAACTCCCGAATCCTGAGCGATCAGGATTCGGGAGTTTCGTTTATCGTCCTATTTTTTTGCTTTCAGCAGCGCTGTCCACGAGGACATCTTCTTTCCATTGTGAAAAGAAACACCCACGTTATAATAGGTTGCCTCATTCTGTTGCGTCAGCGTCTCCGTGCCGCTATATACGCCGTCCTCTGAGGTATAGAAGGAAATGATGCTGTCTCCTATGATTTCAAAGGTTCCCCGCAGCGTACCCAGCGCCGGATTGAAGGACTCCCATTCCAGCGTTGTTTCCTCATCGGACCGATGGATTTGATAACAATTTTGAAACCGCACAGGCGGCTCGGTCTTGATCTCCATAAATCCGCCCAGTGTCCACTCCGCCTCTTCCCGGACAATGTCGACCTCGCCGATTAAGGGGATAGATCTGCCATTTTCGAAATAGGTTCCTTCCGCACTCCAGTGCAGCGTTTGAAAAAAATATGTATGCTGCATATCCGCCCTCCTGTCCGTCTGAAAACCGAGCCGTTCTTTCAACACGTTTTTCCTTAGAAGGTCTTGACGAGTTCCTTGAGATACGCCTTAAAATCTGCTCCAATCTCCGGATGTGTCAGCGCGACCTCGCAATTCGCCTTCATAATGCCGAGCTTATTGCCCATATCATAGCGTGTGCCCACAAAATCCACCGCCGTCAGGCCGCTCTGCTTGGCAAGCGTGACCATGGAATCCGTGAAATAAACCTCGCCGCTCTTCTTATCAACCGGTGTCTGCTCAATGATGCCAAAAATCTCCGGCGGCATGACAACACGCCCCAAGATTGAATAGCAGGATAGGATCTGATCCGGCGTGGGCTTTTCAATGATATTGTTGCATTTCATGATGTTATCGCGCAGGGGGGTAACATCCAACGTGCAGTATTTCGGCACATCCTCGCGCGGGACTTCCTTCACACCCACGGCGCCGAAGCCGAATTCCTCATATGCGCGGCAAAGCTGGCCGATGACCGGATCTTCGGAAACGATGACATCGTCGCCATACAGGATGCCGAACGGCTCATTGCCCACGAAGGATTTCGCACGAAGGATCGCATCGGCAAGGCCTTTGGTCTCCTTCTGGCGGATGAAATAAACGTTCGCCAGGTTTGCAATCGCTTTGAGCTCTTCATAGATATGCTGCTTAGAGGCATTGTCCTTCAGGTTGGTTTCCAGCTCGAACGCGTGGTCGAAATGATCCTCGATCACGCCTTTACCGCGGTTGGTGATGATCAGAATATCCTCGATTCCGGCAGCGACAGCCTCCTCAACGATGTACTGAATCGCGGGCTTATCCACAATATTGAGCATTTCCTTTGGAACGGCCTTGGAAGCGGGGAGCACGCGGGTCCCCATACCAGCGGCCGGAATAATTGCTTTTCTTACTTTCATAATACAATCCTCCCATAAATGATTTATGAAAACATGGCCAGCAGCTGAATGATCAGCATATAGGCCAAGTCGTACAGCAAATAAGAACTGAATCCAAAGAGAAGCGAGGTTCCGCCCTTTCGGAAAATCCGCATTTGATATTCGGATTCTTCCAGCGTTTGTTCCCGCAAGGCATGGAGGTCTCCCATGGTCTTTTTGAAATACAGGCGATTGGCAACCAGCGCGCACACGACATGCAGCACCAATTGCAGCAGCAGAAACACCGCTGCCAGCGGCATCGCACTCTGCAGAGATTGCATCGCAGCGTCGATAACCGCCTGATTGGACGGCTGCTGCAGGATCACTTCGCCCCATTGCAAATATGCATTCACATAGGCCTCGAGCGGGCCGTAAAACGCAACCGAAAGCGCCATCAGCAGAGAGAGCACAACCGCTCCTGCCGCATAAAGCTTCCGGTAGAAAAACCAGAACGGCGAAAAGAGAAAAGCGGCCCAATTCCACCCGGCCTTCTTTTTGGTGCGGTCCATCCGGAAAAACTTCGGGATATAGCTGCGCGTCCCCGTCCGCACATAGGCCGCGACCTCCGCAACCGGAATCCCGTCGATCGTTTCATCGGCCGGAACGCCTTCGATCGGCCCACCGCTCTGCCCCCCGAAAGGCGGATATTGCCCGCCAAAGAAAGCCTGCCCTTGTGCCGGCTGCGCGCCGAGCGGCTGGCCGCAGTGCGGACAAAACAACGTGTCCTTCGGGCTATTGGTACCGCAGCGCGGGCAGACGACGCCAAGCTCTGTCTTCTCCTGAAAATCCTCCTGCTGACGCGGCGCTTCCTGCCATGTGTATCCCTGCGCATGCTTTTCTTCATTTGCACAATGGCCCTCGCGCATCCAGCAGGCGCGGTGATGCGGCGTTCCGCAGGACGGGCAGACGACAATGTCATCCGCCTGTGTAAAGGCCTGTCCGCAAGCCGGGCAGACAGCTCCTTCATATCGGTTCAAATCAGAACCCCCTATCGTTTGAAAGATATTTTCATTGTAACCAATTCCATCTGAAAATTCAATCGTTATTTTGTATTCGGAAAAAGAAAACGCGGGCCGCGGAAATCGCAGCCCCGCTTTCTTCCCAAAAGCGCTTCTTCGCCATTTATGCCTGGCTCTCTAGCTGCTCAGCCCGTGCGAGCAGTTTTCGGATGATCTGAGCGCCCTTTTTCTCCACTTTTTTGAAGTCCATAGCGGGGATATAGAAGGCCTCCAGTGCATCATGCGTCTGCTTGGCATTCTCCAGCATACGGATTGCCTCCGCCAGCAGCTCCGTCTCCGCCTTTGCGTTGAAATGCAGGCGGTAACGGTGTGTTTTCATCATTTCCTCATCGATAAAACGGCGCGCATGAATCCGGCGCAGCGGCGCTTCCGGCGCGGGGTGGAACCTGTTTGATGTAAACAGGCACAGCCCAAGCGACGGAATGATCAAATGCTCGATTCTTTTTCCTGCGCTCATGGGGCACAGGCATACCGTCACATCCAGCCCGGCGGCCAGCGCATAGGAGCGCAGCCGCTCGAGGATCAGGGAGGATACCGCTCCATACGCATCGTCTATTACAATCACACGGTCGCACAAATGAGCGATCATATCATAGCACATGACGATCCCTTCCGGTGTGATCGCGCTCAAAAAGCATCGGCTTTCCCGGCCGACATGCCCGTGTCCCGCCCCGAATTCCCGCGCGGCAAAGCGCGAGGTATATGCAACGATTTTATCTGCGTTGATGCATTCCAGGGCGATCCGAAGCGTGTCATTCGCCAGCGAACCGGCGGCGGAAAGAAAACCGATGCAGCGCTGATGATAGGCGCTATTTTTGGTGAAGGCTGCGCGGATGCCGTCCGCATGTGCACGCAGCTGCTCCGCGTCCCAGTATGCGCCGAGATTTACAATCTCCTCCACAGCGCCCGGAAAACGCGGCTCAATCACATGGGGAGGCGTCCCATCCGCGATACATGCGCGCAGCTGCGGAAAAATCACACCGTCCAATGAGGCTGGATCGGAGGAGCATAGCACGCGTTGCGCCGTATATCCGGCCTGCTCCATCTCATCTGCCACGCGGCGCATCAGCCCGGATTTTCCCGTGCCGGGACCGCCCTTGATCACATAGGCGCGCCAGTCCCCCGCAGGGTCATACAGTTCGTCAAAAAGGGAAATAAAGCCCTCCGGCGTATTGGCGCCGAGGAAGCGTGCGTTATATTGCTGCTCCATATTCAATCCCCCATCAAACCAGTTTACAATATTGTATGCATTTCTTGAAAAGCGTGACACAAATCATTTTTCGACAAAATTGACTTTTCTATACGGCAAATTCACTTGGTAAAAAAATTAGTCATTCTTAAAAAGCGATTGTATGAAATGACTGTCCATCCGCCATGAAAATTGACACATGGACGTACGCCGCTACAGTAAGGATGGGGAAGCAATAACGTTTGCCGTTTATGATTCTAGTTGGTATCGGGCAGGTTCCCATCGTCAACCATAGAAGCGGGCGGAGGCAATCAGCGTCGTGCGGTCCTCCGGGTTCGGTGCTTACAGAAAAGAATCACGCGGTTTCCATGACCGAAACCGCGTGATCAACATTCCTGTATGATAGAACTTTACCCTCTATATTTCAGGCGAGGCCTTCACTTTCGCCTTTTCTCCTTTCACGACGCCCTCCTGCGCCGCTTCCTTTGCCTCCCGCTCCGGCTTCGTCGGCAGCATCGGGATCCCTCCCCGCGCTAGAATCACAAGCTGCAGCACGAATGCCGCCGCGAACAGGGCAAGCACGATGTATCCCCCAAACGCCAGCTGCCCGCTCAGAATCCCGACCAAGCCCTCTGGCTGCACCGCCAGATGGAATAATACCGTCCCCGCCGCCAACGCGCCAAGTCCGATCCCCCAGCGCACCGCCAGCAGGATCCCGCCGCTCTTCGTATACGCACGCAGAATCAGGATGAGATTCAGCAGCGCCATCAAAGCGCCGACTGCCAGGCATATTACCGCTATAAACAGCTTCAAAAGTGTATCCCCGACCACCGGCGAGCTGAATGCCGCTATGATCCCACCAAAGTCCATATCCTTGACAAACATCACCGTCTGCAATATCCCATAGGGCGCTCCCTCCACCATATGGTACGGCAGCGTCACGCTGATTTGCACCAGCGGCAGAAAGAGCGAACCGATGCACAGCACCGTCAAAATCCACCGCACATACGCCAGCGGCGAGCCGATAAACGACGTTTTGATTCCCGCTGTCATATGATAAAACTTATCGAATTCCTTTTCCGCTCGCTGTGCGTCTGCCTCCAATCGGTCCTCCATCCCGTAATACATGATGTTTACGCCGCAGTTCCAGCAGTTCGGGCGCCAATCCGTCTTCTTCAGCTTTGCTCCGCATTTCGGGCAGGTTCCCATATTCGTTCCTCCCAAGCTAACGGTTATTTAACAAAACCGCCATAAATAAAGAGGAAATCTCCTCATTTTTTATCTGAGTTTATCATATCTGCCGTCTTTATGCAAGAGGTGGCGCCAAAACAATTTTCTCGGCCGGGTGTTTTATGTGCATCTCTCTAAAATCCACGCGCCTGAATCTTTAGGAAAATATTTCCTGCGGCGCGCGGGAGAGAAAGGTAGAATTTTGCTGTCAATCCACAGCAAAATGTGGTATAATATTTGATATTATACAAGATAAGCGGAGGGCTAGCCTATGGAGCAGCAAAAAAGCGGAACGCAAACGGATCTGATCATCGGGCGCAATTCCGTTCTGGAAGCACTGCGGGCTGGTCGGGCCATCGACAGTCTTTTGGTCGCGCGCGGGGAGCGCAGCGGCTCTATCGGGCGTATTCTTGCAGAGTGCCGTGAAAAGGGGATCGTCATCAAAGAGGTTGATGCCAAAAAGCTGGATTCCCTCTGCGGCCGGGGAAACCACCAGGGCGTTGCAGCATATGCCGCCGCCCATGCATACGCCTGTGTGGCTGATCTCCTTGCTCTTGCACAGCAGCGCGGGGAGGCCCCCTTTCTCATTATATGCGACGAATTG
Organism: Ruminococcaceae bacterium UBA1691; assembly: GCA_002320555.1. Taxonomy (GTDB): domain Bacteria; phylum Bacillota; class Clostridia; order Oscillospirales; family Acutalibacteraceae; genus Fimivicinus. The sequence continues at coordinate 3,903 of DCJV01000158.1, read as the reverse complement.
GAGGACCCGCACAATCTCGGTGCAATTATTCGGACAGCAGAAGCCGCGGGTGCGCACGGTGTCATTATTCCAAAACGCCATGCAGCTTCCCTGAGCTTTGCCGTTTCCAAGGCCGCCGCAGGCGCGCTCGAATATCTGCCTGTTGCCCGGGTTGGCAATCTTGCCACCACGCTGGACGAGCTCAAAAAACAGGGGCTCTGGATCTATGGCGCTGATATGGATGGAACCCCTTTTTGTGAAACCGATTATTCCGGCCCTGCCGCGCTTGTAATCGGCTCCGAAGGCCGTGGCCTCGGGCGTCTTATCAAAGAAAAATGCGATTTCATCGTTTCCCTTCCCATGAAGGGAAAGATCAATTCGCTCAACGCCTCTGTTGCCGCGGGCATTTTGATGTATGAAATCGCACGGCAGCGGGCCGGCCTTTCCTCTGTCCGGCCCGGAGAATAAGCCGTTTCTATCCATCTTTCCGCTAAAAAACCGTTATGTTGTTCATTTGGGGTGACAAAATTGAACGATCGCTACGATTTTAATAAGTCTTCCTCCTTTACTCTTGATGATATCTTAATGGAAGCCGGGGCCGGGCAAGCCACGCCGGGCGAAGATTCCCGGCAGCCCTCCCACCTCTGGTCGCTGGATGAGGTCGAACAGCTTCTCTCCTCCAACTCAATCCAGCAGCCCAACGGAGAAAAAAACACCGAAATAGGGGAGGGCATGGAATCTCCACCTTCACCAACCTCTGCCGAAATCGCTGACAGCGCTGCCTCTGAAACTGGCATCCCCGATCATAAAGAACCCCCGGGGACGTTCCTTCCTCCCTTTGAGGAAACTGACGAACCCTTTTGCCCTGTCCCTTTGCCCCTTTCTTCGGCCACAGAGAACATGCCGCGGGAAGCAAAGGCCCCCCCGGCAGCAGAACAGCCGGGCGAAGTGCCCGTGCAGGCGAGCCTCTCAGAAGAAGACCGCTTTGCCCGCCTGGAACAGGTTTTAACGCCAATTACCGGTATGCAAACGCCATTCGATCCCAATATTGACCGCAGCAGCCTGCTGGGAGAGGCGCGTGAAAACTGGACGCCGCCTGGCGATGGGCAGCCCCTTCTGGGGGCAGACAAATACCGTGAGCGTTTTTTTCGTGAGCCCACCATAAAGATCCCGATTGAACCGCAGCCAATGCGCAAGGGTCAAGTCCCGCTCATCGATAAGCCCGGGTTGATCCGGAAAAAGAGCGATTTGAGCGCTACCGCCGATCTGGAGCCCCTGCCCACACTCATTGCGGCCGAGGATGAAATCGACGCAGCAATCGGCCAGGAGAAGACCCGCGAGGTTGGCGCTCCGGATACACTCCTTCCAAAGCAGGATTCGCCGAAAGAACCTCTTGCGAAAGATATGGTGGATGGCCAACTGTTACTAGCTGGATTCAATGAGGCTGAAGAACCCGCGCCTGTTCTCAATGAGGAGGAGGCAGAGCTGCATCTGCAGGCAGTCCGAAAAGAAAAAATCAAAAAATTCAAGCTTGCCGCAGTGGAAGAGCCGGCTTTCCCCGCTGGGGAGCCGGAGTCACTTGCTACCTCCATCCCGCCGGACGAGCCGGAACAACCGGATGAAAGCTTGGCCAGCCCGATTGGAGAATACGCCTCGCCTGTGCAAAAGGCCCCGCTGCGCAGCCTCATGCGTCGCAGAGCAGCCCTGGAAAAGCGCTGCGCGTTCGGCGCCGGACTATTCGAGCTGCTTTTGATCATATGTGGCATTTTACCTCAGGCCTTCTCCTATTTCCGCGGAGAAGGGGAGGCACTCATCTTCTTCAGCGCAGATCAAAAGCTCTATTCCTTGATCCATCTCGTCCTGTTTGCAGGCGTTCTTCTGATGACGCTGCCGGTCATACGCAGCGGCCTGCGCGCGCTGTTCCGATTAAAATGCAACGCTGATTCCGGCGCGGCGCTTGCCGCCGTATTTGCTCTGATTCAGAATATTCTCTACTTATTTTTCTCACCGGGAGCCAATGTGGAAGCGCATCTGTTCGGCGCTGCAGCGGGGTTACTCCTCTCTGCAAATATGATTGGCAAGGCGCTGCACGCAAAGAGCATTGCAAAAAATTTTCTGTTCTGCACCCAGGACACGCCGCTTTATACCGTCCAAAAGATCCCCGATGAGGACGACGCTTATGAAATCGGCCGCGGTCTGCTGCTTGGCGATCCGGATGTGCGCTATTCCACGCGCACGGCCTTTCCCGCCCGCTTCCGCGCGCTTTCCGAGCATCTGGAACCGGCCGACCGACTATCCGTTAAACTGGTCCCCGCCGTATTGCTGCTCTCCGTGGCAGCGGGCATTGCCGTTGCCGTTTTGAATCAAAGCGTTCTGAATGGTTTTTCCGCTCTGACCGCATTATTTTGCATTGCCGTTCCTGCTGCTCTTTCGCTCGGCGCAGCTCTGCCGCTTTTCCGTGCTAACCAGGCACTCAATGCGGGCGGGGCCATGGTCTCCGGCTATGCGGCGGCGCAGGACTGCGGCGAGACGAATGCCGTCGTCTTTGATTCCTCGGATATCTTCAAGCACGGCGGCTGCAATATCCACGGCTTCAAATCCTTCCACGGCATGCGCATGGACGAAGCGATCCTGGATGCCGCCGCGCTGGTCATCTCTGCGGGTGGCCCACTGGGTGAAATCTTTGACAGCGTGATCCTCGGCAACCGAAGGATCCTTCCGCCCGTGGAGGATTTGTCCTATGAAGACCGCATGGGCCTTTCCGGCTGGATTCACGGCAGGCGTATTCTGGTTGGCAACCGGGAGCTTTTGCAGCACCATAATGTGGAGCTTCCCCCTCGTCAGAGCGAGGCAAAATACCGCCACGACGGCCGGCAGGTGATGTATCTCGCAGTGGACGGGCTCATATCCGCGCTCTTCGTCGTCAGCTATCAGGCGGACCCGAATGTAGCGGCGCACCTGAAAAATCTGGAGCGCAAGGGGATTACGATCCTCGTGCGAACCTCTGATCCCAATATTACAGATTCCTTTGTAGAGGAGACCTTCGACCTTCCGCAAAACTGTGTGAAAGTGATTAGCGCGCAGGCGGGTGCGCTCTATCGCAAATACCGCTCCACAGCACTGCAGCGCGCAAACGCGGGCATCGTCCACGACGGGCGCATCCAGAATTTTTTACGCAGTGTGGCTGCCTGCGCGACACTACAAAGCGGTTCCAAGCTGTTGACCATTCTGCAGACTGCGGCCGCAGCGCTCGGCGCGGCGCTGGTAGGCGTGCTGTGCTTTACATCAGACGTTACGATGCTCGGCGCGGTCCAGCTATTGCTCTATCAGCTTTTCTGGATGGTGATCGTGTTGATCATCGGAGGAAGCGAAAAATTTTAGAGTTTGTCTTGGCTTGGGCATAGCGTCGCTGGGCAAGGAAAACGCCGCGAAGGAGCCTAGGCTCATGCGAACGGAGTTTTCGGCCTACCGCCAGGTATGATACCAGCTGAAAAAACGGGAAACAGCTGTCCGGCGTTACGCACACAATACGTGACAGTTCCTCCAAATCCAGATTGCCGAATCAGAAAGAAAATGTTTCGCCATGCTTGAGCAAATCGCAGCGGTATTACTCACCATAATCCAGCTTCTGCTTGCCTGCTCGGCTTTCCGGTGAGATTTGCCACAGCCGAAAATCAACGATCCCTGCATTTTTGCAAATGGCCTCAGCGGCGCCGGCGAGTGGCTGCGCAACTCTTACCTATCACATATAAGATTCTCGATTCCATTGCTGCCTGATCCCTGCAAGCAAGGCGCACTGCAAAACCGTGATTCGGTGTGCAGTGCGCCTTTTTCCATATTGGCTACATCATCAATCGGAGGCGTAAATCGTCTGCTCAAAACCGGTTGAGAAGCATTCCGTCCAAATCGGATACAGAAAGCGTC
>DCJV01000074.1:7850-37094 GCA_002320555.1 Ruminococcaceae bacterium UBA1691 | reverse complement strand
TGGAAAGAGGCAATTTTTCCCTGATATACGCCCAGCGTATAAGGCGCCTGCGCGGATTCCTGTGTGCTGGCGGCTTCGGTTTCCACTCCGGTGACGGAAGTGCGGACTGCGTCCGTTGTCAAAATGACAACAGAGAATATCAGACAGACCGCGCAAAAAATGCGGATTCCTTTTCTGATCATATGGGTTCTCCCTCCGCTTCTAAACAAGTTCGCTTTTATTTTGCGCTTATTTTTTCGGCTTTATACCAGAGAATGGAAATGGCCTATCCCTGTTTCAGTTTTTACCAGAAACGAATTTTTGAAAATTACTAAACTTTTCCGCGAAAGTATGCTATAATAACCGAATAGAAAAGGAGGCAGTGAATTTTATGAATCACGATCCACGAAATTCCAAGCCTATGAAAAAAGCGGCTGGTAAAGCCGAAGCTGCCCATCATTCTTCGGTTCGCAAGGGACAAGCACCCCGTACGCGCAAGCCGGGCAGCAAAAAAGCAGGCCGCAAGCTTTCCACCCCTATCAAGGTATTGCTTGGGGTTCTGTCGACTCTGGCATTGACCTGTTTGATCGTCGGCATGACGCTGCTTGTTTATATCTTCGTTTTCACGCATGGTGATCCAGCGATTGACCTGAATGAGTATAAGGCAAATCAGAATCAGACGACAATCGTATATGCATACGACGACAAGCAGCAGCCTGTTGAGGTAACACGTCTGCATGGCTCAGAAAACCGCATCTGGGTGAGTCTCAGTGAGATGCCGGAAGAGATGAAAAAAGCTGCGATCGCGATTGAAGATAAACGCTTTGAAAAGCACAATGGCGTCGATTGGTTCCGCACGGCTTCCGCAGTCTTTATGCACGGTTTGTCGCAGGGCGGTTCTACGATTACGCAGCAACTGATCAAAAATCTGACGGGCGATAAGGAAGTCACGATCGTCCGTAAATTTAACGAGATCCTCTACGCATTAAATATGGAGCGCAATTATTCCAAAGATGAAATTCTGGAGGCTTATCTCAATACGATTTATCTCGGCGAGGGCTGCTATGGCGTAAAAACGGCGGCGGAAAAATACTTTGGCAAGGATGTCAGCGAGCTAAATCTTGCGGAATGCACGGCTCTGCTGGGCATCACACAGTATCCTTATAAATATGACCCGCTGGTCAATCCGAAGGAGAATAAGACCCGGCAAAAATATGGGCTGGATGTCCTTCTGGAGACGAAGGAAATCTCGCAGGAGGAATATGACGAGGCAATCAATTATAAGCTCGTTTTTACCAACAGCGACGAATATAAAGCGGCGCACAAGGATGACAAAGAGTCAACGCAGACGGAAAGCAAGATCCAGAGCTATTATGTAGATTATGTTGTCGATCAGGTGATTGACGATTTCATGGAGCAATATGGCCTGACGGAACAGCAGGCGACGCAAAAGGTTTATTATGGCGGCCTAAAAATCTATACGGCCATGGACCCTGATGTACAGGCCGCGATGGAGGATGTTTTCTATAACCGTAACAATATGATGAACAAAGGGATACAATCCGCTATGACGGTTATGGACTACAAGGGCCGGATCGTAGGCATTGTAGGCGGTGCGGGTAAAAAGACGCAGAATCGTGGATTAAATCGCGCTGTATCTTCTAAGCGTCAGCCAGGTTCTTCCATCAAGCCTTTGAGCATTTATGCGCCCGCGATTGAGAATAATCTCTATTATTGGTCCTCTATGATTCGGGATTCGGCTTCCCGTTATGTTGATGGTAAACCTTGGCCTGTAAACTACGGCAATGATCCGGGCGATGGAGGCCTGCACCCGCTGCAGTATGCATTGATGCACTCTTTGAATACTGTACCGGCCCGTATGCTGGAGAAAATTACGATCAAAACATCGTTTGACTTTTTGGAGAACCGTTTTCATCTGTCCACCCTGGAAAAGGCAGATGCGGACTGGGCGCCTCTTGTAACAGGCGCTTTTACGCAAGGCGTTACTACACTTGATATGGCGGCGGCCTTTGCGGCTTTTGGCAACGGCGGTACGTATTATGAGCCCTATTGCTATTACAAAGTGACCAACAGCTCCGGCTCCGAAACCCTCTTGCAGACTTCTGTAAAGGGCGAAAAGGCGCTCTCTCCGGACACGGCTGACGTGATGTGCGAGCTGCTGCAGGCAAACACCGGGTACGGCACGACAAAGGCGAATGCCGTCAGCGGCTTTCAGACGATGGCCAAGACTGGTACGACGACGGATCAAAAGGACCGCTGGTTTGTGGCGGGCACGCCTTATTATATTTCCGCCACCTGGTATGGTTATGATACGCCTGCATATATTAAAGTCCCTGAAAGTGTCAATCCGTCCGCGATCCTGTTTAAAAAGGTTTTTGATAAAATTCACAAGGATTTGCCTGCCAAGGAATTTGAGAAGAGCGGCCTTACGGTCGAAAAGGAGTATTGCACAAAGACCGGCTTGATCGCTTCTCCTTCCTGCACTTCAAAGAAAAAAGGCTGGTATAAGATCACCGATACGCCCGCGGAGTGCACCTCCTGCGGCGGTTCCGGGCTTCTGAACAACATCGCGGGCAATGTTTCCAATGCCATCGGCCAGGCAGGGGATGTCGTTTCCAATGCGCTTGATCAGGCCGGGCAGGCCATTGAGAATGCTTTAGGCGGTATTACCCCATAATAAAAAAACGTTACAAACAAACGAACCTTTTGCCTGTTTGGGTGGAAGGCTCGTTTGCAGTATCTTAGCAAATCAAAAAAGGTCAGAGGAGGCGTGTTATGTCTGGATTGCTAATCCGTCACGCACACCTGATAGATTTATCGGCCGGCATTGATCAAATCGGCGATGTCAGGCTGGAAGGAGAGCGGATTTCCGAGCTTGGAACCAGTCTTTCTGTGCAGGGAGACCGTTTGCTGGATGCAGATGGCCTGTGCCTTGCACCGGGGCTTGTGGACATGCATGTCCACTTGCGTGATCCAGGGCTGACGCATAAAGAGGATATTGAAAGCGGCTGCGAGGCGGCTGCAGCGGGCGGCGTCACCAGTGTTGCCGCGATGCCGAATACGCTACCCTCCGCTGATTCTCCGGAGACAATCCGTTATATCCTGGAGAAGGCATCCAGGGCCAAAGCGCGTGTGCTGCCGGTTGCAGCAGTTACCAAGGGGCTTGCCGGCAAGGAGCTAACCGATTTCGAGGCATTGAAACAAGCGGGAGCGGTTGCTTTTTCGGACGATGGCAATCCGGTTGCCACATCATATCTAATGTCAGAGACGATGAAGCGCGCTGCCAAATTACAGATGCCTGTATTGGCGCACTGTGAAGACAGGGCCCTGACGCGCGATGGCCTGATCCATGAGGGCGAGATTTCACAAAAGCTCGGCGTGCCGGGCGTCCCGGCAGCAGCAGAAGATGTAGGAACGGCGCGCGAGATTGCGTTGTCCCTTTCACTGGGCGTTCCGGTTCATATCTGCCACGTCAGCACGGCGGTGAGTGTTGATATGATTCGTGCGGCAAAAAAAATGGGCGCGCAGGTCACTGCAGAAACCTGCCCTCACTATTTCGTGCTGACGCATGAAAAGCTGCTGAGCCGCGATGCGGACTACCGCATGAGCCCACCACTGCGCCCGGAGAAAGACCGTCGGGCGATTTTGGAAGGCTTACGCGATGGGACAATTGATGCGATTGCAACCGATCATGCGCCGCATACTGCAGAAGAAAAGGCTGTTTTTGAAAAAGCTCCCAACGGTGTTGTTGGTTTGGAGACCTCTCTGGCGGCAGGGATTACCTTCCTGGTTGAAAACGGGATCATGAGCCTTCCGGAGCTTTTATATCGAATGTCGGCGATTCCCGCCAAAATTCTTCGGGTGCCATGCGGAGCCCTCAGAGAAGGCGGCAGATCCGATCTTGTTCTATTTGATCCGCAAAAATCCTGGGCGGTCGACCCGGCCCATTTCCATGGAAAATCCCGTAATAGCGCCATGAAAGGCCTGCAGCTTCGAGGATGCGTTCAATATACCTTCTGCCGCGGTAATCTGGTGTATCGCAGATAACAGTGAAACGACATGCTCTATGTGAGCGATCATGAGAGAAAAGGTGGTTTGCGTTATGTCTCTGGACCGTTTGATTAAAAAAATTGCCGTACTGAAAAATCCCACTGTGGTAGGCCTGGACCCAAAGCTGAGCTATATTCCTTCCTTTATCAGAGAAGAGTCCTTTGGGCGTTTCGGAGAAACGTTGGAAGGCGCGTCCGATGCACTACTGCAGTTTAATCGCGGGCTGATTGATGCATTGTGCGATATCGTTCCCGCTGTCAAGCCGCAGTGCGCTTATTATGAGATGTATGGCTGGCCCGGAGTACGCGCTTTGTATGAGACCATCCGATATGCGCAGGAGAAGGGCATGTTTGTGATTACGGACGGAAAGCGAAATGACATCGGTTCTACGATGGAAGCCTATGCAACGGCGCATCTGGGAAAGGTTGCAGTTGAAAACAACACCCTTGCTCCCTTTGGCGGCGACGCGCTGACGGTCAATGGATATCTGGGCAGCGACGGGATCATGCCGCTTGTGGATATCTGTCAGTCACAGGATAAAGGCATTTTTGTGTTGGTGAAGACCTCCAATCCCTCTTCCGGCGAGGTACAGGACCAGCTCATCGACGGCCGTCCCGTTTACCGTATGATGGGCGATCTGTGCGAGCGCTGGGGCCGCGATTTGCCAGGGCGCCACGGCTATTCCGGCGTTGGCGCGGTGGTTGGCGCGACCTATCCCGATCAGCTGGAGGAATTGCGTACAGCTCTGCCGCATACCTTTTTCCTGGTGCCGGGCTACGGCGCGCAGGGGGGCAGCGCCCAGGGGGTATGTCCCGCATTTGATCAAAACGGGCTGGGCGCAATCGTCAATTCCTCCCGTGCGCTGATGTGCGCATGGCAGAAGGAGGGCTGCGACGAGCGCGATTATGCAAATGCGGCGCGGCGTGAAGCAATCCGCATGCGGGATGAGATTACGGCCTGTATTCCGGCCATTTCAATTAAGTAAATCGGGAGGTGTGTATATGGAAAGCAAAAGGGCAAAGCGGGCCTATCTGGTGCTCGCGGACGGCACGGTATTTCATGGGTATCCTATGGGTGCAGTGGGCGAAACTGTGGGCGAGGTCGTTTTCAACACCTGTACCGCCTCTTATCAGTCCCTTCTCAGCGATCCGACCTATTATGGGCAGATCGTTGCGCAGACGTACCCGCTGGTGGGAAATAGAGGCGTAGAAGAGGATGCAGCATCTTCCAATATAATGGCGAACGGATATATTGCACGCGAGTGGTGCGATACGCCTTCTGCGATGAATGGGGGAGTCACGCTTGATGAATATCTCCGCAAACGCAATATCGTAGGCATCTGCGGAATTGACACGCGCAGGCTGACACGTGCCTTGCGGGACAAGGGCTATTTCAATGGTGCCATTACTGATTCGCTCAATGATTTTGACGCGTTGCTGCACAGGATCAAAGCCTACACCATTTCGGGCGCGGTGGAGGCCGTTACCATTCAGGAGCCGGAGCATATCCCGGCGGAAAATCCGCTTTACCGGGTTACGGTGATCGACTGCGGCTTTCCCCGTTGTGTGCTTGGGGCGCTGACGCGGCGCGGCTGTGAACTGACGCTGGTGCCTGCCTTTACGAGCGCGCAGGAAATCCTCGCGGATCATCCGGACGGCGTTCTTTTCTCTGACGGCCCGGGTGACCCGGATGACGCGCCCTGTCTAATCGACTGTGCGAGGGAGTTGCTTGCAGCGAAAATACCGCTTTTCGGTGTGGGGCTTGGTCATCAGGTTATGGCGCTTGCCACCGGAGGGACAGTGGTCAAGATGCCCAAAGGACACCGCGGATCGAATCAGCCGGTCCGGATTCTGAAAACGGGCCGCATCATGGTCACCACACAGAATCACGGCTATTCAGTCGCCGCGCAGAGCCTCCCGCAGGGGATTGCGGAAATTACGATGACCAATGTAAATGACGGCGCAGTCGAAGGCATTGCCTATTGCAGCACTCCTGCATTCTCCGTGGAATTTACGCCATCCGATGGAATCGGAAGACAGGATACGGCATGGATCTATGACGCATTTATGGATCGGATGAGAGGAGGCTGCCGCAATGAAGCATAACGAAATAAAGAAAGTATTGGTGATCGGTTCCGGCCCGGCGGTGATCGGCCGTTCGGCGGAATTTGATTATGCCGGGACGCAGGCGCTTCGTACACTGAAGGAGGAGGGCCTTGAGACCGTTTTGATCAATTCCAATCCGTCTACCATTATGACGGATCGCGGGCTTGCCGACCGGATCTATATCGAGCCTCTGAATATTGATATCGTCAAACGGATCATTGAAAAGGAACAGCCGGACAGCATTTTGCCGACAGTGGGCGGCGATCCGGCTCTGGAATTGGGACTGGGCCTTTCCATGAACGGCTTTTTGGAGGAGCATCATGTGCATCTGCTGGGCGTCGGCCCGGCGATTATCCACAGTGTACAGGATCGCCAGTCCTTTGTGGAAGCATTGGAAAGGGCCGGCGTACCCGGTGTCGCCGCGAAGGTGGTCGGTACGGTACAGGATGCCGTGGCTTTTGCAAAGGAAGCAGGGTATCCGGTCCGCGTTCGCCCGGCCTATACGCTCGGCGGCAGCACGATCGATCTCTGCCCCGATGAGGCGACACTTCTTGAAATGGCACAGAAGGAGCTGCACACGTCTCTGATCCGTCAGATATTGGTTGAAAAGTGCATTTCCGGCTGGAAAGAGATCGAGTTTGAGGTCATGCGCGACCGGATGGGCAATTGCATCAGCGTCTGCAGCATGGAAAACCTCGACCCGGTTGGCATTCATGCGGGCGACAGCATTATCGTCGCGCCTGCGCAGACGCTGACGGACGGCGAGGCGGAAACGCTGCGCGCCTGCGCGCTGCAGCTGGTCGATTCGCTCGGGATAGAGGGCAACTGCAGCGTCCGCTTTGCAGTGCGGCCGGACGGGGGAGAGTACGCCGTGCTGGAAGCCGATCCGCGCATCAGCCGGACCTCTGCGCTCGTCTCCAAGGCCACCGGTTACCCTGTTGCACAGGTGGCGGCAAAGATCGCGCTGGGCTATACGCTCGACGAGATTTTAAATCCGGTCACAGGCTGCACCACAGCCTGCTGCGAGCCGGCGATTGACTATTGCGTAGTGAAATTTCCCAAATGGTCCTTTGACCGTTTTGACGAGGCGGAACGCCGTTTGGATGATTCCATGAAGGCGACCGGCGAAATTATGGCCATTGGTACAAGCTTCGAGCTTGCGTTTATGAAAGCGGTCCGTTCCCTGAAGATGCAGCTTGACACGCCGCATCTGCCCAAGCTTTCCGCGTTTTCCGATGAGGAAATCCTGCAATTGATCGAGCGCTCGAATGATGAGCGTATTTTTGCCGTATATGCAGCAGTTAAGCGTGGAATTCCGTTTGATACGATTTACCGAATGACGGAAATCGACCCCTGGTTCCTCTCTAAGATGAAAAATATCGCCGATATGGAAGCGGCGCTGGCGGCTGGCGCTGACGAGGATACCCGCTACCGTGCGAAAAATATGGGCTTTCTCGACGAAACGATTGAACGCCTTTCTGGAGAAAAGCTTGCGCATCCGTCTCATTCCACCTATAAGATGGTGGACACCTGCGCGGCGGAATTCGATGCCGAGCGGCCCTATTTCTATTCCGCATGGGATGATGATAATGAAGCGCTCTTTATGCGCAATGGCCGCGCTGATAGAAGAAAAAAGGTGCTCGTCCTCGGCGCGGGGCCGGTTACGATCGGATACGGGATCGAGCAGGATTACTGCGCCGTCCATTGTGTGGATACGCTCCGTGAAATGGGGTATGAGGCGATCATCGCCAACAATAATCCCGATGCCGTCTCAACGGATTTCCAGACGGCGGACCGCCTGTATTTCGATCCGGTCACGCCGGAAGATATCGCCAACATCCTTGCTACGGAAAAGCCCTGGGGCGCTGTGCTGCAGTTTGGCGGCCTTTCCGCGGTGCAGATGGCCCGGATGATGAAAGCTGCGGGCGTTTGTGTGCTCGGCGCACAGGATCAACAGGCGGAACTGCTCGGCGACCGCCATGCGTTCGACCGTCTGCTGGAGGACTTGGGTATCCCGCATCCGGCGTTTCGGATGACCGCAGCCGGCAATGCGGATGAAATAGCGCGTGAGTTGGGCTTCCCCGTTCGTTTGACTGCTGGCGAGCACAATGCGATCGCTTACACAGGCACAGATCTCTCCCGCTTTATCGAGCAGGAAGGTTTAACGGAAAATGCACCGATTATGGTGCAGAAATACTATATCGGCACAGGAATGGAGCTCAATGTGGTCACGGACGGGGCGGATTACCTGATCCCCGGTATCGCGGAGCAGATCGAGCGCGCCGGCATCCATACGGCGGATTCGATTTCCGTCTGCCCAACACAGACGATCCCAGAGAAGGAAAAGGAACGTGCGGTAGAGTATGCCGGCAGGCTTGCTCTTGCGCTGCGTACGCCGTGTCTTGTCAACGTTCGTTTCGTCTATTACGATCATGAAATCTATCTCTTCCATGCAAGCGTTACGCAGAGCCATAGCGTACCGTTTTTGACGAAAGCGACCGGTATTTCTGCAGCCGCCGTTGCCACGCGCTGCATGTTGGGCGAAAAGCTCTCCGATATGGGCTATGGGACAGGGCTTATTGAGCCGGATGCATATTGTGCCGTCCGCGTGCCCGTGTTCAGCTTCGACCAGATCGGCGGTTTGGACACACAGCTTGGCCTTGAAATGAAATCCACGGGGGAGGCCTTCGGTATTGCGCATACCTTTGAGGACGCGCTGCTCAAGGGCCTTGCAGCGTCTGGAATGCGCCTCAAGCGCAAGGGCGGCGTCTTCATTTCTGTCCGGGATTCCGATAAACAGGAGGCGATCGGCCTCGCGGACCGTTTTTCCCAGCTCGGCTTCGATCTCTATGCGACGGCCGGTACCTGCAAAATGCTCAATGAAAACTTTATTGCTGCGAGCGCGGTACGCAAGATCCATGAGGGGACGCCCAACACGATGGACCTACTGGAGAGCAATAAAATCGTCTATGTCGTCTCCACCTCACAAAAGGGCCGCCAGTCGATCATCGACGATATCCGAATCCGCCGCAAGGCACTGGAGCGTCAAATTCCCACCTTTACCTCTCTGGATACGGCCTATGCGCTCACGCGCTGCCTATCCAATAAGCGCACGCTGGAGGATATTGAACTAGTCGATCTGGCCTGACGGTTCGATCTTGCCGCACTACCGGAAGCTTCCGAGAAAAGGATGATGAAACTGATGGCTTATCTACAGACAGAGGGCCGGATTGCCGTGATGCGACGCTTAAGCCAGGCGGCCTATGATATCACGCTTTTTGCGCCGGAACTTGCCGGCGCTGCCATACCCGGTCAGTTTGTGCACATCCGCTGCGGCGAGCAGCCGCTGCGCAGGCCGATTTCGATCTGCGCGATCGACCGCAAAAATGGCGCGCTGCGCCTCGTTTTTGAAGTGCGTGGAAAAGGGACCGAGTGGCTTTCCAAAAGGCAGGTGGGCGAGCTGCTCGACGTGCTCGGTCCGCTTGGCAATGGGTTTTCCCTGCCGGAGGATGGCGAAGGCATCCTCCTCGTGGGAGGCGGGATCGGCACACCGCCACTGCTGGGTGTAGCACAGGCACTTTCCGGCAAAGCGGAGGCGATCCTCGGCTTTCGGAATGCAGACGCCTGCATTTTGGCGCGCGATTTCGCCCTCGCCTGCGCCAATGTCCAGATTGCAACGGATGACGGCTCACTCGGCTATCATGGGCTGGTGACGGATCTACTTCAAGCACGCATTTCCCAGGAAAAGCCCTGCTCAGGCATCCTTGCCTGCGGCCCTAGGCCGATGCTAATGGCAGTCTCTGCCCTCGCACAGGAATACCATATCCCATGCCAGGTATCTCTGGAAGAGCGCATGGGCTGCGGTGTCGGCGCGTGTCTCGTTTGCGCATGCAAAACAAAAGAGGCGGACGGTGAGCATTACCGTCATGTCTGTAAGGATGGCCCGGTGTTCGACGCAAAGGAGGTGGTGTGGTGATGGCGGATTTGCGAGTCAAAATTGCGGGTGTGGAGCTGAAAAATCCGGTGATCACCGCTTCCGGTACCTTTGGCTTCGGCCGGGAATACAATGCGCTTTACCCGATTTCCCGTTTGGGCGGGGTTTCGTGCAAGGGTACAACGCTCCACGAGCGCCTTGGCAATCCGCCGCCGCGTATTGCAGAAACGCCGTCTGGTATCCTCAACAGTGTCGGCCTGCAGAATCCCGGTGTGGATGCATTTATCCGTGACGATCTGCCTTGGCTCAAGGAACAGGGGACGGTTGTCATCGCCAATCTGGCGGGCAGCGTCATAGCGGATTATTGCGAAGCGGCTGAAAAGCTTGATGAAACAGAAGTCGATATGATCGAACTGAATATCTCCTGTCCGAATGTCCGGCAGGGCGGTGCTTCCTTCGGCACCTCCTGTGCTTCCGCGCAGGAAATCACAGCGGCCGTCCGCAAGGTGACGCGTAAACCGCTGATCGTGAAGCTCACACCAAACGTTAGCAGTGTTTCCGATATTGCAGCTGCCGTGGAGGATGCGGGGGCGGACGCAGTATCGCTGATCAATACACTCACCGGAATGCGTATCGACATCCGTACCCGCCGCCCGGTTCTGCGCAATAATACGGGCGGCCTGTCCGGACCTGCGGTATTTCCTGTGGCGGTGCGCATGGTATGGGAGACGGCAAAGCGAGTACATATCCCGGTCATCGGCATGGGCGGAATCGCCTCCTGGGAGGATGCGGTTGAGATGATGCTTGCAGGTGCGTCGGCCATTCAGGTCGGCACGGCGATGTTTGCAGATGCATTTGTGCCGGTTAAAATCATCGACGGGCTGGGGCGCTATCTGGAGGAAAATCAGATCCAGTCGGTCACAGAGCTGACAGGGAAGGTCGAAATATGGTAGACAAAGAGCAGGTAAAGCTGATCGTCGTCCGTCATTGCGAAGCGATGGGCAATGATCTGCGCATTTTTCAGGGCAGTACGGACTGCGATATAACGGAAAATGGAGCGCGCCAGCTGGACGCCCTGGCGGAACGGATGCGGGAATTTCCCTTTCAGGCCGCTTATTCCAGCCCGCTAAAGCGCGCCTATAAGACGGCGCAGGCGGCGAACCGTTATTACGGGCTTCCAATCAAGACGGAGGCGCGCCTTGCGGAAATTCACGGCGGCTGCTGGGAGGGGAAGAAGTGGGGGGATTTCCCGAAGCTCTTTCCGCGAGACAGCTACCATTGGAATAACGAGCCGTGGAAGTTTCATCCCGACGGCGGGGAGAGCATGAAAGAGGTATACGACCGCATTTGGGAGGCGGTCACCGATATCGCTTCACGCCATTTCGGGCAGTCCGTATTGGTAGCCTCCCACGGCTGCGCGATTCGAAATCTGCTGTGCCATGCGCATGGCTGGGAGATCGAGCGGCTTAATGATGTGGATTGGTGCGATAACACGGCAATCAGTGTGATCGAATTTGACCGGGAGCTTCGGCCGACGATTCTTTTGGAAAATGACAGTTCGCACTTGACTGAGCATCTTTCCACCTTTGCCAAGCAGAGCTGGTGGCGCAGGGAAAACCGCGATGCAATGCAGTTTGAATAAAAAAGGAGCGGCCTATGGTGATTCTTTCCGTTGATTACGGCGATGTGCGCACGGGAATCGCTGTGTGCGACAAGCTGGAGATGCTTGCTTCTCCCGTTGCTGTTTTAACAGAGACCTACGCGCCGAAGCTGGTTGACTTGATCGTAGCGGAAACACAAAAATGCGGTGCACAGGAAATGATCCTCGGCCTTCCACGTAATATGGACGGCAGCGAGGGATTTCGCGCGCAGAAATGCCGTGAGTTTGCCACGCTTTTGGAAGCAGCCTGCGGTATCCCCGTCAGGCTATGGGACGAACGCTTGACCACGGTGCGCGCCCATCAGGTACTCAATCAGACCAACACGCGGGGGAAAAAGCGCAAGGCTGTGGTGGACGCGGTTTCTGCTGTGATGATTTTACAGGATTATATCGATTATCGTAAAACGCACGCTATGCCGGATTAAAGGCTGCGTGCGTTTTACGATTTTTTTGTATTTTTTGGCTTTCCAAACAATTCGATCAGGCCGACAATTAGAAGAAATCCACCGAATATTTTGCCCAGCCATTCTCCCTTCATCATCCCGGCAAGCCAGGTTCCAAGCCCAACGCCTGCAAGTCCTCCCAACGCCATGGGGATCACGCTTTTCCAATGGATGAGCTTCTTTTTCCAGTTCATAACAATGGAGACGAGCGCACAGGGCAGAAAAAAAAGAAGATTAATCCCTTGCGCCTTCAGCTGCGGCATATGCATGCCGAGCGTGAGATAGAGCACAAGGACGCCGCCTCCGCCGAGTCCCAACGCTCCTGCCACAGCGGAAAAAAGGCCTGCGATCTGATCAATCCAGCTCATTTCATCACCATCCTGATACCGGCCCAAAGCATAAAGATCCCGAAGATACGGCGCAGCCATTTCTCCGGGATGTGCGGGAGAAGCAACGATCCAGCCACAGCGCCGATGATAGCCACGGGAAAGTAGGGGAGCGCCTGTGTTAAAACGACTTTTCCGGAGGTTATATAAAGGATTGCGCTGAGCAGGGAGAGGGGAAAAATGACGGCAATTGAGCTCGCATGTGCTTGTGTCTGCGTCAGATTGGATTTTTGCAGGAGCGGAACGGCCAGCATGCCGCCGCCTGCGCCAAGAAGGCTGTTGACAATGCCGACGAAGAATCCGCCGAGAGCGGTAAGCCATTTGTTCATTCAGGGAACCCTCCTCCGTTCTCATGACCGGCCTTTCCTTGCAGGGCAGAAGTTTTCCGTTCTCAAACGGTTTTCTCATGCTGTTAGTGTGCCTGTTTTATGGAGAACTATTCCGTTTCCATGGGAAACAGCAACTGCCCCAAACTGTCTATGCAGCTTGGGGCAGTTGCCAGCCTGTCTAAAAAGGAATATCATTTCGTCAAAATGCACCAGAACCATTTCGTAAAATTTACAACGCCTCACGGCGTTTCAAACACATGGGAAGGTTCTTTTTGCCCTACGGGCAAAAAGAACCTCACGAGCCACGCAGAAGAGTTTCTGCCGGCGCTGCCTCGGCCTCCCGACAGCGCCCAGCGGCAGCGGTTACGAAGCAGTTGATTGATTAAAAAATGATCATGCAGGTATTTTTTGCGGTTCCAGACCGGGATATAGCAGCTTATGGATATAGCTGACAGTCTGATCCCAGTCGAGCAGTAGGACCTCTGTACCGTCGATGTTGACTAACTTCGGATGGGTATGCGGGATGGTATCCTGTGTAATATTCCATTTGATATAGCGCATCGCATTGGCAGCCTGCGATATGATGGTCGATTTGCTCATATCCGTTTTTACAAGCGGCAAAATCTCATCAAGAAGCTGAAGACCTTGATTGATATTCATGGATTTCGCCTTGTTGATGATCACATTTAGGACATTGCGTTGGCGCTGCGTCCGATTTCGGTCGGAGTCGATGCTGCGCAAGCGGACATATTTGAGGGTGGTGGCGCCGTCCATGTGATATTTTCCGGCGCCGTTGGGGATCGCCAGCCCTGCCGCGGCAAAATCGCCGGCCAATGCTTTGGCCTCTGCATCCGTCAGCTGCATATCGATTCCGCCGAGGATATTGACGATTTTCCGGAAGGCGGTAAAGTCGACGCTGATATAATTATCAATATGAATTTTATAGTTTTGTTCGATCGTATCGATTAGAAGCTGAGGGCCACCGTATGAATAGGCCGCGTTCAGTCTGGCATTTCCATGTCCAGGGATGTTAACATAAGCTGCACGCAGCAGGGAGACCATTTTAACCTGCTGGTTCTGCTTATTGACGGAGATCAATATCATGGAATCGGAACGCGAATAGTATTGCGGATTGCGTGTATCGCTTCCGATCAGCAGAAGATTATATACATCTTTATGGTACCAGATGGTTCCATTTTTTATATTTTTGGCAATCGCCTCATCCGCCGTATCAAAATCTTTTACGTATTTTTGCGGAATCTTGTTCTTGAGATTGTTCTCTTCTTCCTTGACTTCCGGATCGACCTGCAGCGTTGTACGCTCGCTGGGATCATCCGTATCGATGTCGATTTTATTCAAATAGTGGTTGCCGACTACGACACCGATGATGATCAGCAGCAGGAGCACAAGAACGACAGTGATCACCGCGATCATCGCCTTGCTTGGCTTTTTGGGGCCTGCAGGCGTCTTTTTTCCATCATGCATATTATACACCTCATCCATCATTTTCGCCTTGACTCTATCTTTGGAAATAAGCGGGGACAAAGCAAAGCGATGTTTTCACGATTTTTCAAAAGCTGAAGGCTATTTTATCTTATTATAGTCATTTCGAAAGGAAAAAGCAAATCAGGCCCGAATTTTAATATGGAAATCGAAGTGAATACTTGTATAGGAGCTTATAATTGATATATAAACACTATTTTCTACAACTTGAGGTTGGCCTAAATATAACATTTCAGTGAAAGGAAATCTTAATGAATCGTATCTATTGGCAATCAGATAGAATTGGTATGCTTACGGACCATCTTAACGCTAACAAGCATGCTCACTGAATGCTACAACTTTTTTTAAGTTTAGACAGATTATCGGTGTCCCTATTGGACTGAATACAGCAAATCCTATGGGAGAAACGGCTAAAAGGGAGTACATCAAAGTGAGCGCATACAGGAAATTTCCCTCAATCAATGAAGAAGATTTTATCTTGCACATCTCTTTGGTTCTATCGTAACAAAGCCAATTTCGTAAACTGCTTTTTGTTTCCCTTCCATCACCATCCAGACCCATTTCCATGAATCGCGCGAGTAGGCCCCGCAATCAGGTTCCTCTTTCTTGTCCTTGCTGATTTTGCCAGAGGGGAGTATAATACCCTTATCAATCAGAGCTTTTTTGCATGGTTTCCTCCATCGTTTCGCAGTGAATTGATCTCGTCCCAATCCCGCCTAACCGTGCAAAGTGAAGTTGAACAATCACAGAGGGGCACGACATCATGCAGAATGTGGCAGACAAATTGTCCGGAAAATATCAGATAGGAAAGCGGCATCCACTGTCTTTTTGTTATCGATGGGCGATTGTTGTGGTCGGTACAATTTTTGTAGGATATGCATTTTATCGCATTCTGTTTCCAAGCGTTACGCTGCATCAATGGTGGGACAGAAATATGTTATACGGCCTTTTCGCTGTGGCGGCTATGCTGGCGGCCGGATTCGTGCTTTGGATGCTTTTTCTTTTAATTGACCGGCTGAATCAGCGGCATTTGAAAAAGACGATTATCATGCTGATGGTGTTGGCCTGCGCATTGTGTATTCTATGTATCGCGCTGTTTTCCATTGCACCAGCATGGGATTATGGTGTGCTATTGCGGTCGGCTCTGGAACTTTCGAGAGATGGCGTATTGACAGACCCGGTCTATTTTTCGCGCTATCCATTTCAGATTTATCCGTTATTATATCTGGCCTTTTTTATGCGGCTGATTCACACGCAGACAATGCCTGTTGCCTGTGGGGTAAGCTATGTGCTCAATGTTGTTCATATTTTGCTCGCCGTTTATGGAGCCTTTTTATTTGGAAAGATCAGCCGCAACACACGCTTCGGCTTGAAAATCCTTCTGCTTTGCCTGTTCAGCATACCGCTTTTCCTTTATGCGCCGATTTGCTACACCGATACGTTGGCGCTTCCCTTTCCAATATGGACGCTTTTGCTCTGGCTTTATGCACGCAGGAATCCGTTTGTTACCCGCCGGCAAAAAATCCGGAAAATCGCGCTGTATATCGGCAGCGGGTTAATGGCAGGACTGGGGCTGCGCATCAAATCAGTTGCAGCAATTGGACTGATTGCTTTAATTTTGTTTGTGCTTTTTGATCGGACAGCGCAGCAAAAAGGCACCAATGTTTCGGCTGCCTTCCTGTGTCGTCCGGCGATTAAAAAGGGCATCACCATCCTTTTGCTGTTAGTGGGCTTCCTGATTGCGGCGGCAGGCACCAGCCTCGCTGCAAAAGCGGTTGGATACGGGAATTTGCACGACGACCGGTATACGTATCCAATGACGCACTGGTTTATGATGGGAGCGAACCGTGAAACCATCGGGGGATATTATGCGGACGACGACCAGTTTACGCGCTCTATCCCGAGCTATGAGGAACGCGAAAAGCAGACCGCTGCGCGGTTTGAAGAGCGCATCCATATGGATGGCACAGCAGGATATCTTCGTTTCCTTTTGGATAAGCTGGAGATGATGCTTTGTACCGGAAATTATCAGGCTACCGGAAAGCTGGCGCAAAATCCGATCTTCCATTACCAGGCATTGGAATCCTATCATAGCCCTCTGATCAAATGGTATCTTGCTTGCGAACAGGCGTTTCAGTCCGTGATTCTTTTTTCCCTCATTGCAGGCATCTTCCTCTTGGCGTGGAAACCGGATGGCTGGATCTTCCGGTTAAGTGCGATGATGTTGATCGGTGTCGTCTTATTTCTGCTGGTTTGGGAAGGCAAAGCGCGATATCTGCTTTTTTTGATTCCGGTGATCAACATTGCGGCGGCAGCGGGCTTCTCTTGCGTGCAGGAGCGCTGCCTTTGCCTTCAAAAAATCTGAAATGGCCGAAAGGACATATTACGAAAAAATAACCTTACAAACAGACCGTAACAAAGCATGGATTCGCGATGGAAAAGGCGCGGAAGGCGGGCCACAATGCATGGCCCTGCAATGTTTTTCCAAAAGGAGCCGTTACACAATCCTAATTGATGGATTATGTAACGGCTCCTTTTTGCATGGACTTCTGGTCTGCAGCATATATATTTTGCAAAAGGACGGGTGGAAACCCGTGTTCTATTTCAGGACAAGAACTCATATTGATAAAAGTGTAGCACGCTTTGAAGGAATGTTACTCGTGAGAAAGGAAGGAACCAAAATGAAGGAGAAAGGGACAGCCTCTTATGAACAGGTCATCTCCATTTTATGCCCACATATTCGGGAAATTCTCAGCCGTATCCCGGAACAGATCAAATCACAGATTCAGGAGATCCGTCTGAGAAGCTGTCAGCCGATCTTATTGATCGGATTGAATGGGACGTGCTTTGTCAGTGAAATGGGGCGGGTCAGCTACATACTGTCTTCGGCCGCCGTGCGGATCAGCCATGAAGAGGTGACAGAATGTTTTCATGCAATCTGCGGCTATTCGGTACATAGCTATCAGGATAGCATCTGCAGCGGCTATATTACGCTGCCGGGCGGCCATCGTGCCGGGATTTGTGGCACTGCGGTATGTGAAAACGGGAAGACAAAAGCGGTACATGATATCGCATCAATCAATCTGCGCATTGCACGGCAGGTAATCGGCGCGGCGGATGCGCTAATCGGGAGATTATTCCGCAAAGAGATTTCCAGCGTCCTGCTGGCTGGAGGGCCGGGTAGTGGAAAAACAACGCTCCTTCGGGATCTGGCACGCCAGCTTTCAATTGGGAGCGGCTGTGAAAGCCATCGGGTGGCGGTAGTAGACGAGCGTGAGGAAATTGCGGCCGTGTATGAAGGTGTGGCGCAGAACGACCTGGGATATAACTGTGACATTTTAAGCGGATATCCGAAGGGGGAAGCCATTCTGACCGCCTTGCGCAGCCTTTCACCGGAGGTGATCATCTGCGATGAGGTTGGCAATATGGAGGAGATACAGGCAATCGAAGCCGGCGTTAATGCAGGCGTAACATTCATTGCCAGCATCCATGCGGCAACACGGGAGGATTTGCTGCGCCGCCCTCAGGCGCGGCGGCTTTTGGAAACCGGCGCCTTCGATCATGTCGTATTGCTTGCCGGAGGAGGACTGCCCGGCCGGATTTCACAAATCTACAGGGCGGAGGAACTGATCGATGAAATATGTGGGGATGTGCTGCATTCTGATCGCCTGCATCTGGACGGGACAGTATTATAGCGCGGCAGCTATCCGGAGGATTCGTGCGCTGGAGCAGGTGCTCCTGCTGCTCAATGCGGTGCAAAATGAGCTCTCTTATTGCCGTACGCCTGTGCGGGAGCTGCTGCACCGTTTAACGCTACGTGGTGAATTTTCCGAGCTGCCTTTTCTGCATGTATGCAACCGGATGTGCGAACAGGAGATCCCGTTTCCGCAGGCTTGGAGCGCATCATTGAAAAAACGTTCCGCGGCTGGTCCACTGCGTCGGGAGGACATTGGGCTGCTGCTTGCCTTTGGCTCCCAATTGGGTACCACAGACCTCAATGGGCAAATCAGCCTTTGCCAGCTTTACGTCCGGCTTTTTGAAGAAAGGCTCGTGCAGGCACGGGAATGGAAAAGCAAATATGCAAAGCTATACATGAGCCTCGGCGTTTTGGGCGGTCTTCTAGCATGGATCCTCTTTTTATAGAGTGGAAAATAGGGACTAAACTACTGCATACAGTTTTGTCCACCAGGCGTATTCAGATTCTGTGAAAGGAAGGATAATCGGCAATGGACGTGAATTTTATTTTTAAAATTGCTGCGATCGGCATTATTGTTGCCGTTCTGAACCAGCTGCTTACCCGTTCAGGGCGCGAGGAATATGCGATGATTACGACGCTTGCCGGACTTGTGGTCGTTTTGATGATGATCGTGCCGCAGATTGGGAATCTGTTTAACTATATCAAATCGATCTTCGGGTTATAGCGTTATGGAGATTATAAAAATTGTTGCAATTGCGATCGTGTGTGCATTGCTGTGCGCCGTTTTAAAGCAATATAAGCCGGAATATGCAATCGTCGTTCAGCTCGCAGCCTCCGTCTTAATTTTATTGCTCGTCGCTTCGGCAATGGGAGATCTCATAAATGCAATCAGAGAGTTGATTGACGGCTCAGGAATCGATACAGGATATCTCACGCTGCTGCTCAAGGCGCTGGGAGTGGCGATTCTCACACAGCTTGCGGCGGATGCATGCCGTGACAGCGGGGAAACTGCGCTTTCCAATAAGGTGGAGCTTGCCGGAAAAGTGACAATTCTTTTGCTTTGCCTGCCCCTTGTAAAGGCGATGATTCAGCTTTCCGCCGGACTGATAAAAGGATAAGGATTTATGAAAAGGATTCGAATTTTAGCGCTTGTACTGTTTTTTCTTACATTTTTGATCCTCCCCGTATCAGCGAAACAGGATGATGCGGCACGTGACCAGCTGGATGCTTCGGGTGCGGCAGAGCTGTTTGAAGATTTGCCGCAGGAGACTCGTGCGCTGTTTGAGGAGCTTGGCATTGCAGAAATCGATTTCAGCTCCTTATTCAATACATCGCCGCGCGCTTTGGGAGAAATGTTTCTCAATTTAATGCAGGGCAAGCTGGAAAATCCGCTGAAAGCGGCACTGCAGATTTTGGGGATTCTAATCCTGCTCGCCGTTTTCGAATCTTTTCAGAATGGCACAAGCAGCCGGACCAGCAAGGTGATGGCCCTGACCTCTGCGCTGTTTTTCTCAATTATCCTGCTGCCCCACGTGATAGAATGCCTCTCCCATACCTGTGCAGCGATCAGCCTGAGCAGCAATTTTATGTTGTCCTTTATTCCTGTATACGCTGCAATCGTTGCCGCGAGCGGAAATCCTGCGCTTGCTCTGAGCTCCCAGACGCTCTTGTTTGGATTTGCACAGGGGATTGCACAATTTTCCTCTTATTTTTTGAAGCCATCTATCGGGATTTTGCTGGCCTTCAGTATGATCAGCGCACTTTCGCCTGTTTTTGATTTCGGCGGCATTTCCAATACAATTAAAAAGACGGTGACCGTAACGCTCGGCTTCCTGTCCACTGTATTCGTTGGCCTCTTATCTTTCAAGGGCCTTTTGGCGGGGACAGCCGACAGTGCAGCCACAAAAGGCGCAAAATTTCTGATTGGAAGTTTTGTTCCCGTTGTCGGCGGTGCGGTCAGCGATGCGCTTGGTTCGATCATCAGTTCCCTGAGCCTGGTGCGCGGGGCAGTTGGCGCGTTTGGAATCCTGGCGGTATTGCTGATCGCCCTTCCGGTCTTTGTGGAGTTGCTTTTGTGGCTGTTGACGCTGAACCTGTGCGCCATGGGGGCCGATCTGTTTGGACAAGGCAAGGCGGCTGCACTGTTACGTAGCATTGCGTCCGCGCTCGTGATCCTGGGTGTGATCCTGTTATTCAACGCGGTTCTGCTCATTATCTCCACAGCAATTATGCTTTCCGTGAAATCCGGTACGTAAAGGGGGAATCGCAATGGAGGCCCTGCAAAGCTGGGCATTGTGTATCGTTTTCAGCGCTGTGGGCGCCCTGCTGGTTCATGCGCTTTCTCCGAAGGGCGCAACGGAGAAAGCGATGCGGGTTATGATCGCGCTTTTTCTTTTATCGGCAATTCTTTCTCCTTTTCTGTCGGGAAAGGGAATCAAGTTCACAATGCCGGTACTGGATTCCGGCAATGCAGAGGACCAGATGGAAGCAGCGCTGGAAAAAGTAAACCTCTCCTTGGCGGAACAGGCGCGCCGTGAGATCGAGGAAAAAGCGCAGCAGGCGCTTGTAAAAATTGGAATAACCGGAGCGGAAATTCAGGTGGACATGGATATTGCAGACGATTCCATCATATCTATAACAGAGCTCAAAATCTTTTTGCCGCATACACAGGAGGGAAAAGAACGCTTTATTCAAGAAAAATTGGAGCAAACGCTCGGATGTCCTGTGACCATTGAGCTCGATGAGCCCTAGGCAAAATTCATATTGTAAAAAAGGAATGGACGGATATGAAACACATTCGTGAAAAGGGCGAAAAGCTTGTCGAGGCAATGAAAGCGGATAAAAAGCTCACCATTATTGTCTTCGTCGGGTTGGCAGGCATCCTGCTGCTCTTGGCCTCTGAGCTGATCCATCTACCACAAAAGCAGGAGGCGCAGTCTCCACCAGAAACCACCCAAACAGAATACAGCTACGCAGAAGACATTGAGAAAAGACTGACCGATATCGTATCTTCTATCAGTGGCGCAGGCAAAACAAAGGTGATGGTGACGCTGGAAAATGGTGTGGAATCCGTCTATGCTGCAGATGAAAAGCAGTCAAACGAACGCAGCAGCGAAGAAAAAACAGGAGGGATGGAGGTTAACGAAAAGAACAGTAGGGAAAGCGAATACATTATCCTGCAGTCAAACGGCAGCCGGGACGAGGGGTTGGTCATCAAGGTGATCCAGCCGAAAATTCGCGGGGTTGCCATTGTGTGTGAGGGCGGTGATTCCGCTTATGTCCAACAACGTATCACGCAGGCCGTTACCGCAGTGCTGGATATCGGGGCCTCACGCATCAGTATTGCCCGGATGGCAGACTAAGATGGTATTTCAAACGGAAAGGATGATCATAAAGATGAAAAATAAAAAAAGCCAATAGCTGGCTTTGTTTGGATGGCCTGAGGAATCTCTCCTGCCTTTGCTTACTCGCTGCGCTCGTAATAAAAAAAACAGCCGTGAGCACTTTAAGAGCAAAAAACGAGTCTATTCCCTTATGTCCGCGTGGTAAGAACGAGCTCTGCTTTGTTACTCGCTGCGCTCGTAATAAATTTATCAAACACCTCGCATGGAAAGGATGATTATAAACATGAGCATGATGATTGGAAAAAGGCAAATCGTTCTGGCAACTCTGGTGGTCGCACTGGGCGCAGCAGTTTTTGTAAATTGGTATTACACAAAGCCGGATGCCGAAAAAGCGAACACCGGGGTAACCGTCAGCGAACAAGCAACCCAGGCGGCAGGAAATCTGGGTGACGCCTTGCTCGTCAATTCCAGCACGGCCTCTTCCAAGGACGACACACAGGAGTCAAAGGCGGAACAGGCACAGGCGAAGGTGGAGGACGAATACTTTGCACAGGCAAGGCTGAATCGATCAACGGCGCATGATAAGGCCGCCGAGGAACTGAAGAAGACGATAGAAGACAGCAAAGCTTCTTCAGAGGCGGTCAAAACCGCCACGCAAGAGCTTGGTGAGCTCTCGAAGGCCATTAAGCTGGAAGCCGATACGGAAAATCTCATCAACGCAAAGATCGGCAGTCCCTGCGTGGTAGTGATCGGCAATAAGACGGCGCAGGTGGTAGTTGGAAAAGGGGTTTTAAAGGATGATGTCCTGGTGCAAATCAAAGAGATCGTATTGAAACAGACCGGCTTTTCCGTGGAAAACGTTACGATCATGGAAGCCAAATAGGCATTTTCTTTCCCCCATAGCTGCTGAAAGCGCGCAGCATTTTGCTCGGCAAACAGGCAGCCTGTAAAAAATAGTTGTGTCTTTTCGCTTTTGTGGTATAATAACCATAGGACGATTCTGATATTGGACTTTATGTCTCCCACGGTTTGGCGCAAATGCGCCAACATACGATTGGGCAAAGCAGATGGAAAGTGGGCCGTCTTCTCTCAAAACAAAGGAAGGCGCAAAATGTTATGACTTGTTCCGCCCGCCGGGCGGGGAATGGAAGGAACCTATGGATGATTTGAACAAACAGGATGTTGTCAGCGGTTTGGTGATTTCCGAGGAGGTCATCGCTGCGATTGCTTTAAATGCTGCAAAGGACGTTGACGGCGTCAGCGGCTTTGCGGCGCGCCCCAGAGACCTGCAGACTCTGCTCCATGTGGGGGACGACACGTTGAGATCCGTGCGCGTGTGGGTAAATGAAAACGAGATTAAGCTTCATATATATCTGATGCTCAAGGGCGGGACAAAAATCCCGGTTGTTTCCGCACAGGTACAGCGCGCTGTCAAAAATGCGGTGCAGAATATGACGGGGCGGGTCGTTACAAGGGTAAATATCAGTATTGTCGGAGTTGACTTTTCTGAGGTGACAGAAGCTCAAAAGTAAGCTTTACGCCCTCTACAACGTACAGGGGAAACAAAAGGCGTTTCGTGCGGCAAGCCCTCTGAAATCTGTGCTTTTTAGAAGGCTTTTCCCATTGAATAGCCGATTTGTTTTCCCGGCTGTAGAGGGCTGATTTTATTGAAAAACTGGAGGACAAGCATGACCAGACGGCAGGCAAGGGAACAGGCGTTTACACTTATCTTCGAAAAATCCTTTCATCCGGAAATTACGGTTGAGGAGATCATTTCCGCGGCTGTGGAGGCACGCTATCTGCAAACGGATGAATTTGCAGTTCTGCTTGCGAAAACGGTGGATGAAAAGCAGCCGGAAATCGATTCCATGATCGAACAGAATGCAATCGGCTGGCGTAAGGATCGGATTTCGCGCGTTTCGCTTTCCCTAATGCGTCTGGCTCTGTGTGAGATGCTGTATATTGAGGATGTTCCGACGAGCGTTTCCATCAATGAGGCGGTTGAGCTTGCGAAGATCTATGCTTCCCAGGAAGACGCTTCGTTTATCAACGGCGTTCTCGGCACGGTATCCCGGCAGCTTGGGGGATAAGTTAAAAAATCGATTGTTTCAGATTGGGAAACTCTCAATTGCCTCGCAGAGAAAGGATGGTCATGACGATGGACGGCTATCTTGGAATTGATACGAGCAATTATACCACTTCCACGGCGGTCTATTGCCCCGACTGTGATGGTATATTACAGAAGAAAAAGCTGTTGCCTGTCCCGGAGGGCGCGCTTGGGCTGCGGCAAAGCGATGCCGTATTTCACCACACGGTTCAGCTGCCGCAACTTCTTGAGGAGCTGGCGGGGGAGTTTGATGGGCGGATCCGTGCGGTTGCCGTCTCTTCTGCGCCGCGAGATACTGAAGGGTCCTATATGCCTTGTTTTTTAACTGGAATGGCAGTTGCGCGCTCGGTGGCCTCTTTTTTAAAGGTACCTCTTTATTTTTTTTCCCATCAAAGCGGTCATATTGCTGCGGCTCTCTACAGCACAGGTATGCTGACGTATCTGGAAAGGCCCTTCTATGCGTTCCATGTCTCCGGGGGCACGACGGAGGCGCTTTTGGTGACGCCGGATAACGTTCATATTTTTCACAAAGAGCTTCTGGCCCAGTCCCTTGATCTGAAGGCAGGACAGGCTGTCGACCGTGTCGGCGGTATGCTTGGCCTTGCGTTTCCCGCAGGCGCGGAGCTTGATCTGCTCGCGCAGAAATCTCAGCGGCATTTCCAGATCAGGCCATCGATGAAAGGGGCGGATTGCAGCCTGTCCGGTATTCAGAACCAATGCGAAAAAATGCTTCACGCGGGAGAGAGGCCGGAAGATATCGCCCGCTTCTGCATTGAAAGCATTCGTGCGGCAATCGATGCAATGGCCCAGCAGATGATCCGGAGGCATGGCGACTACCCCTTTGTGTTTGCGGGCGGCGTCATGTCCAACCGGATTATCCGCGATGCAATCAGTCAAAAATATAAGGCCCGTTTTGCTGAGCCTTCGTTTTCCTGCGATAACGCAGCGGGAATTGCGGTGCTCGCTGCAGTTCGGGAGAAAAAGTTGCCGCAGATGAGGGCAAAGGAGGGCGGTGAGCTTTCATGAAAACGCCATTGGTTTTGACAGTCGGTCAGTTGAATGCATACGTCAAATCAGTTCTTGATGGCGATAGGAATCTAAATCATGTCTTTGTCTGTGCGGAAATTTCAAATTTTACAAACCATTATCGTACAGGGCATTTTTATTTTTCTCTGAAGGATGAGACCTCTGTGATCCGCGCGGTGATGTTTCGCTCCAATGCGCAAAGGCTCAAATTTCTTCCGCAGAATGGGATGCGTGTAATCGTACGCGGCCAGGTGTCCCTCTATGAACGGGACGGGCAGTATCAGCTCTATATTGACGATATGCAGCCCGATGGATTGGGCGCTTTCAATCTCGCCTTTGAACAGCTCAAGGAAAGGCTTTCCAAGGAGGGCCTTTTTGCACCGGAACGGAAAAGGCCTTTGCCGCGCTATCCGATGCGCATTGGCATCGTCACTTCGCCTACGGGTGCAGCCGTTCGTGATATCATCAATATACTGTCGCGGCGGTTTCCGCTCGCACAGATGATTCTGCAGCCCGTTCAGGTGCAGGGCGAGGATGCGCCGGGCCAAATCATAGAGGCGATTGAGCTTTTTAATGAAAAAAGAGCGGCGGACGTTCTGATCGTCGGCCGTGGCGGCGGCTCCATCGAGGAGCTTTGGGCCTTCAACGACGAAGGAGTAGCCCGTGCAGTGGCATCAAGCGAAATCCCTGTGATTTCGGCTGTCGGGCATGAAACAGATTATACGATCTGCGATTTTGCGGCGGACCTGCGCGCTCCAACGCCCTCGGCGGCGGCGGAGTTGTGCGTGCCGGATTGGCATGCGGAGCTCGAGCGGGTGGAGACGCTGCGCCGCTCCGCCGGCCAACTGGTGCGCCGCCGCTTGGAGGCAGAGCAGCAGCGGCTCGACACACTGATTCTGCGCGCAAAGTTTCAAGAGCCTACCCGTCTTTTTGAAAGTGGGCGACAGATGCTTACCACACTGGAGCAGCGGCTGTGTAAAGCGGCGGCCGAGCGCCTGCTGCGGGAAAATAATCGTCTGGCCCCGCTTACTGGAAAGTTGGACGCCTTGAGCCCTTTGAAGGTGCTTTCCCGGGGCTATACAATTGCTTATCATGAGGATAGGCCGATCCGTTCCATATCAGAAGTATCGGCTGGCGATACCGTGCAGCTAAAATGGTCCGACGGCAGCGCCCGCTGCGAGGTATTGGAAGCACTGGCGGATCAAACGTGTTAGCATTGATGAAACCGCAGAGAAAGGACGGGATGAATTTGAAGGAAGTAAAAAAAGAGCAAAGCTATGAAGCCTCCATCGAGCGCTTGGAAGAAATTGTGGCTCTCTTGGAAGGTGGTTCTCTTCCGCTGGAGGAGTCTTTGCGTCTGTTTGAAGAAGGCACACGACTTGCAGGCTACTGCAATACCTGCCTGACCCAGGCGGAAGCGCGTATTACGGAATTATCAAAATTGGAGCATACGGAGGATACACATGCTGAATTTTGAAAAGCAGCAGCAGAAATACCTTTCGATGATCGAAAACAGCCTGCATCTCTACCTGCCAGAAGAGGGGCAGGGACAGGATATCCTGTTTCAGGCAATGGCATATAGCCTGGAAAACGGTGGGAAGCGGATTCGTCCGATCCTGACACTCGCCTTCTGCGAGGCGTGCGGTGAAGACCCACGCGCGGCGCTTCCCTTTGCCTGCGCCGTGGAGATGATTCACACATATTCTCTTATCCATGACGATTTGCCGTGTATGGACGATGATGATATGCGGCGCGGCAGGCCTTCCTGCCACATCAAATTTGGAGAGGCGAACGCACTCCTGGCCGGAGATGCACTTCTGACACTTGCGTTCGAAACGATGCTTGACCAGCGCTCCGGCTATCCGATCGACCCGAGGCGAACTGTGGAAGCGGCTGCCCTGCTGGCACATGCCGCAGGCGGGCAGGGAATGATCGGCGGGCAGGTAATCGATCTGGACAGCGAGGGCAAACAGATCCCGCTAGACCGGCTGAAAGTGATGGATTCGCTTAAGACGGGCGCACTGATCGATGCCGCTGCGCAGATGGGCTGCGTGGCCGCCGGGGCGGAAGAGGAAATCCGCAAAGCCGCGTCTTTATACAGCTCCTGCATTGGACTTGCATTCCAGATCGTCGATGATATCCTGGATATAACGAGCAGCAGTGAAGTGCTCGGCAAGCCGGTCGGAAGCGATCAGGAAAAGGCAAAATCGACCTATGTCTCCTTGCTTGGCCTCGATCCCTCCCGCCGCCTCGTCACGGAACTGACTGCAACGGCGCGGGAGACGCTCTCCGTCTTTGGAGACCGGGCCTCCTTTTTGCTGGAGCTGACCGAACGGCTTGCAACGCGTGAGAAATGAGCAGGCCTTCCATTCTGTCTGTTAGGAGCATTGCTGATATGGATGAGAATACAATTCTTTCACAGATACATTCTCCGGACGATGTGAAGAAGCTTGAGAAAAACGATCTGGGCAATCTGGCCTCCGAGATTCGCAAGGTCCTGGTGGAGACCGTTTCACAGACGGGCGGGCATCTGGCATCCAATCTGGGCGTGGTGGAGCTGACGATCGCGCTGCACCGCGTATTCGATTCGCCACGAGATCAGATTGTGTTTGACGTTGGGCATCAGGCATACACTCACAAGCTTCTGACCGGGCGCTACGACCAGTTTTCAACCCTGCGCACGGAAAACGGCCTGTCCGGCTTTGAGCGCCCCAATGAAAGCGAGCATGACATTTTTTACAGCGGGCACAGCAGCACCTCGATTTCAGCTGCATATGGCCTGTCGGCCGCCAAAAAGCTTGCGAAGGACGATCATTATGTCGTTGCCGTGATCGGTGACGGCGCCCTGACCGGAGGGCTCGCCTATGAAGGGCTGAATAACGCAGGACGCACGCACAGCCGCCTGATTGTCATCCTGAACGACAATGAAATGTCGATTTCGCATAACGTGGGCTCTATGGCGCGGTATTTGGCCGTCATCCGTTCAAAGCCCGGTTATTTTCGGCTAAAGGCGCGCGTGGAGGGCTTTTTGAATCATATCCCGCTCATCGGAAGGAAAATTTCAAATGTGGTTTTCCGCTCCAAATCCATCCTCAAAAATCTGATTTATCAAAGCACGATTTTTGAGGACATGGGCTTTCAGTATATGGGCCCGATTGACGGACATAATCTGGAGCAGCTTCAGGAGGCGCTCGAGAGCGCAAAGATGCTGCACCGGCCGGTCCTTTTGCATATCAACACCATCAAGGGGAAAGGCTATGATTTTGCCGAACGCGAGCCGAATAAGTTTCACGGCATTTCCAAATTTGATATCAATACAGGGGAGCCCCTCTTTTCCAGCACCAGCTTTTCCGAAATGTTCGGCAGGGCATTGTGTGATTTTGCACAAAAGGATGAAAGAATTTGTGCGATTACGGCCGCCATGGCGCTTGGTACCGGGCTGGACCCCTTTAGCAAGGCTTTCCCGGAGCGCTTTTTCGATGTTGGGATTGCGGAGGAGCACGCGGTTACCTTTGCTTCCGGCCTTGCAAAGAATCATATGCTTCCGGTTTTCGCCGTGTATTCAACCTTTTTGCAGCGCTGCTACGACCAGATGATTCATGACGCCGCGCTGCAGGGAAACAAGATAGTGCTGGCAATTGATCGCGCGGGGTTTGTCGGTGAGGACGGGGAAACCCATCAGGGCTTATTTGATATGGCGCTGCTCAACAGCGTACCGGATCTGACGATTTATTCTCCATCCACCTTCTGGGAACTAAAAAATGATTTGGGCAATGCCTTTTACATCGACAAAGGGATCGTTGCCGTACGTTATCCGCGGGGAACCCAACGGGAGTTCCCACCGGATTACACGCCCTCATATGATGCCTTTACGCATTATGGCGACGCATGGGCGAAAATCGTGATTGTGACCTTCGGCAGGCTGTTTTCCAATGCCTGCGCTGCCCTGAATCTCCTGCATGAAAAGGGCGTCAGCGCACGGATCATCAAGCTGAACCGGGTCAAGCCCATCGATATCCGCGCCGTTCAGTCAGCGCGATTGGGAGAACGGGTCTTTTTTTTCGAAGAAGGCGTGCGCACCGGCGGCATCGGGGAGCATTTTGCCGCCCTGCTGCTGGAAAAAGGCTTTCAGGGTACCTTTCATCTCACCGCGGTGGATGATTGCTTTGTCCGCCAGGCATCGGTTCCTTCTCTGATGGCGCAATACCATATGGATGCGGACGGCATGGTTCAGGTGATTTTGGAGGAGGTAGCGGAGCATGGCAAAACAACGGCTTGACGTTGCCGTTTTTGAGCGCGGGCTCGCGCCCAGCCGGGAAAAGGCGCAGGCGCTCATCATGGCCGGACAGATTTATGTCAACGGCCAAAAAGCTTCCAAAGCGGGGCTCAGTGTTAAGCCGGAAGATCAAATCGAGCTTCACGGCGCACAGCTCCCATTTGTCAGCCGGGGCGGCCTCAAGCTCGATAAAGCGATGCGCAGCTTTCCCATTTCATTGGAGAGAA
This sequence comes from Ruminococcaceae bacterium UBA1691, assembly GCA_002320555.1. Lineage (GTDB taxonomy): Bacteria > Bacillota > Clostridia > Oscillospirales > Acutalibacteraceae > Fimivicinus. Next base: position 8,007 of record DCJV01000074.1, on the reverse strand, counting down.
AAATCTGTATGGATGTTGGCGCTTCCACAGGCGGATTTACAGACTGTATGCTGCAAAACGGTGCAGCAAAGGTCTATGCGGTCGACGTCGGGTATGGGCAGCTCGCCTGGAAGCTGCGTACGGATGAGCGCGTCATCAATCTGGAGCGTACGAATTT